>NZAS01000128.1 GCA_002686195.1 Candidatus Pacearchaeota archaeon | reverse complement strand
TTATTAACATTAATATCCGTAAAACTGCAAGCCGCTGTGTGAGTAAATTTTTAACTTCATATCATGGCAGCGCCCACCCGACCTCATGGCAACATCCAGAAGGTCACCATCATTATCACATGATGTCATGTCCTACTCCCCACTTCCAGCCGACGCCACACGAGTTTAGTAAATCAAACAAACTAAGAATAATGGTTATAAGAAATCCATTTGATCTTTTAGTGAGTTACTGGAGCCATGCCGATGGTGGGGGAATTCACGGATATCAAAAGCGATGGGGTGCACAAGGTAATTTTGGAAAGTGGATTAATAGATTTCATTCGGAGTGGCCAAACGAGTATTTTAGAAAATTTCTATTTTATCACCCGTTTGACGAAACAGGAAAGTGCCATGTAGATATAGCCATAAAAATGGAATTCATGGAAGAGGCATTTACACAAATACTTGCGGGACATCGCCATCACCGGGATCCCCGATGTCAATCCGGACCTGTACATATTCCAAAGAATAAGTGGAGTGGAAAGCGGGATAAAGATTTTCGCTTATATTATGATGATCGTACAAGATTATTAGTAGAAAGTTTTAATAGACGAGAATTACAATTATTTGGGTATCAGTTTGATCAAGTACGTCTAGATAGGCAAACTCCATACATGTTCGATATGAGAAATATACGCTATAATCCTGTTACTGATTCATTAGGTTAAGCTGGACTTATCAGTCTAATCCACTCTGGTGAAACACCAGGCTCCAAGCCGCCTTTCCAATATAAAACATACACAAAACGGTAATGATGACTACCGTCTTCTCTCGGCATGCCAAGAACAGGACCCCAACAGCGTTCTACTACAACGCCAGGAGGAGCATCTTCGACCGGTTCTCCAGTAAATAGAGACACTATTAGAACCAGGTCTCCAATTTGGAATTCCCGTTCTTTTTCTTCTATAGATGCGACGTAATCTGACAAGCTTGTTCTCGCCGATCACATTCCCCTGCTACTACACATCCCACCTTTAAATATAAAGGAGATCACTAAAAAAACAAGCCGCGCTTCTTTAAACACTTACGCGCGCGTGATTAATATAAAAGGTACAGAATAACATATGAAAAAAGTAACAGCAAAACCTTTTAATTTATCTTCTATTGAAGAAAAACTTAAAAAAGGAATAATTCAGCTTCGTATTTCGAAGACGGCATCTAGACATACCAATCGTACAATGGCCAATATAAGAGATCGAGTGGGGATTAAATACAAAGGCACAGCCCATGATTCTGTCTGTAGAGGAGCAGATTATTATAAGCATGAAGTCTACAAACTTTTAACCACTACTGAATTTGCTTCTTTTTCAGTAATTAGAAATCCGTATGACGCTTTGGTAAGTAAGTACCATCATACGGAACAAAGAGACAGCGGACCACTTAATCTAAATGTAGATTTAGAAATAGAAGAGCGGAGTTTTAGATCTGTCCACCGCGGTGGAACCGGTCCCCAGCTTTATACTAATTTTGATAAATTCGTATGTCATTATTTTGATTTCAGCAAATATTCTAGACTGTCAGAAAGAAAATTTCTCCATTATCAACCATTTGATGCTACCGGTAAGTGTTTAGTAGATTTTTTCATTCGCTATGAATATCTTTCTGAAGCATATAAAATGATATATGATTTTTATGGAGAAAAATATAAGCCGGTGAGCAGAATATCTCATCATAGAAGCCCCTTCAAGAAAAAGGATTATAGGGACCACTGGAGAAGACACGGATATCATACACCGGAATTTAAAAGAATAGCAGATAAGCACCTAGAAAGAGAGTTAAAATTCTTTAATTATGATTTCGACGGTCCGCTAGACAATTATCCTATATTAGATGCATCCGAATTTCGTTATAATCCACTGACCGATGAAATAGGATAAACACTCGCGCGCGCACGATTAATATAAAAGGTATAAACACAACTTAGGTTATTCCAGTGCGAAATTTATTATTACTGTCATTCTTTCTTATTTCTTGCATGAATTCGAAAAAGATTAATAATTCAGATGCTTTCTTGGCAGAGTGGCAATCTTCTCAGAGTCCATGTATCGATGGATTATTAGTAAACATGGCAGCAAATGGCTGCATTGAAATCAAAACGCTACAAGTACCGGCGTTAGGGTATATGCAAATTGCCTGTGGCAATCCGGAGCTATATAATAATTCCGAGCCATACCTCTCCCATGTGTTCATTGCTGCACCAGGTCATACAGAATTACCTCAATCTTCACAATTCATATGTCATGATGGAAATGTTACGCTAGGATTTATGCCGGCCAATATGCCAGCTCATATGTCTCCGGAAATGCCGGCGTTAAATCCGGATGATAAAGATAAAATAAAGGTACCATGATAAATGCATGCTCGCGGCCATCGTCTAGACGATGCCAGCCTCCCATGCGAAACCGAGGACAATGAACCTACGACCAGATAATTCCCAGGAGGCAGTCGTGTTCACGATAATCGTGTTAGGAATCCTCACGTTCGCCTTCGTAAAATGCGTGCTAATCCCGTGACTATTAGATTACTACCCCCAAAATACCATGCAGGATATTTAGATTCCTATCACCATTTTATCGTGGACTTCCTGATCCCTTTCCACAGATGCTGCGTGGAAAATAATCTATTAGAGAGAGATAACGTCGCCATATATTACTCACCAGGGGAAGAGGCGGGCAGGATCGGACGGATGCACAACGTCCTGGAAGAGGTCTACCCCCAGCTAGAGATTTTAACCGAGTATAAAAGATCAAGAGATCCATATCCGATTAAAGATACTCTCCAATTAAAGAATCCCGTAAACCTGCATTTAGAATCTCCAGTTGGCCAGAAGGTCGGGTGTTGGAATAAAGAAAACATGGAGACGTTTAAACAGCTCTATGATTACGTGCTAAGCAATCCGAAAACAAGCGAAGACACTCAAAAACCAATAATCTTAATTAAAAGAGTGCAAGACAACGAACTACCCAGGCCAAATGGCGGAGAAAAACGCTCTCTTAGCCACATTGATCTTCTAGAAGACAAGTTAAAGAATCTATACGGCGACATGCTAGGCGTGGTAGAGTTCGAAAAAATGTCGTTTTTAGAGCAGGTTAGATACTCCAGGCATGCCCAGGTCATTATAGGATGTCACGGTGCCGGACTAACAAATGCGCTCTGGTGCCAAAAGGACAGACAGGCACTCATGGTAGAGATAGGTGGAGCACACGGACTCTGCACCGTCCCAGACGAGGATGCGCAGTTTTTTCCAAAGATGGCAGCCAAACATGCCATACTTCATGAATTCATTCCAAATCACTGGAAAAAATTCGATGATATGATAGACATCCTGCCACATCCGACTTCGCTTGGCAGGTATCCTGCGAACTGGAGGCTAAACAAGGACGTGGAGAAGCGAGCGTTCGGATATTACCCGTTAGAGCCAGAATTTTCTGATCACATAGGTTTCGACGCGTTATATGGAATTAATCCAGCAAACAAATGGCGGCATTAAACAGAAACTACTAAGGAGTAAAGGACAGCATGCGTCACCACCCGCAACACACCTACAAGGTGCAAGTGTATAGATACTACTATATGCGTGATACACTCCAATACGCCTACCACTGTCCAGAATGCTCGGCCCCTGTAATCTGGTCCCTGTCAAACGGACGCCCAGGATCCACAGGCACGACCAAGTGCGCCAACAATCTGACCACATCACGTGCAGATTGGAGGCCAGGCAAGACTAGATTCTGCAATTGGAGTGGACTCGCAGTCAGGCGTGAAGACGGCCGAGTAGACCTGTTTCTAAAGGACGGAACTACCCGACTCAGGCCCAGGATGAGATAGGCGTACCAGTGTACATGCGTGATCGTGACCAGTGGTCAAATGGCCACAGGCTGCCGGTGTAGAGAGGCATGCTAATCGTGGCATCGGAGTGATAGGCCTGCAATTCACGGTTCTAGAGGGAAAGCAGGTGGCCGAAATCTGGTAGCTGTATCTTAGGCCAGGTACGCGTAGGTAATGTGTAACAGATTAATGTATCACTATATTAATTGTATCATGTAACATATAAATGTATCACTATGTTACACAAGGGTAATTGGTAACGCAAAAACAAATTGTATACAAATAAACAAATTAATGTTACATGTTTCATATGTTACAAAAATTGAGAAGGCTGATTAGAGTATTAACATTTATGACGGGCATGGCGATCTCCACGTCAATATTCGTAGTCATGCTAACCGAAGAAATCCCGTGGGATCCGGCCCTCTACCTGCTATCGATCTCCCATGCCGGCCTTACACTCATGCATTTTGTAATCGCAGAAAGTTGAGGGTTTATCATGAAAAAAGCTAAACAACCAGCAAGAAAGAGATATGATTTAACTATGGATGAGGAGGGCCACATGGCTGAGGAACTGGGGAGGAGAGAAGTCAGAAATACGCGTCTAGAAAATTTGAGAGAGCGGCATCAGGTCTTAGATGATGAGGTCGACCGGTTGTCCGTGCTCCCACACCAGACTCCAACGGAACGCCAGAAGCTACGAGAGCTTAAAGTGCGTCGACTCCGGCTAAGGGATTTAATCGATAGGTTCAGGAGGGAGGAACTTACGGTAGAGGAGAATGCGCATGGATGAAGTTTCCAAGCGCGGGTCGGAGCTTCGGCCTTCGATTTGCTCCGGCACCGCGCCTGTTCTTGCCCTCTTGCCCGTGCGATTTAGTTGTCACGTGCTCGGAGAAAATTAAAAGTGAAAGAAGTTGATCGCCTCATCGAGGCGCTGGACCAAAAGAATTACAAGAAAGTCCGAGTATTGTGGGACGAGATTTCCCGGGAAGAGGCCATGATCATTAAGACACATCATGAGCTCCGTACAAAAGGCCGATTGAACGAGCTGGTCGCAACACTGCAGCATGCCGATGCAGAAAAAGAAGCCAAGTGGCCAATAGGAAACGATCCAATTGACTGGTGATTGATCAGATAATGACCGTAAAAAAATGTGATCGATGCCACCTCCAATTTATGGAGTATATCGGGTGGGAAGTGCTTCCTGACGAGGGAGTGGTCTGTGGATACTGCATTGACGAGGCTGCGATTTCAGCCGATGAAGAAGAGCGGTACGAAAAGCTGTTAGAAAAAGAAGATAAAAAATAAAATAAACTTTTAGTTTCTGTAAAAAAGAGGGCTACATGTGGTATAATAGTACTATAAGGAAGGCAAGGCAATCTCAACCAGGACAACTAATATGCAGCCAACAAAAGCCGAGTGTATCACTATCATCAAGGATCTCGTCCAAAAGTATCCCAAGGGTCCGACTGGAAAGTTGACAAAGGCTGATTACACGACGCGCTACACTTACGACACCTGCACCGGTAATTACCGTAATCTTACGTGCCTTTCCGAGGACATCGATGCGACCAACCCGTCAACACTCTTCGGTTACTCGCTCCACATGCTAATGGAGATTGCGGCGCATCCTGAGATTAACACATGCTCTTCTGCCCTGGCAGATGATGAGTGGGACTGGAAGCGGATTGTTCGCGACATCTACCCTGAAATTTCTAGAAAGGCTGTTACCAGCCGCGCACGACGCCTGGCGCGCCGAATTGCAGTCCCAGCCTCGAGGCTCTGGCGTTCAGGCGAAGTGGCCGGAGTCTACAAGGTAGCCTTCGATACTGGCTCGGCCGGCTGTGTTTACGCATACGGACAGAACAAGCGAGATGCAGAGATTGTAGCAAAGACGATGTGCGGTTTCGCTTACGAAAACGCTGAACCGCGTTGGACCAACCTCCAGAGTCTGAGGGATGTGAGCACAATCACCCAACTGAACGCTCGGAGTGCAGATGCAATCCAGGAAGCGATTGAAGAGAAACTCAAGAGGATCGCACAGATTAAAGAGCAGATCGAAGGATTGGAATCGAAGATGGGAGTAATCTCTACCTTCTCCGCCTTGCAGGTCGCTGCAATGGTCGATGCGATTAGTTCTTAAAAACTTCATTAAAAGCCTTTATAATTCAACCAAGGAAAGGACATGAAACTTAACGTGCAACGTGACGAGATCGATTTCGGCACAAATATTCTCAAGGTCAAAGTTCCAAAGGAGCTGCGCAACAAGTGTTCAACAGGCCTAGAGTATATTGACGTTACTCTCGGTGGTCAAGGTTTCACGCCTTCTATGGTTACCCTATTCACTGGTACTCCTGGTGCTGGAAAGACAACCATGATGCTGATTATGGCAGACTCTCTGGCAAAGCAAGGTGCTACCGTTGTGTTCAACACAGCGGAAGAGAGCCTTCACCAGGTCAAGATGGTGGTAGAACGACTGGGTCTGACAAACGGATTCCTGGTGGGTCAGGAGACTGATACTCCCACCCTCCTCAAGAAGTGCGATGCTATTCGTAACAAGCGCGGCCGCAAGAACAAGCCTTTTGTGCTGATTGTGGATTCACTGCAGTGTATGGAAGATGGAATGTACAACTACATCAACTCCCGCACTCCAGAGCGAGTCCTGCAGCAGATTACTGATTGGACCAAGGCAAACTACACGATGGCATGCGTCATCGGTCAGGTCACCAAGGGCGGTCAAATGGCCGGTACCAACAAGCTCAAGCACATGGTTGATGCGATGCTGCACCTCGATGTTGAGCGTAAGGATAAGGACCTCGAAGGTTGTCGTACCCTGGAAGCTTTTAAGAACCGGTTCGGCGGTTGTGGAGTTACATTCTTCCTAGCCATGAATGATCGTGGTTTCGAGGAGGTAGCTCGAGTCTCCGTACACGGTTTGTAATAACCTAATTACAAATTACATTTTGTCCAACGCCAAGATCATGAGAGGGGAGAGGTTATATTCTTGGCGTATGGTTGAGCCTCTCCCCTCTCACATTTTTTTGGAGTTATGATGTCAGTCTGGACAGTACTACTATTTAATTATGACAAGGGTCATCACGAGGCTGCTAAGATGTACGGTTCACCGGATAGAGAGAAGGCATGGAATCAAGCAGAGAAGCTAACCGGTCATATCGTTGCTATGTGGAAGGGCGATTTCGCCAGTGAAGTTATTACGCGGAAAGGACAAAAATAATTAAAATAAAAAAACAATTCTGTAAAAAAAGCCTCCCCGTATGGTATAATAGTACTATAAGGAAAGGCAATTAACAACAACCCCTCAAACCCTACTCAACCAGGACTATCATGGACATCAAAACATTCAAGCAAGTAGCTGTAAAGCTTCCTCCTCACATCGCAATCCTCATGCGCGGACCAACCGGTATCGGTAAATCAATGGTAGCGCGAGGCATCTCGGAAGAGTTGGCGATCCCATTCATCGACGTACGCGGTTCGACGATGCAAGAGGGTGATGTCATCGGTTACCCTGACCTGGAAGCCATGAAGACCTCTGGGGTCTCCACCATGGTCCTCCCCTCCTGGTTCATCCGAGCCACTAAGGAGCCGGTCGTCCTGATGCTCGATGAGTTGAATCGATCGATGCCTGGCGTGATGCAGGGATTCTTCCAGATCGTCCTGGACCGTGAACTCGGTAACGACGCGGAAGGTAACCCCATCCGGTTGCACCCCGAAACGAGGGTGATCGCTGCCGTTAACCACGGTGCTGAGTACGACGTCAACGACATGGATCCCGCACTGCTGCGTCGATTCTACGTCGCCGATGTTAGTCCTACCTGCGCTGACTGGGTTGAATGGGCAAGCGATGCTGGCCTGGACGCGACCTTGGTCGACTTCATTCGCCAGACTCCTGAGCACTGGAGAGTTGATCCTACCTCTGCTGAGCCGGGGTCGGTTCTTCCTAACCCTGCCTCCTGGCACCGGTTGGATGAGACTCTCCGTTACGCTGGATTGGCTCCTACTGAGTGGGCTGGTCAGACTCGGCCGGAGTTGGTCTACTCCATCGCTCTCGGCATGGTCGGGAACGAGGCTGCAATCTCCTTCACTAAGTTCGTCGAGGAATACGAACTGGTCATCACGGCTGAAGACGTCCTGGAAGGACGAGTTACCGCTGAAGATGTAAAGGGTTCGGAAGCTTCCACTGCTAACACGGTCATCGATAAGCTGGCCACGCACTGCAAGGATGAGAAGTGGACCATGGCCCAGGCCAAGAGGGTTGCGGCCTTCGGTAAGGCACTCGGCGGAGAGCTGATGGTGCAGCTGTGGAACAGCTGTTCGGCCTCTAACAACCTCCCCAACATCCAGAAGCTCCACAAGCTGATGGGTTCGGAAGTTGTGCAGATGGTGCAGACCTCTCGCAGCCTGAAGTAAGGAGTTCCTAAGACACACTGTTCGCGCCATTAACATGGCCGTCTGGAGCCGAAAGGCTAGGTGTCAAAGGTAATCCCTTATAATTAATTGTGAATTCTGTAAAAAAGCACGCTCAGTATGGTATAATAGTACTATAAGGAAAGGAAATAAAACATGGCCAAACCTAAAGATACTACAGGTACCGACATCGGAACGGCAACGATCGCCCGCGATGAGATCCCTCAAGCTGAGGTTGATCGCTTCGACCTGGAGCCACACCTTGTCAAGCTGATGTGGGATGAGCCATTCTACAGCAAGGTGCTACGCGGTATCACTAAGATTCGGACGGATGAGATTCCTACGGCCGGCGTCCTCGCCAAGGACGGCGACGTTAAGATGTACTGGAATCCCCGCTTCCTCACGAGCCTCCTCCTGGACGGCGGTGAAAAGAAGATTAAGGGGTTGAACATTCACGAGTGTCTCCACCTGGTCTTTGGACACACCACAACTCGCAAGCACGAACCGCACATCGTCTGGAACTATTCCACTGACTGTGCTATCAACAGCCTGATCGAGCGCGATCTCCTTCCAGACTGCGGAATCATTCCTGGTGAGGCCTTCACTCCTCTCACTGCAGAGCAGATTGAGAAGATGGGTGTTGAGCGCGTCGCTAAGTATCAGACAATGAGTGACTTCATCGAGTCTCTTCCACTTGGACTGTGCTCCGAAGAGTACTTCGGACTGTTCATGCAGAACCAAGAAGTCAAGGACATCCTGGAAGAGGAAGGGAAGCGCGGACAGCCTGGTGGTCCTGGTGGCGAAGGTGGAGAACCTAGCGACCTCCCTGGATTCGACGACCACGATGGCTGGGGCGAACTCACGGACGATGAGAGAGCCATGGTCGCTGGTAAGATCAAGGAAGCAGTTAAGAACGCTGCATCAGAATGCGACGCCAAGGGATCATGGGGTACGGTCGGCGCAGAGGCACGGCAGAAGATTCGAGAGTTGGTCTCCACTGAGATCCCCTGGGAAACTCTGATTAAGCAGTTCGTTGGAATGAGTCGCCGGGCCAACCGGTCGACCTCCCGGATGCGGTTGAACAAGAAGTACCCCGGAGTCCACAGCGGATTCAAGCGCGGATACACCGCCTCCATCGCAGTCTACATCGACCAGAGCGGTTCGGTCAGCGAAACGGAGCTAAACCTCCTCTTCGGCTGTCTTCGCGACCTGGCGAAGAAGACTGAGTTCATCACCTACCACTTCGATACTGACGTTGACGAGGACAGTGAGACTACCTGGCGAGGAGGTCGTACTCCGGAAACCCATCGCACTCGCTGCGGCGGAACCTGCTTCGACGCTCCTACTACTCACGTTAACAAGAACAAGAGTAAGTTCGATGGAGCCATCATCCTCACGGACGGATATGCTCCGCAGCCTAAGCCGAGCCGAATCCGCCGAGCCTGGGTTATTACTCCTCAGGGAGACCAGGACTTCAAGTGCGGCAGCGAGACGGTCATCGTAATGAAGGACCGCAGCAAGAAGCAAGCTGCCTAATGAAATATAACGTGATGGGATATCAATTTCCCTTACGTCCAGCCAGTAGGTGTCGTACCGATATGAGACGTACTAAACCGAATCCTAAGCGGGGAGACAACATTCGTTTCCTAGCTACCTACCTGTTCGAGAACCCTGGTGTTACAAGTAGCGAGTGTCGCAAGGCATTGTGCGAAGAGCGTGGTATCTTCTGGGAAGGTGGTAGACAGATGCGAGGCCAGTACACCTCGTACTTCTCGAGAACCAGATACAGCAGCTCCTGGCCGAATCCGCCTGCCGATCGCTATTGGACGAAGTTTCGCCGTAGTGATGGCCGAATCGGCTGGAAGCTGACGCTAGAGGGCATGGGCTGGGTAGACACTGACCGAGCCTTTTCCGGCGCGGCATAAAATAGAAATTGCTTAGTTAGCTAGTAAGGAGACAGAGACATGTGTCAGAGAGACCGCCCATCAGAATCAGACATCAAGACAGACTTCCCGTTCGATCGCATTGTCAGAACAGTAGGTCGCCTGGTCCACAGGTCGGTGAAAGCCGTAGTCAGTAAGGCGTATCACTGGAACAATGCTGCCGATCGGCGGTAGTGCTAGTGTATAACGGTTACGGAATCTGAATAGTGATACACTGTGCGGTACTACTATTCACTATGGGGCCTGAGAGGGGGCCTCATTAGGGGGCCTAAAAATGGCCTATCTGGGGCCCCCTTGAGCGCCCCTTTTTTTGACCCAGATGGCCCCCTTCGAGGCCCCCGTACGGCTCTGTCGGGCCTTCTGTCGGGGGTGGTTGCCTTAGTACATGTATTTTTTTTCTCTGAGCTTTTTCAAACCAAAAAGGCCTACAAACTGAAAAATTTTTCCCGAGTCTCCGAGTGCGCGCGCGGCCCTCACTGAAAAATAAACGCTGTCGCTCTGTAAAAAAAGAGCCGCAGTGTGGTATAATAGTATTGTAAGGAGAGATACGTGAATATCGGTGACATTGTTCGCTGTAAGCCTAATGGCTCCACTATCTTGGGCGGGGAAATAGGCATCGTAATGACCGAGCTTCGTCACGGCGTGAATGCATCTTTCGTAGATGTGTTAGTAAACGGAGAGATAATCTCTTTTAACTGGAAAGGTTTAGAAGTAATCAATGGAAATCGGTGACCTGGTGAGAATCCGAGAGAGGTTCGCTCGAGAGTCGAGGAGCCTCTGGGTTAAACGATCAATCGAGGAACAGACGGCACTGCTTGTACTGTCAATCCGGAGCGATAATCCGCCTGGGTACCATGCCATCACGCTGCTTCATCCAGAGGTGGGAGTGGTACATATCAACGAGATGAACCTGACAAAGGAGATGCCGTGAAGGTAGGGGATCTAGTAAAGACGATCAGAGGCTACTCAGAGCCAGGCATTGTCACGAAGATCTGGGGCCCTAAACGGCTGGGATGGATAACGGTGCACTGGCCAGACTATGGTATCTCTATCGAGAGGCGTGAAGCCCTAATGGTGATATCATGACAAGCCTCAACCGTGTAGCCACGCGTGTACATCCATATACGCAATATTGCCTATGTAGCTCAGTCGGAAGAGCACACCCTTGGTAGGGGTGAGGTCGCCAGTTCGATTCTGGCCGTAGGCTCCAATGAGAATTAGAAAACACACCTTAACGAGAATCACATGAGAGGTTGGCTTGGAGTTTAATGTAGGTGACCTAGTATGTCTTAAGAGAAATCAATACGAGGGGTATAGGCTAACCTGTAAGGGCAGCGAGCAATGGAATGCGGAAGTGGTTGATACCTTCATGTGTGGCGTGATTATCGATTATGGACTTGGAGAGATGCAAGGTGCAGATCTTTCATTTTTTACTCCTGTGTACACCGTCCAGTTTGGTGATGAATGTGTTACCTTACCCGTTGAATATTTTGGGAGGCCGACCTCAACATGAATCAGTTAATGCGAGAGGTGGATGCAATCGCAGATGTCTGTCCCGGCGATCTCGTCAGGTCTCGGGTTCATGAGGTCCACTGTGCACTTGTTACTAAGGTCTATATCTGCGACGGAACGGAGCTCTTGGTGGCAGAGGTGATGCTCGAGGATGGAGTATTCCGTGAGTGGTGGGTTAGGGATATAGAGATTATAGAATCCTGACTTATAGACGGTCGCGGACAAGGTGGGGCATGTTGAAAGACACGCTCCCACCTCTGTCCTTATTTTGTATAAAAAAAACTTTGTTGAATCTGTAAAAAAACATCCCTGATGTGGTATAATAATAATGTAAGGACGGCAATAACCTACTCGCTCCAACGGAGATCTAAATGACCCTCACTTCACGCGAACTTACCCTCCTCGAAAACACCGATGTCGCGGGGTATATTGCCGCGAAAAACGCCGCGCGGAACGCGCAGGCGGTTGCTGAAGGCTGGTCCTTCTGGACCACGATGCCCGAAGACGCCGACTTTGTGGCCCGGTTCCAGAACGTTTATGAGCTCGAGCACATGTATGCATGTGGTACTTATAGCGACGTCTACAAGGAGACGTACTACGGCCGGCCGTCCCACCCCTACGGGGAGATGACGCTCGAGGAGCTCGAGGCGGCTATCGAAGAAATGTGCGAAAGCTCCTCAGAAGAGGAGCTCGAAGACGACTATGTCGTCGACCGCGCAGAGGGTAGCGTCACTCTCGGAGAGCTTTGCCCCGAACTTAAGTCGATTTCTCTCTAGAGGATTTAATGCCAGTTCAACGTCCCGAATCCGGAGACCTAGTTAAGATATTCTCGTCCATAATGTGGTATGAGCGTCGTGGTCTAAAAAAGCAAAGCAAAGAATGGGACAAGCCCTTTCAAGTCGGCATGTTTCTAGACGATTACTACATGGAGCCCGACGATGAAGATCGTATGGGCGAATGGTACGCAATAGTTCTACTAAACGGTGAAGAGAAGCATATACGAGCTAGAGACGTGGAGACATTCAATGCGTAATCGACATCAGCGCACGTGGCACAAGGAAAGAAAGTGGACGCAACCGATCGTGGGAGACATGGTTTACCTGGTTGGTTCGTACGGCCAGAGAGTGGGACCGGTTTCCTTGGTGACCAGCATCTTCAACGCAGCTCATACAGCACGAGTTTTCTGCACGGCTCGCGGATTTGCTAGCAGCCATGCATGGGATGACTTGGAGGTGGTAAATGAAGATCGGTGATATGATTAAATACATCAACGAAACCGGGTTGGTCCTAGACGTTAGGGACGATGGGATCACTAGCGGTCAGGTGCTTGTCCTCTGGCAGGACGGTAAGCCTCAGTGGGTAGCATGCGTAATGTGCGAGGTAATCAGTGAAAGTCGGTGATATGGTTAGGTTTCGGCAGGATCTGAAAAATGTCGGTGAAACTGTACCGACAGCGATTGTGCTGAACACGTGGACAAATCATAAAGGCCAACTACTACAAGTAGACATACTATGGTCTAGCGGTAGAGTTGCTACTATTCGGGCTGACGTCTTCGAGGTGATTAATGAAAGTCGGTGATCTGGTAATGGTAAGATGCGCTCGCAAGATGTTTGGGGACGATAACAGGATGGGATTTGTCATGCGAGTAGATGCTCAGCACTATGGGTCTAACACCGCCTATAAGATTTCGCACGTAGAGCGTGGACACTGCATTCGATCAAACATGGTTGATTTCATTGGAGAAACGGCTGATGGTATTCGTGACCGCGTGCTGGTTCTCTGGAACGATGAGGGTGGATGGGAATATTGCGAATCCACGGATTTGGAGGTGGTAAGTGAATCATGATGCACACGATGCATGTAGGGTCATGAAGCAAGGCATCGAAGTAGGCGATCTTGTCAAGATGAAGAGAGGTTACTCTCCGCTGGGCATAGCAGTAGAGATAAAGGAAACAAATCTCGGCACATGGGTACGGGTCATGTGGCCTGATAACGAAGATATGGATGTGCTAGAAAGAGCTAGCGATGTGATGGCGGTAGTATGAAAATCGGTGACCTAGTAAGATATAAATTGGCAGGACCTGCTAGCGCGGTGGGCATCATACTTAAGAAAGTATCAGGCCTTCCTGATCAAGCTACTCTTCAGGTTATGTGGTCTGGTATGAAAATAGAATGGACATGTCCACTGGACATAGATGTGGTGAGTGATAATGAAAGTCGGTGATTTGGTAAGATGCAAATTTCAGCCCAGGTCTGGAGGATATGATCTCGCGAAGGACCGTCTCTTGCCGATGAAGCATATCATCGAAAATCAGCTAGGTATCATAGTAAAAGAAGACAATTGCTACAGAGATACACCCAGATTTAGAGTTTTGTTTACGCACATTGGATATGAACACACACTTGTCCAGACAGTGTTGGAGAGAATTTATGAAAGTCGGTGATCTCGTACAAAAAAATCAACAAGTGCTACGGCGAGGAGTAGTTCTGGAAAAAGAAGTTCGTGGAAATAAATCTTTACCGCCGTGGAAAGCTAATCGCTGGATGGTGGCATGGGACGATGGTAGAATAGAACCCTGTTTTGAACTAGACATGAAGGTGATAAATGAGCGCTAATGGAAAAGCTGGAATAAAAGGCATCAGCAAAAAAGAAGAACATATTATCACATTCCGAAAAGAAGAAGATAGTACGTACACAAAAATTACTAAGACAATGGTAAGAGATAGATCTACTGGAGGGATTAAACATCTTAAACGACAGCATCCGATTATTGAAGATGGTCCTTATAGACTAGTAAAATATTCAGACGGTTATGATGAAAAGCTAGAATATGAAGACTGGAATGGAGAAAAGGCGTTTATGTACTTTAAAAAGGAAGAAGGATGAAGGTTGGCGATTTGGTGCGGCCACACCCTGGGATTCCACATCCGTGGACCGAGGAGCACCCAGGCCCATGGATCGGAGTTATTCTTGAACTGAGGGGAAAGGAACCACCCCGGGTCGGCTCAAGGCAAGGTGCAGTCGTGATGTGGAGCGCTCCAATCCTTCAAGAAAAAATGCAGTGGACATATACACTTGAGGTGATCAGTGAAAGTCGGTGATTTAGTACAGATATCGGTGAAATCGATCATGTCAGGAAAACCACAAGATACCGTTGAGGGTATGGGAGTTATCGTTCGGGATCAGTCTCCGATGCGCCCTACACGTATCGGCAGGATGGTAGACGTACTTTGGGATGATGGACAGATAGAAGAACATCATACCGATGATTTGGTAGTACTCAATGAAAATAGCGGAGATTAATAAATGAACTATCTAATTGCATGCATGCTCTCTTCTTTTGCAGTCGGCATTATGGTCGGTGTAATTGCAGAAGCTTCTTATAGAAACTCTCCTAAGAGTGATGACGATGAAAGTCGGTGATCTGATAAAAATTAAAAAATGCCGCGACATTTCGGACTGCGGGTGTTTTTTCTGCTATAACAAGAGTAACCGCATAGGACTGGTGACAAGGATGGATGATAGCAATATACCGTTCTGCTGGGTCGCAGAGTTTGATTGCGGAGAATGGGAGCTGAGTTCAGCCGAGTGTGAGGTGATCAGTGAAAGTCGGTGATGTGGTGTTATATAAGTGGGGCATGAAAGGACACGCAAAACATCCAAACACGATTGGAACAGTTTTAGAATTTCCTACTGCTAGCCACCCTAAAGAATTTCAGAAAGTTAAAGTTATAACTGAGCAAGGGTTAATAGAAGATTGGATTATGCAGTATTGCGAGGTAATAAGTGAAAATCAATGATTTGGAGGTAATTTAAAATGCTAGTATGCGTAAATAAATTTGTTAAAAGACAGACATCAGACAGTAGATTTTCTCACTACGAGGGAACGTGGGAAGAGCTACAAGATTTAGTGGTTCAAAATTGGGAAGCTTCTTCTCCAGGATATCGTGAAGGAGTTCTGCTAATTAGGGTACCACCCGACAGATTCTATTCTTCAGTAGTTATGCTAAACGAGGGCGATAAACTAGTTGGCGGATTTGAGCCTCGAAGAAAGGGAGAACAACCGCGTAAATTTGTTACTACTTCAAGCAGAAGAAAGACTCCAGCTCAAGCTGTAGACATTGTTCTATACGCTAGCGAGCTGCTCGGCGGAGAAGCCGAACTTCCTCCACTAACGAGCCACTGGGAAATTATTTCTATAAACGCTTCTCCAACGCTTGGAGACACTCCTATTAATCCAACAGTTTTGATGCATAATCATTTTGGTTCTTCTGGAGGAACAGCTACATTTTTGTCGGACTCAGATTTTATCGACACTCTTAGAGAGTCTTTTGAATACTGGCGAGACAAGTCGGGGTGTGGATGAAAGTCGGTGATCTAGTAGAGTTTCATACGAAAGCGTGGGTATTTAACCATGCTGCAAATCGATATGCTAATCCAGGTTTGGTGCTGCGTGTTGAAAGACGTATCGACAAGGGTAGACTAGTTGCAGAGATTTATTGGAGAGATGGAAAAATCACTCAAGAGCATGAATCATATCTACGCCCAGCGGAGGAACAATGAAAGTAGCTGAGTTGAAAAAGGGAATGCTTTTGCGGCCGGGTAGGTACTCTAAGTTCTGCATAAAATTCAACAATACAGTCCTCGGCGCGCAGCCAAAATACAATAAAGGCGGAAGTGATATCAAAACGGCAGTCTATATTGGAACTAGAAAAGAAGCCGGCGGAAATATAGAATGGTCTAACAGGTATGTTCTATTTGATAATAGAGTTCTGGCTGTAGATCCAAGCAACTGGTTCAAGATAGAGCCGCAACAAATAAGGAGTAAATAATGACTAGTCTACACACTGGAGTAACATTTTATGAAGATGATAGAGGAAAAGGCCCGTTTAAGATTCGTATCGGAGGTACATCTGAGTTTGTCTCAGAAATTGATCCGGACTATAAGCGCTGTTGGCCCCCGGGCCAGGTTCTGACCTGCGAGGGGTGGGATAATCCTAAGGCCCTGACATATGCATCGATGGACGAGGCATTGTTGGCTGCGGATCTGGTTTGGGATATCGAGGGTTTTCACACTTCGATTGAGACATCTTTTTAGAATTAGCCGCAAATTAAACATAGATTCTGTAAAAATTGCCCTCTGATGTGGTATAATAGTACTATAAGAAAGGAGTAGCAATTGCATCAAGGTAAACTTATTCGCCACAAGGTATCTGGCCGCACGGCTACTGTAGTCCGCGGTCCATATACATACCGCTTCATGGAAGCGCAAGACTATGAAATGGAAGCCCACGGCATGGGCGAATATGCTGGAGTTTACGGCAGCGCTGTCGACATCGTATGGATGGATAGCGGAATAAAGCAGCGTATTAAGCAGCACCAATATGGGTTTGAGGTCATCAGCTAATGACTGTTGGAGATCTAGTCTTTGATGCCTCTCTCGGTCAACGAGGGATAATCGTAGAATCTAAAGTGTGGGAAACACACATCGTCGCGTTCGGAGGCAGGAAAGTAGAATACGAATACACTATCTTGTACGAAGATGGCGACTTTGATACAGCTTATGAAAACGAACTAGAGGTAATAAATGAAAGTAGGTGATGTTGTACGCATGTCCCCCAGGTTTACTGGAGGGAAATGGGCAAACGCTCTGGCGATTATTCTCTCTATTAAGACAGTCACGGCAGTGAGGGAAGTAGACTTTATGACTGTTGTGTGCCTTGGAGAGATTTTTGAAACGCCGGACTGGAGCCTGGAGGTAATCAGTGAAAGTCGGTGATTTGGTGAGAAATTTATATCCCAGGTGTCGGCATGAGATCGGTATCATTATTGACGTCGACGCTATAAGCGGCGATGTATATACAGTTGTGTGGATGCACGGCGAGATTGAATATATGAATAGTGCTGATATTGCGGTGATCAGTGAGGTAAGTAATGGCGATTAAATCAAAATCACAGCGTCCGCCTGGTCCGACCCCTATTGAAATTGATCTGTCAGGGCCGAAAGGAAATGCATATTATCTTTTAAATCTTGCGGACCGTCTCTCTAAGAAGCTGGGACACGATGATTTCAGGAGAGAATGCATCCTCGAAGAAATGATGCTGACGGATTATGAGGGGCTGCTTTATACGTTCGACCGAGAGTTTGGAACGCTCGTAACTCTGTGGAGATAATGTGAAAGTCATTAGAGAGGGATACTTCGCAGAAGCTGGTGATTACATTCGAAACGGGTGGGATACTGAGACAAGAAGTATCCAACCTCCGTATGTATATGGCATTGTCTTTAAGACAGAGACACGCACTTTGGGACCTTATACACAAGAGCAGATCGACGAAAAGCCAATAAGGGTTATTCATTTTCTATCTTCTGAGGGCAAGATAATGCGGCGTTACGCGGTACATATTGAGGTAATTGGAGAAATATCATGAGCACTCATGCAGCAATCGGAGTTCAGCTTACAGATGGTACAATCTGTGGATGCTATGTCCACTATGATGGGGGCACCCTAGCAGATCGCATCGAAATTTTTCTAAACGAAAAGACCACTACAGATTTGGCGCTTCTTATTACTCAAGCCCAGGCTTCCGGTGGGATGCACAGTTTTCATTGCCCTCCATGGCAGCCAGGGATAGAGCGTGAATTGCCTAGAGAAACAGAATTTCTTGATGACAACGAAGAGTACATAATTAATGAATCCAACTGGAAAGAAGATCATTACGGCGCTGCCTACAGTTATTTGGTAAACTACGAGACTGGAAAAATTAAAAAGTGGAGCAAGTACTGATGAGAAATGCATTCATCGTAGATCCTAAAATCTATCAAGAGATCATTAACGATATCAAGGATCCCCATGGAGCTAAGAAGATTTCTGCAATTAAGAAGCTTCGTAGAGCTGCTGGAACAGATGATGCGAAGGTTGGTCTTAGAGAAGCAAAGGAATCTATCGAGCGCTTGATGCATGATCATGGCATTTCAAACTATCCTAACTTGGGACATGCTGCGACGGTGTGCTGTGGCCCTCGTGTGAAGAGAGTGATAGTAGATTTCGGAGATGGGGATGTTGAAATTGATCTTGAAGAGATGCAGCTCATGGCTCTTACAAAACTTCAGAAGATTGGAATCGATGCATGCGGACAGATTTTGGAACTAGTCCAAGTCATCCAAGCCTTTAGCGACGGATACAAGGTCGGCATACTTAAGGACGATGAAAATGAAAGTCGGTGACTTGGTAATGATGCCCGGGCAAACCCTTCGCCATGGTGAAAAGCCATCTACAGGTATTGTAATTGAACTGCCATTTGTCGGCCCCAACGGAGAAAGGCAACAACATCCGCGTGTAGGAATCCTGTGGTCAGATGGAGATGGAGTTGATTGGGAGCCCAAAGCTTGGCTGGAGGTAGTAAATGAAAGTGGGTGATTTGGTGAAGTACCTGAGTCGGACCGTGCTAATTGTGGACATAGCCGAAGATACAAAGTGGGTTCTCGGGATAGAAGCTGGGGAAACTACGATTGGTAGATATCGCAAAAAAGCGTTGAAGGTGATTAATGAAAGTCGGTGATTTGGTAAGAGTTAAACCACCGTCATGGCAGAAGACACCTCTAGTTGAGCAAGACTGGATTGGGATTATTACGGATTTTAAAATAGACCGCTCCACTACTGGTACAGATGATGATTGCCGTTATGCTATGGTTTTTTGGAATGAACAATTTCCATGTGAAGAAGAATATCTAGATCAAATTGAGGTAATAAGTGAAGCCCGGTGATTTGGTTAGATTCCGTGCTCCGCACTGGCTTGGAGGCGCAGGCCTTGAAGAAAGCCAGAGGCCATGGCTTATTGGTCTACTCGTAGAATATGAGTCATGGGAAAAAATGGCCACTGTTTTTTATGAGGGCAAAAATATTCGTATAGTAGCAAGAAACGTAGAAAAATCTGGTAGAAAAGATTATGAAAGTCGGTGATCTAGTTTGCGATATAACAGACATAGATGCTGGCGTTGGCATTGTTATTGCTGTTATAAAAAATGTAGAAATACCGCCATTAGTTGAAATATTGTGGGACAACGGATATATTTGCAAAGTGTACCAAGATGATTTAAAGGTGTTAAGTGAAAGTCGGTGATATGATTAAAGTTGTCTCGGATGACGGTTTCTCTACTGGTTGGCTGGGCCAAATAGGTTTGCTAGTTAGAATCGGTAAACGTCACAACAAACGAGAGGTCGCAACAGTTTTAACAAGTAGAGGTATCGAAACGTGGCCGCTGGATTCTTGTTACGAATATGAGGTGATCAGTGAAAGTAGGTGACTTGGTAAGACAACGTCCGGACGTAATGAGGCTTGGAAGGAATTCTCATAGAAATGGAATAATTGTAGACATTAATCCCCTTCGTCGGAATTTATTTATTGAAAGTGAAATAGAGTTAAATGAAATAGTGGTAATGCTACCATGCGGCACAATGTGGCATACCAATCCACGCGACTGGGAGTTGGTAAACGATGAAAGTCGGTGATATGATCTGGCAATCTCGTATGCCAGGAGGCACGTGCATCCTTCTTGAAATGTGGGACGACTGGGAAGAGTACAAGAAACAGTTGAATGAACGTCTACCTGATGCCGGCGATCCCATATGGAGCAAGCAAGATTTTCCAGTGTTGCAGGTACTTCATCCAACAGAAGGAGTGATTCAAGACCCATCTTACTATTATAGTACTATAGGTGAAGCAGAAAAATATGGGCGACGAAGACTTCGATATGAAATTGAGCACGCTGGATATGAAGTTCCCGAATGGCTGCTAAAGGAAATAGCTGAAGATGAAACTCGGTGATCTAGTAAAATTTACGCAAGAACATTCTTCTAAACCTGGGTTTGACTATACCATAGGTTGGAAAGGGCTCGTAGTAGCTGAAGCACCAGCTCTTACAATTTTCTGGTCTACTGGTGATGGTGAAACTATTGGAGATTGGATAGGTCAAGATGGCCCAGGCGAAATGGCAGAACAAGTCTTAGAGGTGATTTTTGAATCGTGAATGGTTCATGTACGTAGTTAAGTGCAGCGACAATTCTTTCTACACGGGCATTACTACCGATATTACTCGCCGACTTTATGAACACAATACCACCTCGAAGGGTGCTAAGTACACAAGATCACGTCGTCCAGTCGAGCTAATATATTGGATAGATTTTAAAGATAGATCAACTGCTGCAAAGGCTGAAGCTAGATTTAAAAAACTTAGTAGAAAAGAAAAAGAAGTGATTTTGAACTTGAACACTGAAGCATTTTAGTTTATTATTATAGCAACTGCAAAAATTGTAGTTATTATGCTTATAACAGGAGAAAAAAGCATGTCATATACTAAGTCAAAGTCCACGAAGCGTTTTAGCTTCGGCATCAGCCGTAACCCCACTGCCAAGAAGGCTGGCAGCAACGTCGTCACTATCGCCACCAACCCAAGCGATGCTGATTATTACAGCACCTCAACAGTTGGATTGACCATGACGGTCAAGGAAGCAACCGCCCTTCAGGGATTTCTGAATAGCGAGCTTGGTGGATACGCACCGGTACTAGAAGACGATAGCTCCATTAGCTAATCAAATCGGACTTAACACAGGCAGTGGGGGCGGATCTTCGTGATTCGTCCCCATTTTCTGTAATGGATAAATAAATGCAAATAGGTGACCTAGTAGAAATCCACTCCGTTCCAAACGACGCTTTTCTTCGCTCTATGCATTCTAAAGATCAAGAAGATGAGATTAGTTTTGGTATCATCTTGGATATCAAGCACAGACGTAAAGAGCATCATATGGAATTTTATATAGTGATGACATCTACTGGAGAAATAAGCAAGCAGTATAGCGCCTATCTAGCCCCCATCGATGGTACGACGTTGCCCTCTAAGGACCTCTAAAATGGAATCCACAGTTACCTTCATCATAGTATATTTGATATTTCTAGTGGGGCTGCATTTAGCAACCGAATTTAATAGAGGCAAACTTAGAGACCGTCGAGTTCAGGAATTGCTAGACCAATCGGAAGAAAAATCTAATAAACGCAGGAAATTAGATCGCTATGTATAGGGGAGAACAAATGTCTGAGGGCGACCTAGTGCAAGTTTGGAATTATAGTCCTCACTCTTCAGATCCAAATGATAAAGTATTCTTTACTGGCATATTTTTAGATTATGAAAGAGTAGAGCCAGATGGTGGATGGATTGTTTTAATAAACGGCAAACCAGAAATTTTCACACGCACCTGGTGGAAATGTAACAAAATTCAAAACAATGAATGACTGATTGTGTCTAAAAGTACTCTCTTCCGCTCTCAGAACTAAAACCAAGTACAAAAGCAAAGTACCTTAATATGTAATTGCAGGTCACATCCCCCGGCCTAATCAAATTTGATTGAGTTGTTAGTTTGATTAAGTTTGAAAACAAGTTCAGTTCGTTGGGTTTTAGTTAAAATAGAGTTGTTGTTATAGATTTTGATGATCAGTATTGGTCTCCAATCTATGGGGATTCTAATTTATAATGAATTAAACAGCAATATAGAAAGAATTCCAACTTTTAAACAACCAAAGGAGAAATCATGGAATGGTTACAAAAAGCTACTGGCGGATTACGTAGTCTAACCGAATTAGGTTTAGCATTATTAGGCTTCGGAGTCGTCGCTCAAATTCTTTTCGGAGCTACTGTCCCTTTTATTCAAGTAGACGTTATCGGCTCTATTGTCGATATAACAAAGCAACTTGGTAGTGAAGGATTAGTAGGTTTAGTTGCAGTTTGGGTATTAGCACACGTGATGTCCAAAAAGGATTAAAAAAACTTGAAGGGATGGTCTCCTGACTGTTCTGGTTTCTAGTAGGCGGTTAAGATACTTTTTTAAAAGTGCTTTAGCCGCTTACTTTTTGTTTATTTGTTGATGAGAAATAGAATAATATATGCTCATAAATGATATAGTTATTCATGAAATGTATATCGCTTTAATGTTTAGCGGGAGCACTGAATGAAGATTACGAGAAATACTCTTAAAAAAATCATTCTAGAATCAGCCCGGGCTGGAGAATTAATGCTCATATGGAATGAGCTACAGGTGGGCGATCTTGTCGATGTCGATGGTGAATGGAACTACTACCCGCGTACGCGAATAACTAAAAAGGTAGAAGACGTCTCTCAAATTTCTGGCATGCCAGCTGGTCCAGGATTTGTGGGTACTGATCAAGACGGAGATGATTTTGTCTTCAACCTAGAAGATGTAAGCCCTGACTCCTATCAAAAATATATCTTTGCAGAAAAGAAGAACAGACTAAAAAGAATTATTAATGAAACCACAACGATACCAGGTTGGATAGAAGATCACTTTGCTTGGCGCAATGTTGTCTTCACGCGCGACGGTGACGTTAGATATATTAATGACGTAGCCAGCCCAGAGACCTTGGGCGCCATGGCAGATATGGGTGAAGAAGTTCCTCCGGGAGCCAACGTGCTAGTAATAATGGGCCCAAGTCCTAACTCTAAGAGTGTGTGGATGCACGATTCAGAACTACTCGATCTCATAAACAGCGAGGGTTGGCATGATCGTCCACCGCCTGAAGGAGCAGATCCAAACGGATTTTGGGATGGGAAGGGCGAGTGGTTGGAACAGGCTGGTGATCAATACGAGCTGCCGCCTGAAGTTGACATGCCACCAGCCATACCGGAAGGAAAAACAATGAGAATCACAAAACGCCAGCTTAGAAGATTAATCGAACAAGTTATGGTTGGTGGCATGCCGGCTAAGACTCCGAAAGAGCTGCGTAAAATTGCAGAGGAGGAAGGGCTGAGGTGGTATCGTGGCAGCCCTACCGGCCGATTCAGTGATGATGCTCGCGTGACAGCTGTTCGCTCTAGTCCGGACGAACAGCGTTTAAGAGACATGGGTGATATTTTCGACGATCAGTCAATCTTTAGGGTAACAATTAAAGCGCGCTCGGGAAAGAAACAGGTTGATGTAGTTTTAGACAATGAACGCGGATCATTCCAGGGCGCTAGCACTGTGGAGATGTATTAAATGAGAATTACGAAGAAACAGCTTGGAAGACTTATTAGAGAGTCTATCACTGAGCAACACAAGGTAGGGGGTGGTATACCTCGAGACATGTTCAACCCAGGCCAGGCTCCATTAGAGATTACTGAGCCTGGAGTAACTGAGGCGCAGATCGGTGACGCGTGGCCTAATGTTTTATATAGAGGTCAGGACGTGATGGACCTCATGTATGACGACGCAACAGTCGCAAATGCTGAAGATGCGCTGGAAGATATGACTGGAACAGACTTCGAGGGACAAGAGGCTTACCTCGGTTGGGATCCAGAATCAGATATATTTGTAATGGGATTTGACGTCTGGGAAGATTACGGCATGACGGCGGGGATCGTCACACTAGACCCTAGAGGTAGAGTTATTAAAGCTGATATTAAAGGAAGCGGAATGTATCCTTCTGGTAGAAAAATAATCAGACAACAGTATCCAAATATTTTAGAATTAAGGTTAGATTAGAAAATTGATAATAAATAGATTAAGGGAAGTAATTTTATGTTAGAGTTAGTACAGACAGTGTGGAATTTCGTTGCTAGCGTACTTCACGCTGGATGGGATCTTTTAGTTGCTGCAGCTGTTTTATGTGGCGGATTGCTTCATCATCTTCATGTTGATGCTCCGCGTCTAGAGGGATTATTAGTAGGAATTGCGCTAGCGTGGTTACTGCTTCGGAGAGATCGTCATCCCCTATTAAGAGCTTTAAGCGCTCCACTAAAACTAGTGCTAGATATTCTAGATCTAGCCTGGGACCAAGTAGTAGAATTTGCTGGCGACGTTTGGGGCGTAGGTAAATCTTGGACAGTGGGATCAGTAGGTTGGGTATGGAATACTATTGCCGGTGGGGGTTCCTGGGTTATGGAACGTCTTAAGTCAGTAAAATCTAAACTTGAAAAAGGTAGTTAGCATGCGGGTAACAAAGAGCCAACTTAGAAGAATTATTAGAGAAGAGAAGCAGAAAGTTTTAGCGGAAAATAAAGTCCGAAGTGTTGTAAGACAAGCATTACTAGAAAAGAAGAAGAAGAAGAAGAAGAAGGGCAAGGGCAAAAAGGGAAAAGGTAAAAATCCATATGCACACCTTGATGTTAAGCGCCTTGAAACTCGACATAAGCCATGGAATTGGTGGGTTATGGGTAAAGACCCCAATGAGGGAGGGTTTAGAACTAGACATGCAGCTTCAACCAAAGCTTCGCAGCCTCTTTTCGGTGGTGATCAGCCGTTACCTGAAGATGAGTGGGGACAGTGGTTTATTGCTCCGGAGGAAGAGGGGCTTGGTTCTCCAGAAGCGCAGTATGACACATACGTAGCTAATTGGGATGAAGATGCTGTTAAGAGAGAAGCTCAAGCAGCCGAAGAAGCTGAAAGAGAAGCATATGAAGCATCGCCCGAAGGTCAAGCAGAACGGGAACAGTACCGTAGTTTTTACGGATAAGGAATAAGAAATGAAAGTTTCAAGAAATCAACTTAGAAGAATTATTAGAGAAACTATTAATGAAGCTAAGGAGCCGATGACTCCTGACTATGTTTATCTCGCGATGACACAGAATAAGAGCGCTCGTACTGGTGTGCCGTTCATTGATACAGCCATGGACGGACTAGCGACCGGTGATGGGCGCATAGTTGCCAATGCTATTATGGACGCGCTATGGGTTGATGATCCTCCCATGGGCGCAGATGAAGAATTAGAAGGCCTCGTTCTTAGTCTACCACCCGATGCTGACGAGTATGATCTAGCTAATATTGCCTCAGAGTGGGGCACAAGACACTTTAGAGGTACATGGTAAACCGCTGTAAACTAGCAGCAGTATAAAATAAAATCATAAAGGAATGATAAAATGAAAATCACAAAGAGACAACTTAGAAGAATTATCAGAGAGAGTGTTATGACTGAATCGTTATCTCAAAGTGTTAAAGATTTACTAGACAGAGACTATGAACAGATATCTGATAATACTAGTTACCCATATGGGCGTAATAGAGGAGATGTTCGAAGTACTACTATCTACGGCAGAACAGATGGCCAGCCAGTTCCAGAAGCAGACCTAAAATTGCTCAAGGACCGCGATGCAGACGTTAGAGAGCGCGGCGGCCCAATGGCTGCGCTTAGCGGCACATATACAACGACTCTTTCTCAAGATGGAATGTCTTTAGTAGTCAATTATTATAGGCATACAGCAGGATAAAATGAAATCATAAAGGAATGATAAAATGAAGATCACAAAGAGACAACTTAAAAGAATTATTCGTGAAGAGAAGCGTAAGCTTCGTGAAGACGCTATTGATACTGAGCTTGATCGACTTCACAAAAATATTGGAGATGATATTGAGCACATTCGTGATTTAAAAGATGATATCCACTCCGATCACGAAGAAGAGAAGCGCGCAGAAGAAGAAAAAGAGCGACATGATGAAGGCCTTCGACGTAGACTGCGTAGAATAGTAAGAGAAAATACTCGTCCCCGCCGAGCAACCCGGCGCCGGAGATAAAATGAAAGTCAGTCGACGTCAG
>NZAS01000127.1 GCA_002686195.1 Candidatus Pacearchaeota archaeon | reverse complement strand
GGGTTACATACCACAAGTGATTCTATAGCTTTTTTAAATGAAATTGATTTTATTCCAAACTTACTTTTTTTGGATTCGTGGGATTTAAATTTATATAATCCGTTTCCAAGTGCTGTACACACGTTAAGAGAATTTTTAGCCATGGAAGACAAAATGCTAGTAGGTTCTATTATTATTATAGATGATAATTACTTTTCTAATTTTCATAATCCAACTTGGGTGGATTGTCATAATGCAGATGAGTCTATAGAAAGAATAACTTTACCATATCCTGTTATAGGTAAGGGAAGTAATATTTATGCGTGGGTAGACACTGCTATAGATTGTCCTTGGAAATTCCTTAGTTCAAATCCAGATATTCCAGGTGCTTGTAATGTGATTGTGATTCAAAAACAATGAGTGATATAATATTAATAGGTGCGTATCCCAACACACCAGAAAAAGAACAACAAGTTATGGAGTGTGTTAAATCTTTGAAATGTACAGATAAAGAAATAATATTAGCTACACATTGTCCTATATCTTTAGAATTGCAGAAGATGGTAGATTATTTTGTTTATGATTCTGATAATTATCTGATAACTGATTGGGAAGAGTTTAGTACTTGGTATTGGTACAAACAAACTGGTTTATATTTTGCTTATATAATAAATGTAGGTGACCACCAGATAGCAAATATAACTAATCATAGAAATGGTTTAAGTTTAGCTAAATCTCTTGGTAAAGATTTAGTTTATTACATTGAAGGGGATTCCCTTTTTGATGATAGTGACCTACATAAATTCGACTATATAAAAGATTTTTTAGAACAACATAATAAAAAAGCATATTTTGAAGTTGAGAGAAATTATAGATGGCCAAATACATTCAATTGTAAATTAGAAATATTTGTTGGAAATCCAGATTTTTTATTGAGAACATTAGGTTGGGTTGATAATTCAAAAGATTATTTTAAAAATATAAGAGAAAGAAATATATCAGATTCGGATGGTGAAACGTTAAGTACTGCAATGGAATGCTATTATTATGATTATTTATCAGAAAAAAATTCTGTTGCAAGAAAACCACCAGTAGAATTTTCTCTTTTAGAACATAGTACTTCATTTAATTATGAATCAAATTTATTTCCAAATTTAAAAATGAATTTAAATAATCAATGGAATGATGATGTTGAACTTGGTAATAATATATTTTTTAAGAAAGAAAATTACAAACCAGCTATTATATCTGCAAATAAAACTAAAGAAGGACAAGAATACGAAGTATTAGTAGAGAGTAGTGGTAAAGAAATTTTATACGAAACATATAGTTTATTACCCAATCAAGTATTTTTTAAAGAACTACCAATAGGTAATGGTTCATATGAAGTTAAATTTAAAAATAAAGGACATATTTTTTTAGAAAAGAATTATACTAAAGAAGATATTGTTACACTTGATAATAATAATCAATTACCTTGGTGGTCTCATGATGAGCCAGCGTCATTAGCTGCAGTATGATGATGAAAGATAATGTAATTTACAATCACGCTGATAATGAAGTGTATATAAAAACAAATGGAGATAAAACTGTAATAATATGTAATTCAGAAAAACAACTGGACGATGTTATTGACAGAATGTGTAACAATCATATATTTATTGAATATGAAGAGTGGGATGAAGGTAGAGATAAAAAATTCATTGTCACGTTTCAAAATTCAGAAGTTACTGATTTAAATTAGGAGAATAAAATGACAAGTGCAGAATTATACGAATCCCTTAACGACCTATGGGAAGAGTTTCAAGAAAATCATAGAAAGTTTGCGGATAAGGGAAACAAATCTGCTGGAACAAGAGCTCGGAAAGCTATTGGTGAAGTTAAGAAGTTAGTTACCGAATATAGGAAAGTTTCAGTTGAGGAAAGCAAATCATAAAAAAGCTAAAATAGCTCTTGACTCGTATACTGCTTTTTTCGTATACTAAACTATGAAACGAATGACTAATCGTCAAAAATGGATTGAACACAATTCAAAGTTATATGGAGATAAAATAAAATCTCTAAAAGAAATCGCAAATAGACAGATTGAGAAGTCTGGGTCTTCAGACCAATTTACTTCAGATATGTTACTTGCTTTAATTAGTGGTCGTAGGATTACTGATAAGATGGTAGCTTGTATAGATGGTATAATAGAACGAGATAATCCAAAATATAAAGCCGAAAGGTATAAATGGTTAGAATCTGTTGTACCAAAAATTAATTTGGTAATAGACGCCGTTGAAAAAACCAGTTGGACAAGTGGTTACAAACGTAATACTACAAGTTTTCTAAAAGATATTTCAAAACAAGCTAAAGGTAGAATGTCACTTTCCACAAAACAAATGGAAGCGGTAAATAAAGTTTATAAAAAAATAATTAAAAATATTGAAAAAAGCTCTTGACCCGTGTTCGCATTTTTCGTATATTTAGTTTGAAATGAGAGATAAAGAAAAAATGTCAGAAACAAAAAAATTCAATCCCATGGCTCTTCGTGAGAAGTATTCTGTTGGGAGTCTTAATAAAACTAATAATTTCAGTTCATTCTGGTTAGATGAAGGTTGGGATAATACTGGTTCGGTATTTGATGATGAAGATGTAAAACCAAAAACTGATTTAATCGCCCTCTCTTCATATAGGAGAGCTGTTGGTAACTTTGTGGGTATCGTTACTGGTGACCCTGATATCAAAGTTACTTTTACTGCTCATGGAGATAGTTTTACTGATGGTAAAAACGTTACTATTTCTTCTAAATTAGATGATAAACTTTTTGATTCTACTGTTGGTCTCGCCCTTCATGAAGGTTCACATATTAAACTTTCTGATTTTGATTTTTTAAAGAATCTTGAAAATAGTATTCCAGAAGAGTATTTTCTTCTTGGTGAGAAAAAAGGTTATTCTAAAAATAAGGTTATGGAGATTGTAAAAAATATCATTAATTATGTAGAAGATAGACGAATTGATAATTATATTTTTACTACATCACCTGGTTATAAAGGTTATTACCATTCAATGTATGACAAGTATTTTTACTCAAAGATTCTTGATAAAGCTCTTATTTCAAATGAATATACTAATGAGAATTTAGATTCTTATATGTTTAGACTTATTAATCTTGCTAATAAAAATACTAATTTAAATTCTTTGAATGGTCTTCGTGACATTTGGAATGAAATTGGTTTAAAAAATATTAGTAGGTTAAATTCTACTGAAGATGCTTTTATTGTATCACTTGAAGTTTATTCAATTATAATGAATAATCTTAAAGATGGTATTGAAAATGTTGACCCAGATACTGGTGAAGTTTCTTATTCCCCAGCTGATGAAGGTGATGATTCTGATTCTCAATCTGCTAGTGGTAATGGTGAAGGTTCTGATGGAGATAAAAAATCACCTAAAGAACTTACTGATGAAGAGTTTAAAGAGATGTTGGATAACTCTGAAATGGATAGTGGTTCTTCTTCTTCATCTTCAGATAAAAGTGAAGAAGTTACTCTTACTGATAATCAGAAAAAACAACTTGAGAATGCTATCAAGAAACAAAATAAATTTATGGATGGTGAAATTTCTAAGAAGAAAGTTACCAAAAAAGAAAAAAGAGATTTAGATACAGTTGAATCTTCTGGTATGAGTTATGTTGAAGTTGCTAAAGGTATTGAAGATAGATACTATGGAAAGAAAACTCCTACTAAAGTTGTTATGGTTAAGAAATTAAGTAAAGAATTAATTGATAGTGATACTATTAATATGTTGTCCACTTCAAAGTATTCTCGTTACTACTATAATCGCGATGAAGAAAATGATGAAGGTTATGTTGAAGATGGTATTAGACTTGGAACTATACTTGGAAGAAAACTTCAAGTTCGTGGTGAGAGTCGTGAAACTAAGTGGACGAGATTAGATTCTGGTCGTATTGATAAAAGATTAGTTGCTGAACTTGGTTTTGGTAATGAAAGAGTTTTTCAAAATACATTTGTAGAATCTTACTCTGATGCGTTTCTTCACATTTCAGTTGACGCTAGTGGTTCGATGGGTGGTTCAAAGTGGACTAACACTATGACTTCTGTTGTAGCTCTTTGTAAAGCTGTTGATATGATTTCTAACGTTGATGTTGTTGTAAGTTTCAGAAGTACACAAACAAGTGGTAGTCGGTATGCTAGACGCGGTTCTATTACAGAATATCCTATTGTTTTGATTGCTTATGATTCTCGTATTGATAACTTTCGTAAAGTTAGAAGTCTTTTTCCTTATCTTAGAGCTAGTGGAACTACTCCTGAAGGATTATGTTTCGAAGCTATTCTTAGTGATATTGTTCCTACTTCTAAAGATAAAGATTCTTACTTCTTAAACTTTTCTGATGGGATGCCAATGTTTGGTAATAATGATATTGATTATCATCATGATACTGCAATCAATCACACCAGAAAAATGGTTGATGAAATTCGTTATATGGGTGTTAATGTTATGAGTTATTTCATTGGAGATTCATATGATAGAAGTCGAGCCACTGATACTTTTAAAAGAATGTATGGTAGTGATGCTGAATTTATTGATGTAACTTCTGTTCTTTCTGTTGCTAAAACAATGAATAAAAAATTCTTGGAGAAGTAGAAGACAAGATGGATGAGATGATTTATACTAATTTAAAAAAAGACAAAAAAAAGCTTGAGAAAAGTGAAAAAAGCTCTTGACTTTTGTTTGCATTATTCGTATATTTATAACGAAATGAGAAATGAAACACAAAAAAAAAGGAGTCAAATTTAATGACTAATGTTGTAGTAAAAATCGAAAAGTCGGGTAACCGATTCAACGCTTGGGATGTTGATGGTAACAAATATACATCTGAGATTGGAACTGGTACTCGAAAGAAAGCGTACGATAAGGGTATGGCCCTTGAACGTAGGATTAATAAATCTGGTAAACCTTACTGGTGGTCAGTTCCTATGTCTGTATTTGAATCAACTTCCGCTCCAGTAATTGATACGTCAAGTGTTGATGTACCAAGTGACCACGCCGAAGTTTTGAACTTTATTCATAGTTCATATAAACTTAAACCTAAAGGTTTGGTTATGTCTGAATTAAAATGGAAGTTCTTAGTTAGGTCAGCTGTTCGTGGTAAGAATATGTTGATGACAGGTCCTGCTGGTTGTGGTAAGACAATGGCTGCTAAGTCACTTGTTAATGCGATGGATAGACCTGATTTCTATTTTAACTTGGGTGCTACTCAAGACCCCCGGTCTACTTTGATTGGTAATACTCACTTTGATAAAAAAGATGGTACTTATTTTTCTGAATCTCTTTTTGTTAAAGCTATTCGTACACCAAACGCTGTTATTCTTCTTGATGAATTATCAAGAGCTCATCCTGACGCGTGGAATATCTTAATGACTGTTTTAGATAATGGTCAAAGATATCTTAGGTTAGATGAGGCTGATGGTGCTGAAACTGTTAGTGTTGCAGAAGGTGTAACTTTCGTCGCTACTGCTAACGTTGGTAATGAATATACTTCTACAAGAGTTATGGATAAAGCCCTTATGGATAGATTCATTGTTGTTGAGATGGATGTCTTAACTTCTGATGAAGAGTATGGTCTTTTAAAGTATATGTTTCCTCACGTTGATGAATCATTACTTGAGTCTGTTGCTTCTATTACTACCACTACTCGTTCAGAGTCTAAATCTGAAACAGGTAGAATTACTAATGGAGTTTCTACTCGTACATCGGTTGAAGTAGCCGGTTTACTTTATGATGGTTTTGGACTTGATGAAGCGGCTGAAGTTAGTATCTATCCTCAGTTTTCGGATGATGGTGGACTTGAGTCTGAAAGAACTTATGTTAAACAGTTAGTCCAGAAGTATATCTCTGATGGTTCTTCTGAAGACTTGTTTAATGAAGATGAAATTGAAAACGCTAACTCTATGAGTTAGGTTATTCTCACGAGAGACGGGGTTAGGTTTTCACTCATTTTTTTCCTGACCCCGTTATTTAACTATAAGGAGAAAAAATATGAAAGAAATAATAATGGATGTATTGGAAGATATGTCCGAAAGTCAGATAAATTTAGGTTCTTCTGCGGCAAGAGAAACTGTTGCAGGACTTATATCTGCTACACTTAATGATAGGGGTAGGTGGATTGAGTTTGATGAACAAACTCTTAATGGTCAACGAGCAAAAGAATCATGGGTATGTGATATATGTGGTAAAAATACTTATGATGTTGATTGGGATTATATAGGTTCAGGCACTAATCATTTAGGCTGTGAGTTAAAGTTAGAGATGGAAGATAAAGATAAGGTTAATTTAAAAAATCAAATTTATACTGAAATGACT
>NZAS01000126.1 GCA_002686195.1 Candidatus Pacearchaeota archaeon | reverse complement strand
CATAATACCAATAAAAACAAGAAATACAATCGCCATCACTATAACAACCATCACAAATCCCACCATTTCTTCCTGCCCTCTTTTGTTTATCATTTTGTTATCACAATAATTTCCTTTTTGATTATTTTCTTAAATGGCATATCAAACCATCTCTCCTCAAACCAATCAATTCTATACTTCTTCACTTTACCAAAATGAGGGTCCGCAATTAATATCTTATCCTTCTCAAATCCAACAACTACAGAATAATGTCCCGCTTCTTCAGGAGAAAACCAATCAACAATAACTGGAATTCCTTTATTTACCAATTTCTTTATTTCAAAAATTGATGAGTTCTTTTTTACATATCCTTTAAGTCCTAATTTCTTAGCAACCTTAACAATATCCTTCTCATCACATCCTTTTTTTCTTGATGTCTTAGTTAATTTTGCTAATTCATTCTCAGATTTATTTATTCCATAAATAGATAAAACCATCTTTAAAGAAGCAGGTCCACAATATCCTTCTGATTGCTTAGTTAATTTAATCTTCATTTTGTCCCCCGATATCTTGAGCAGAAACATAAATCTTCCCTAACTCACATTTCGCATATCCTCCTCCAGTATTCTCCCACCTACATAATGAAACAAAACTCCCAACAGTCGTCCCAAACCTTTCTTTACCCACAACCGTGATTGTCCCACATGAAGGATAATTCCCTTTCGTACACTCACCCTCAAAGCCAGGATACAATTTTTCTATTTGGATATAATCGAGCCCCCAAAATCCACTATACCCTTGCCTATCTTTCAAAACCAAAGCCTTGTCAGCATCAATGCAAAATGCACAATCCCCAGCACTTGTAAAACTAAACTCCGGCGTTCCAGCCAATTTCCTAACAAGCTCCTGCGCCTCAGACTCCCTCAAATCCTCAACATCTCCACGAAGATTAGCAGTCCTAATCGAGAAATAAAACAAACTAGCAATCCCAAAAAAAATCATCAGCGCCACTAGCACAAATGCCATCTGCTGTATTTTTACCTGCCCTTTAGTTTTCACCATAACTTACAACCCAAAAGGTTGTTCCTCCTTCCTAAATCATCAGAATCAAACCCTAACGTTCTCAAGTCTAAGGAACTTCCAATATTCAACGTCACATTAGCAAATCCTGAAAGATCATTTTCCATATTAGAACTACACCCCTTAGGCGTCAAATAATTTGTCTTAGCCAAATTCAACAAAGCCAGCTCAGAAGCCCGCCCCATCAACCTCTTAACCTGGCATTCATACCTTTCTTTCCCAGAGAATATTGCCCCATAAATCAAATCACCTTCGTAATACTTCGTCTCCCCGTCATAAACACTCTTACTATTCAAGGAAACATCAACATCACATCCAGAACTAGCAAAGCAAACCCTCTTGCTTTGTACAGAACATTCTCCTAAACTTGAAACTAAACTAATCCCTAAATCAAGATCCTCAACGTCTTCTTCAACATTATTAGGTGCATTAACAAAGCAATATTCATCATCAACACTCCAAATAAAAATCAAATCCCCAACTTTATATGGAAACTCAAAAGGCTTTACAAATACTTTATAATCCTCGCCCTGAACTACATCTGCAGAAAAAACATATTTATTAAAAAAGCTACTTGGAATCCCTGGCCTCTCCCATTCATCTCCAATTCCAGATTTCGTAGCAGCCGAAATCTTCTGAACTCCAAAAACACCATTATTATTACAATCATTAAACAGTCTTGTCTCACCAGGCATTTTAATCAAAGCACTTTTCCCGCTTTCCAACGAAGTTTCAATAGGATTTAACAAAATCCCAAGTTCCTTCCCAATCTCGGAATCCCTAGCTGTCCTTTCAGTCCCAATCAACTGCACAACCCCCCAGACAGCAAGAAAAATTATAACAGCCCCCACTATTATCGCGAATATCCATGCAAAACTAAATTCAAAACCTCTTTTGTTATTAATCATAGACATTTTTTCTATGCCCAACTTTAAGAATAGTAATGATTCCATCCCTTTTATTTATATCGGCAACAACTCTCCAATCACCAATTCTCAATTTAAAGTTATCTATCTCAGTCAATTTCTCAAAAAATCTAAAAGGATTTTCTTTGCAATCTTGCAGCTTTTTCCATATTCTTTCTTTAATTTCACTCTCAAGCTTTTCCAAATCATGCAAAGCTCTTTTTTCAAAAATAAGTTTATACATTTTACATGCCAAGGATTTTCTTAGCTTCTTCTTCTGTATAGAATTCACCTTTCTTAACCCTTTCTCTAGATTCTTTTATTTCTCTGATTGTTTTCTGACTAAGCCGAGGATTCTTCTCAGAAACTTTAACTAAATAAATCAACTTCCTTAAAAGCTCATCATAACTTTCATTTTTGTACTGTCTAAAAAGATCAAGTTCTTCTTTTGTTTGAGGTTTTATTCTAATTGTTGTTTCCATATACATATGTATACATATGTATATTATTTAAATCTTTCTACTCAATAACCTTTAACTCATTTTTCAACTTTAACAAGAGCATCTGTAACTTCTTTACTAATCTTAACTTCCACCTTTCCATTCAAAGGCTCAACACAGAAAAATCCCTCTAGAGAAACATGCTCCAAATCATAATAAGCCAAATCCCCATCACACGCCTTTCTCGAGGGATACATATAGACATTCATATCATCTCTAACACTATAAAACAACTCATCTCTAATTTCTTCATCTTTCCCTAAAAGCCCAGCAGTATTCAAATCCCCAAAGCAAACATGTGAAATCCCCGAAGGCAAAGCCTTGGAGAAAACATCTTGACTAGCACCGCCCTGCCAAGCCCTATCTACTTCTTCCTGCAAATCATCATAGAAAAACCCAATTTCAGAGCAATTGCCCAAATCCAAGAAAAATGTAATAACATAAAACGCAACACCAATAATCGCAATTATAACAATTATCGAAAATATCATTCCAAATGACATTCCAAAAACACCCTGACCTCTTTTATTCATATCTAACAAAACAAAATTTACTAATTAAATCTTTCCCAAACCCTTCAAAGTCCCACTTACTTTCTTAACCTCAATCTTCCCAAGCTCCAAAGCCGCCAAAACATCTTTAAGCCCTTTAGTAGAAACCGCCAACCTTTCTGTCCCCACCCAAACCACTTTTGCCTTCGCCCACCCTAAAATCCCAATATAATCCAGAATAGCTTTCTCTACCGCGCCCTTACTTCCAACAACACGAATATACCTTCTCTTTATCCTAGCACTAGGTTTAACCTTCATTTTGGCTCTTTATCTTATCAATCACATTAGTAGTTGATTTTCCTCCGATATTAGAAACAACTTCAATTTTTCCTCCATAACTTTCAATAATCTTCCTCTCGTCCTGATTAATTGTATCAATATTATAATCTCCTCCCTTTACATAAACATCAGGCTCAAGTTCTTTAAGATACATAGTGGTATCTTCTTCCGAGAAAATATAAATATAATCAACAAATTCAAGCGAAGCTAATATCTCTGCCCTCTCTTTCTCATTTTGTATAGGCCTATCAGGTCCCTTTATCTTTTTCACAGATTCATCTGAATTTATCCCCACAATCAAAACATCTCCAGTCTTTTTCGCTTCTTTCAAATATCTCAAATGTCCAACATGCAAAAGGTCAAAACAACCATTTGTCCACACAGTCTTATGCCCCTTCTTCTTATGCTCTCCAACTTTCTCCTTCAACATACCCAAGTCAACAATCTTCCCCCCTTCAACCATAAACTTCCTTTTCAATTCTTCATACTCAACAGAATATGCTCCCCTTTTTTCCACAGTTATACCTGCAACATGATTTCCAATAATGGCCGCTTCTTCAAGCGAAGCATCGCCTGCAATAGACAATGCCAAAGCAGCAATCACACTGTCTCCAGCCCCAGTCACATCATAAACTTCTTTAGCAAAAGTCGGAATATTAATTACCTTGTCAGAAAACAAACTAATCCCTTTCTCCCCCCTAGTTATCAAAACATGCGAATTCAATTCCTCCTTCAATATTCTGCCCACTTCATTAATATTTTCTCTTGGACACATCTCTCTAGCCTCCTTCTCATTCGGTTTTATCAAAAACGCATCTTTATACAATTCCTTGTTCTCTGGCTTTGGATCAACTATGATTTTACTTCTAAAGCTCCCTAACAAATCCATCAAATCCTTAGTTACAGCCCCCTTAGCATAATCTGAAATAATAATCATATCAGCCTCTTTAGACAATTCAATTATCTGATTTCTCATCTCATGCGAAAACATTTTCTTATCAGAATTTTCTTTATCAAACCTTATCAAATGCTGATTTTTCCCCAGCACCCTTGTTTTCTCTATCGTCGCATGGTTTTTATCCAAAAGAAACTTAATCCCCTTCTCATTCATCAGCTCCTCAAGCCTTTCACTATCCATTCCACAAAAAGAAATTAAAGTACACTCTCCCAATAATGAGACAACATTAGATGCAACATTCCCCGCCCCACCAAGCTTATAATACTCTTTATCTACTTTCACAACAGGAACCGGCGCCTCAGGGTTTATCCGCGTAACATCGCCTTCAACATACTTATCAAGCATCAAATCCCCAATTACAAGTATCTTCTTTCCCTTCATATTTTCAATTATTTTTTCCATTCTAATAATTTTAAACAATATCCTCGCCAGCAATCAAATTCACACTATCTTTAACAGAATTACTTTCCAAAGCAAAACCAAGCCCCTCCGCCTCCCCACCAATCTTGAAATTATTTATTCCAATAACATCTCCAGCAGTATTTATCAAAGGACCTCCAGAATTCCCAGGATTCAAAGAAACATCTGTCTGAATATACTCCATAAGTCCGTTTGGCCCTTCTCTCTCAAGTCCAGAGACAATTCCTTCAGTAACAGTAAAACTTAATCCCAAAGGATTACCAATCGCAATCACCTGCTTTCCAACTTGTAATTCATTAGAATTAGCAAGATCAAGAGGATCAAAACTTCCCTCTACAATTTTTAACAAAGCCACGTCTTTCAATTCCTCAAATCCAATCGCTTGAACAGTATGAACCTCACTATTATAATCAATAATATTAACAGTGGTCGCCCCCGTCAAAACATGCAAGTTAGTAACAACATATCCATTTTCAGTAACAATAAACCCACTTCCAGAACCTTTATCAGTAACAACAGCCACAACACCCTTCACCGCATCTTGAACAACCCCAGAAAAATCCTGTTGCGAAGATTTCAATAAGTTCAATTCCTTGTCCAGTTCCTCACCCTGCTTCTCTAAATTCTGATCAATAGTATCAAATTCTTCCTGATAAATAGCATTAAACTCATTCAATCTCCCCAAAAAGAAAGCCGACAAATCATCCCTAGTTGTCTGCATCTCAGTTTCAAGTCGTGTATTCAAACTCGAAACCTGCCCGCTCAAAACAACAAAACTCACAATCTGAAATATCAAAAGCACAACTATAATCGAATAAAGAAAATTCCTATGCACCCTATGCCTTCGGTACTCATCAATCCTTGCCATATATTATACTACAAAATCCCATATAAATACCTTGCCCATAGTAAACCAACTTAATCTTTCGGTCTTTTCTTGTTGGTTTACTATCCAGCGGAGCAATTAAAACAACCGAAGAATTTAATTGGTCTGCCGTATACCATATTAACAAAATCTTATAAACTCACCTTTCCTTCAAATTCCATGGTGATAAAAATACACCCAATCGGTGGTTATTCTGAAGTTGGTAAAAACATGACAGCCCTCGAATCCAGTTCTGACGTTCTTCTTTTTGACGATGGAATCTTCCTCCCAGCAATAATCGGCGTTGAAGAAAAAGAAAAAATCCCTACAGAAAGGGGAATGAGAAATCTCGGTGCATTACCAGATGACTTATATCTAAAACAACACAATCTCCAAGACAAAGTCAGAGCCTTGTTAATTTCTCACGCACATCTAGATCATGTAGGCGCTCTCCAATACAATGCAGGAAAATACAAGGCCCCAATTCTCGGAACACCTTTCACAATGGAATTCCTAAAAGAACTTCTCAGAGACAATAACGCTTCCCTCCCTAACAAAATCATCCCAATAAAACCAAACTCTTCCTTCCAAGTAAAAGGCTCCAAAAAATACAAAGTAGAATTCATAAACATGACCCACTCCACAATCCAGACAGCGATAATCGCAGTCCACACTCCAGACGGCGTTGTCTTATACGCAAACGATTACAAACTAGACAATACACCTGTCTTAGGAGACAAACCAAATTACAAAAGACTCAAGCAATTATCAAAACAAGGCGTTAAGGCCTTAATAGTAGATTGTCTTTACGCCCCAGACGACAGGAAGACACCAAGTGAAAAAATCGCCCGTGGCCTTTTAGAAGATGTCCTATTCACAACAGACAACAGAACTTCTGGCCTCTTAATAACAACTTTCTCCTCACATATTGCAAGACTAAAAACAATAACAGAATTCGGCAGGAAACTCAACCGTGAAGTTGTATTCTTAGGAAGAAGTCTAAACAAATACATGACAACTGCCAGAAATGTAGGACAAGCCCCTTTCATAAAACAAGTCAAACTTTACAAATATAGAAGACAGGTTGAACATGCTTTAAAACAAATAAACAAAAACAAATCCAAATATCTAGTTGTCTGCACAGGTCATCAAGGCGAACCAGGCTCAATTTTAGATCGTATTTCCAGAAACGAACTCCACTACAATCTTGAAGAAGAAGATCATATAATTTTTTCATCAAAAACAATCCCAACTCCTGCAAACGAAGAAACAAAGTCAGCTCTTGTTAACAGATTGAAAAAGCATCAACCAAGAATTTTTGATAATGTCCACGTCTCCGGACACGGAGGGCGTGAAGACCTCAGGGATTTAATCAAACTAACAAACCCAGAACACGTTCTCCCATCTCATGGAGAATTAGTAAAAAGACAAGCAGGCGCAGAGCTTGCCCAAGAATTAGGATATAAATTAAACAAAACAGTCCATTTAAGAGAAAATGGTAAACCCTTAGTATTAAAATGAGAGACGAAATCCTCTCAGGCCTCAGAGCAGCAATCGAACACGGCTCTTCTCTAGATCAAGCAATCCAGAGTTTCATAAACGCAGGCTACAACCCAGCCGAAGTCAAACAAGCAGCCTCATCCTTAAGAGAAGGTGCAACCCCCATAATAGCTCAACAAAGAAAACCAAAATCTCAACCTTCCCCAACACCTCAGAAACAATTCCCAGTTTCAAAAGAAGACAATCACAGCCCAATAGAAAAATTAAATTCTGTTCTCCCAAAAAAGAAAAACAAAAAAATCTTCATAATAATTCTCCTAGCAGTCCTTCTCCTCCTAATCGGCGCCCTTGTCCTTTTCATATTCTTCAACCCATTCGCTTAAAATGACTGTCTATCAACCTGCCGAAGATTCTTATTTCCTACAAGTCCAAGTAAAAAAACTATCTAAGAATAAATCAGTAATAGACATCGGCTCTGGTGGTGGTATCCAATCTCTCTCTGCCCTCAAGTCAGGAGCATCATCTGTCCTAGCCACCGATATAGATCCTGTCTCAATAAAACATCTTAAGTCCCTCAACATTCCTGTCCTAAAATCAAACCTCTTTGAAAAAATAAAAGGCAAGTTTGACTTAATAATCTTCAACCCTCCATACCTCCCCCAAGACAAATGCGAGCCAAAAGAATCACAAAAAGCAACCACTGGAGGAAAACGCGGAGACGAAATAATCCTTAAATTCCTCAAACAAGCTCAAAAACACCTAAACAAAAATGGCTCCATCCTCCTTCTCTTGTCCAGCCAAACCCCAACCGCCCGGATTTTTCCATTAATAACTGCCCTGGGCCTCCATAAAAAACTCCTCTCAAAAAAGAAACTCTTCTTCGAAACCCTCTACGTCTATCAAATCCAATAACCTTAAAAACCCCTTACTCCCATTGTTTCTATGGACGTAGAAACAATCCAACAGGCATCTGCTTTACACCAGCAAAGCCAAGAAATAGAAGAAAAAGCACAATTCGTTGAAAACCAAATTCTAGAATTAGAACAATTCATCTTGTCTCTAGATGAAATAATTAACACAAAAGAAAAATCCATGATATCATCTTTAGGGAAAGGAGTCCATCTCAAAACCCAGTTAGAATCAAAAGATTTGTTAGTAGAAGTAGGCTCAGGAGTAGTCGTCAAGAAAACCCCTGAAGATACAAAAAAAGTAATTGAAAGCCAAATCAAAAAACTAAAAGAACTCAAAATCCAATTAACATCTCAATTAGAAGAAACCCACCAACACCTCCAAGGCCTAATCGCAGAAATTGAAAAATCCCAAAAAGAAGCTTCTAAAAAGAAGACTAAATAATTCTGTCAGCCTTTTTAACAAACTTATCAAACTTCAATAAACCATATTCACTTATGACTGCAGTAATATACTTCTTTGGCACAGCCTCAAAAGCCAAATTCTTTATCTTCACTTGTTTAGGGGCCCTACGCCAAACCTCTTTAAAACTCCGAACCTCAATCTTAACATTCTTAGGAGAAAACTTCCATGAGTCAGCAATCACATAAACCTTCTTCTTTTTCAACCGAGCAACTTGAGCAATCGTCTCACTCCCAATTTTATTTACAACCCCAGATTTCAAGATAGCATCAGCTCCAAGAAAAACCTTATCACATTTATCTAAAGCATCATTCACAGCCGAGTCAACGAACATAGTAACTTTAATCCCTGCGCGTGATAACTCACGAGCCGTCTTTCTTCCTTGATAAAGTGGCCGAGTCTCAGTATTACAAATAGAAAACCGCT
>NZAS01000125.1 GCA_002686195.1 Candidatus Pacearchaeota archaeon | reverse complement strand
TGAAGAGTGGAAAGATATAGGAATGGCTGAAGAATTTGTGAGATTAAATGCAGATAAAATATTAAGATTAATTAAAACACAAACAATTAACATCAAAAACGCCAAAACAAAACAAAATCAACAAAGGGAGAAAGAATTAAATGACGCATAAGAAGTGGGAAGTGACGAAATGGTAATGAAAAAAGTCATTTTAATAATATTAAGCTTAATATCTTTATTATGGATAACTTTCTTAGTTATTAAAACAGAAGATGTCTATAATCTTCTTCCTATATTCTTTATAACTTTACTTTGGGCTAAAGGAGTTAAACAAACAATGAAGGAGGATATAAAAAGAAAAGTAAAATGAAAGTCGCAATAAATTACATATCTTTAAAAAAGAGGAAATCTTTTATAGTAGGATTTATTGAAGGTTTTTTTGGATATATTTAATAAGATGATTGGAAAAATAATAGCATATATTTTAGGATTTATTTCAGGTGCAATAATTATAATGAAATTTGTAAACTAAACATTTATAAATATAAAATATATCTTATTGTATGAAAGAGACGGTGATGCATAAACCTAAATGTAAAAAATGTGGTTCTAGTCAAATTTATTATAGAAGATTTACAAATCATTATGTTTGTAAAACTTGTGGATATCAAGAAATTAAAGAGGATAAAAAATGGTAGAATTTTTAGGTGCAGAAATTCCATTACCAACTTTTGGAGTAGGAACAGGTGCGATTGTTTTAGCGTTTTCAATATTCTTAATTATCCTTGCTGGTGCAGTAATTATTTATTTTGTTTATATGATGAGGATATATAATCGTAAGATTGTAGTTTTTGAAAATATTTCTGGACAGGGATTTCAACCTGTTTATAAAGATACTGCAAGACTTGTAAGCTTAGGAGATGGTGGTGAAGAATTATTATTTCTAAGAAAAAAGAAAGTCTATCGTACAGCTTATGGACGTAAGATGGGTAAGAATACTTATTGGTTTGTAATTGGACAGGATGGTTATTGGTATAATTCTCTTCTTGGAGATTTAGATGCGAAGATGGGTATGTTAGATATTGAACCAGTTGATCGTGATATGAGATATATGCACGTTGCTGTTAGAAAGAATATTCAGGAGAGATACAGGAAAATAAATATTATGGAAAAGTATGGTGCGATTGCAATGAGTGGATTGTTCTTAATTATAATGTTAATGGGTATTTGGTTTTTATTAGATAAGATTGCATTAATTTCAACTGGAATGAGTAATGCAATAGATGCTGTAACTAAAGTTCAAGATGAAACAAGAGTAGTTCTTTCTGCATTAGATAATGTTTGTTCAGGAGGAACAGGATTAAAATGAAAAAAACAATGACTTGTTTTAAATGCAAGTTTACAATATATGATAAGGAAAATTATTTTGAATTTACAGAATTTTTAGACAAGAAAAAAGTTAATACAGATTATTGTCATAAAGTTTGTTGGGATAAAGTTAAAGGAGGATTAAATAATACTAACGAAGCAATGGGAATGTTAAGACAATTAAAACAAGTGTTCATTAAGCAAGGTTTGTTTCCAGAAGAAAAGGTTGTGATAAAATGAAAAAGAAAAATAATTTTTGGAAGTTATGTATTGTTCTATTAGATATAATTGTGATTATGGGAATTGCTACACTTTCAGGAGTTGGTTATAATTATCTTAAACCTTTTTGGTATGTTAAATCTTATTTAATAACTTCTATAATTACAGGATATTTAGTACTTTCAATTAGAAATAAATGGAATAGTTTATATGAAAAATGATAGGTTGGATAATAGTTGTAATAATAATATTAGCATTATTTTATTATTGGTTAATTAATTATGACAAAAAACAATTAGAAAAATTAAGAGAAGATTATAATGAAAAAGAAGGCAGGAGTAAACACAAATACGAAAGACGACGAGGAGAAAGAGATTTTGAAAAACCAGAACAGATTACTAGTGGACAAGATCAACCTCCAAGACCTGACGTATTACCGACAACAAAAACTGATTCTGTTGGAAAGACAGGCAAGAGCAATGGAAGATTTGGTAAGCTTCTTAAAAGAATCAGAAAAAAATGAATCATGATTGGGTGTCTATAATAGCAATAGGTTTAATGATGTCTGCAGTTTCAGTTGTAGTTATTATATATTATCAATCTCTTCAACAGGAATGTGTTAGCAATCCATTAGTGTATGCAGCACAGACTTATGAAGATGCTTATGGTTATGATGTTCATGGTACATTAAATCTTATAACTCCTGGTAATATAATAGCACCAACCATTTATTTTAATTCTAAAGAAGTTTCAAGTGAATCTTTTGATGAAAGTCCTATTAATATTACTGACTTGCAGTGGTAAGGTTATAATTATCAATCTTATAAGTTATTTTAAAACGCTTTTGATTGTGTTTTATAGTGAAATGTAAGGAAAACCTTGGAAAAATACCTTTTATTTTTAAAAATTTATTTAATTTTATCTTTAAACTCTTCTAAACTATAACCTTTTTTTTCTGCTGCTGTTTTATGAGCATGTATTGAGCTGAATCCTTTCCCTAAAATTGCTCTTGCTCTCTTGAATTTATCATCTTCATTTATATTAGCGAACACTCTCATAACTTCTTCTTGCTTTTCTGTTAATGGCTTTCTTATTATTTCTTTTTCTTCTTTTTCATTTGTCATACTCTTTCCACTCTCATCAAACTTCTTTAATCTTTCAGAAATGTTTTTATTTAAGGTATTTGTGAAGTCTAGTTTCTTTTGTTCGTATTTAATTATTATTTCTTTGTCGGGTTTAGGAACTGCCCAATAAAATAATTTATCTGATTGATTATTTCCATGTTCATCTTTATATATAACTATTAATTGTTTTCTATAAGGGTCTGTTTTGAAATCACTATATTCTAAATATCTTGGTCTAATTTTACAAGTATTATTATTTATATTAATACTCATAGTTTCAAATCTTGCATGAAATAATCTCCTTGTGTTTTTATCTAGTAAAGTTTCAAAAGGAGTGCAAAAGAATAAAGTTAAGTTCCTATGTCTAAAGGTACTAAGTAAATAATTGAAAACTTTATTAGCATCGCTTTGAAATTCTCTAGCACTTATACTAATTTGTGGTTCATCAAAAACTATTTTACTTCCACGTTTTAATTCTCCACTATTAATTAAATCCATTAATTCTCTTAAACTAAAAACAACATGGTTGATATTAAATGGAACTCCATCCATCTTACTCATAATTTCACAAATTGCAATAGCAGTATAAGTTTTTCCACTCCCTGTTTTTCCAACAAGAGAAATAAGGTTATTTTTATTTTGTCTCATAGTTCTTCCAACCATCCACCTTGCCCAACTATTAATTTTGGGTTTGTCTCTATAAACTACAATAGCATTACTCATTAATCTTCATCTCCTTTTATAACTTCATCTCTATCTTCACCATAAATTTCCTTTGTATAAAATTTACGTCTACTAGCTAATTGATTTAATTCTGTAAATATTTGTCTATAGTGTTCAACTTGTTGTTCAATAAATTCTTGATAGAAATATAGATTAGTATTTAATGAACCTCGATGATAATATACTCCCCTACCCCATCTTTCATCTCTAATTTTAACTGGAAGATTATCCCATTCTTCAAATTCTTTTTGACAAAATTCCTTAAATACTTTATATAAATTATCTTTTATCTTTTTTATGTTCTCTCTTGCTTTATCATCAAAATCACAATCCATAAACATCTTTACATTCTTAACACTTTCAATAAATGCTTTTCTTGTATCTTCAATATAAGTCTTAATAACATTTCCAGATGAATCTATTCTTGTATTGAAATATCCTGCTCTCATTTCTCTTTTACCTGCAATAGCACATTGTTTCATACAAAACATTATTAATGCTTGGTGAGAATATTGTTCATCTTTTGATGAATTATTATAACTTTCATTATTATCTTTTTTATTCTCTTCCATTTTATCTACTCTTAAACCAGCTCATAGGTCCACCACTTTGTTTAGGGTGGTGTGGTCTTTCTCCAACCATTTCTGAAGTATGATGATGTTGTCTTAATGTTTTTCTTTCCTGTCCATTTAATGCACGTAAGTATGCAGAGTGAATAGAATCCTGAACACATCTTATTAACCATTCAAATCCTTTTAGTTTATCTTTCATAATCTGTTCTCTTATTTTTATTCTTTCTCTTTCTAAATCTTTAATTTCATTTACTAACATATTCCATACTTTATCTTTATCTACTTTTTCTTGTCTAAGTTCTGCATTATGTAAAATACTTTGCTGTCTTCTTTTTAATCTTTCAATTAATAACTTCTGACATTCTTCATTGGTTGGGAATAGAAAATACTTTTCATAATTCATAAACATATAATCATTAAGGGTTGTTGCTAAGTCTTCCATCTTATGATTAATAACTTCTTCACTATAATTAGATAGTAAAGTATTCTTACTTAAATACCAGTTAAGAGTTCTCATAATTAATCTTACTCCTTCATCACTTAATAGAATCTCATCATTGTTACTAGGTCTTACCCAAATCTTCTCACCCTTATCAGTTACCTCTTCAACTTCAGACTTTAATAGATGACTCATTCTTTTTAATTCGTCGGTTAAATCTAATTGTTCTTTAAACAATCCTTTTTGATTATCTGTCATAGACATAGAGTTTTGTGAGATAATCATTTGGTCTTGTTCAAACTTTGCTTGTGCAGATAACTTTTCTCTTTCCTGTTGTTCTAAAAAATTAATCTCTTCTTGTGTCATCTCTACCATTGTTTAATAAAGGATAATGGTTTTAAATATGTTACTATTTAGGGAAAAATTTATAAATGTAATATTCTTCTTTTTATTTATTGTTACATTGTAACACAAAAAAAGATGGTTAATGGTGCAGGTGTTGGCGAAGAGGTAAGTCCCGATGTTGTAAGAGAGTTTAGAGGAAAGACAACTGAACAATTAGTATTTCTAAGAGGACGAGGATTATCAGATCAACGAGTTGCTTTAATTGATACTATACTTTCAGAAAGAGAAACAGGTGAACAAATTCCTGAAGCTGAATTAGTACAAGCACTTGAAGAACCTAGAAGACTTGAACCAGTTAAAAGAGGAGAAGTTACACAAGCAGAACTAGAAAGATTAAGAAGAGCAGGTGTTGATGTTTTTGATCCTAAAGTTTTAAGTGAATTAAGTAGAAGAGATATAGCTGCATTTGAAAGGCAAAGACAAGCAGAAGCTCAAGTTACGGAACCTACTAAACCTGAAGAACAACCATTCCTAGAAGAAAGACAAATAGATTCTTTTGAAAGAGGAGGAAGAACAATTCCTGTAACACAAGTTTTTCATATTGATCCTAAAACAGGTGAAGAAAGAAAAGCAACAGAAGAAGAAAGAGCTTTTTTTAGAGAACAAACAAGTGTTTTACAAGCATCAGAAGATAAACCTCCAGGAGTTTTAAAAAGAGTTTTTATAAAAGGTAAAGAAATTAAAGCTTTTTTTGAAGAGAAAGAAGCACAATTTGTAGAAAGAAGTTCTATTGGAAGACTTGAAACTCCTGCAAGAGAAGGTATAGATGTTATTGCTAAAGTCGCTTTTCCAGATACTATTTCAAGAGAGATAGCTGCAGGAGTTGCAAAGGGAGTAGTTGTAGATGCTATCAAACATCCAGTAATTACTGCTGCTACATTTGGTGTGGGTGCTGGGGTAGGTGCTGGATTAAAAATTGTTTCTCAATCTATTAAATTAGGAAAAACAGCAACAAGAGTTGCAAAAGGTGGAGGTATATTAGTAGGAACAGGTATTGGTGGATTAATTGTTGCTGAAACAGCAACAAGAGTTATTGCTGCACCAACATTAGAAAAGAAAGGAGAAGAGATAGGAAAGACAATAAAAGATGTAGTTGTCTTCGGATTAGGTGCAAGAGTTGGTGCAAGAGCATTTACTATTCAAACAATTAGAACTCCTTTAAGAGGAATTAAAGATCCAACATTTGTAGAAGTTTCAAGGATAAAAAATATAGGTGGAAAGAATGTTAAGGTTTCTGGGTTTAAGATTACTGGAGAAGTTCGTCAACCAATAGTAATTACAAAGTCAACCCCAATAGGAAGAGCTTTAGGTATAACACCGAAGATAGATAAAATTATTCCTGCAAGACGTTTTGTTACAAAAACTATAACTCCAGTAGTTGAAGGAGAATCTTTTTTAACAGCAACAAGAGTGGGAAGAGGGAGAGTTAAAATCACAAAGGTTTCTGGTATAGGAGAAGAAATTGATATTACAAAAGGTTTAGAAAAAGCACCAAGTATTCAAAAATTTTTATCAATAAAACTTGCAGAAGATATAACTAAGGGAGTTCCAGTTACAATAGAAAGAGTACCAAAGATAATTGGGAAAAAACAACAAGTATTTAGAGGAGCAATAGAAACTGAAAAGTTATTTGAATTTAAAACAACTGGTAGAAGAATTGATATATCTACTCCTAAACTTGGAAAGACAATAGAAAGATTTCAGACAATATCAAGAATTAAATTATTAAAAGAAGGAAAAAGAGCAAGTATAAGTGAAGCAGTTATTACATTTAAAGATATAACTTTTCCTTTTGCAAAACCAACTGGTAAAGTTCCTAAGTTAAAAGGAATAATAATTGATATTAAGGAACCTATAACTAAGGGAAAACCAGATGTTAATTTTATTAAAACAGTTAGTGGAAAACAAACTATTAATATTCAAACTCCAGTAACTCAACTTCCTAAAACTCTTCCTAAAGAATTAACAAAAGGAACAATAGGAACAACAATTAAAACTACTGGAGATAGTATAAAATTAGCTTCTCCAAGTATTAAAACTTCTACAGATAAAACTACACAAAGTATTAAATTAAGTCAAGACAATATTCAAACTACAAAAGGAATTACAAAAACTAAAGATAAAATTAGTCTTGCATCTACTGAAAGATTAGGTAAAGCTTTTAAAACTAAAATATCTCAAAGAACTCAACAATTACAAAATTCAATACAACTTCAGAAAGGAATACAATTACAAAAAGGATTACAAAAAGAGAAAACAATTCAAGAACAAAAACCTTTACAAAGAGAGAAAATAACTCAACAACAAAAACTTATTACAAAATTTGCTACTCCACGAATTACAACACCCCCTCCTACTATATTTAAAACACCCCCTCCTACTCCACTTCCAGGAAAAAAGATAATGACATTTCCACGTTTAAGATTAGGAACACCAAAATCAATTAAAACAACTAATGGATTCGGAGTAGCTGTAAGAAGATTTGGAAAGTTTAAAACTATTGCAGGAGGATTATCATTACCAAGAGCAATAGGAGTTGGAAGAGAAAGAGTAGGAAAAACATTAGCTGCAACGTTTAAAATCATTCCAACAACAGGAAGTATATCAACTGCATTTAGAACACCAGCTGGATTTAGAAGAGGAAAAGGATTAACATTTATTGAAAGAAGAGGATTAAGATTATCTACTATTGGAGAAACAAGAGAGATAACAACAGCGAAGAGAAGGAAGAGAAGAGCATCTTTAAATAAAATAACAATAGGAGGTAAAATATAATGGCTATGAAAAAACAAAATAAATCCTTTCAACCTGTAGCAAAGAAACCAGTAGTTACTTTGAAGAAGATAACTTTTTCAGGTGTAAAACAAATAAGGAGAAGACTTCCATGAAAAAACTATTATTAAGTTTAATATTAGGTATATTTTTGTTAAGTATAGTTAGTGCTGGGATAAGTAGCTTCGGAACATTCCAACAAAATACAGATATAAAATTACTTCAGATATGTTCTAATTGTACCTTCAATAATATTACTTCTATTATTTATCCAAATTCTACACAGGCTATTGGAGAGATGGCTATGACTAGAAATGGTTCTGTATATAATTTTACGCTTATTTCAAACTTTACTGATGCACCAGGAACTTATACTGTTAATGGATTTGGTAATTTAAAAGGTGTAGATACTACTTGGGTTTATACTTTTGATATTACAATAACTGGAATTAAACTTTCACAGGACAGAGCAATAATTTATGTTGCTATGTTATTATTATTAGTGTTATTATTCTTTACAACAATTGCAGGAGTATCATTTCTTCCAGCATCAAACAATAGAAATGACGATGGTTTTATAGTTAGCATCAATAGTTTAAAATATTTAAGAGCAATATTATTGGTATTTGCTTGGAGTTTATTAATAGGCATTAATTTTACTGCATCAAATATATCTGGGTTGTATCTTCAATCAGATATGATGAGTGATTTATTCTTTAACTTTTATAGAATGATGATGCTCTTAACATTACCTATGATTTTCATTTGGTTTATCTGGTTATTTTATAGTATCACTCAAGACAGACAATTAAAGAGAATGCTTGAAAGAGGCATAGAAATGGGAGGAGAACCATGAGTAAAATAGATAGAAGAAGAGTTGTAAATAAAAAAGATTCAATAAATGTTAGAAGTGATATAAAATTTGCAGATGCAATAAATAATATAATTATAAAAAGACAACCCTTATTTCCAAAGGAAAAAAGAAAACCAAAAGCTGCAAAAAGAATAACTGAAGCAATAACTAAACATAATCTATTTCCAAAAATTAAACAAGATATTATAGAAGCAAATTTACTATGAATAAAAAAGCAAACATTATGGGAATTGTAGTTTTCTTTATAATCTTATTTGTAATATTATTTGCAGGATTTATTATGGTTACTGGAAGTGCAGTAATGAATTGGGTATTTGATGAAGCTGTACCAGAACTTGATACTCTTGGAGTAATAGAAGATAGAACCAATATGACAGAATATGCAGAATATACTCTTAAACCATTAAATAGTTTTGTTCAAAGTTTTACATGGATGACAGGAGTATTGTATATTCTAATGTTAGTGGGAGCAATAGCTTTTGCTGTAATGATAAGAACCAATCCAAGTAGATGGTTAATAGGATTTTATTTCTTAGTTACAATAATGTTAATAATGGGAAGTATATTCATAAGTAATATGTATGAAGAATTTTATGCAGGAACAGATGAGTTAGCAACAAGACTTCAGGAACACGTTGTATTATCTTTTATGGTTTTACAATCACCAGTAATCTTTACAGTTATATCTTTTATAGTTGGAATAATACTCTTTTCAGGAATACAGGGGGAACAAGTATGAAAAAATTAATCTTATTATTTATGTTTCTTTTATTAATTGGAAATGTTTCTGCAGGAATTTTAACTGAATGGAATGACAAATTAGATTATAAGGATAATAATTTAACTGTTGTAATTACTAATTGGTGGGGATTAGGAGAGAAGATTGGAGAAGCAACTTTAACATCACATAAAACTTTTGATGAAATAAGGAAAGTTCCACAGGGAAGAAATATATCTGTTATGCATTATGATTTTCCTGATTGGACAAATTATAAAGATGGATTAGGAGAAGTTTATTTAACTGATTTAGATACTGGGGAAGAAATAATTAGACCTTATTATTTTGGAAAAGCAGTTTATAAAGATATAAGTAGATATGGAGGAGAAGAAGTTAATTGCAGTCAAGTTAAAAATGTTAATGGAACATTTATTGAAAAGTGTGAATATAAAAGTGTTTTAACTGATATAAAGAAAACTATTGTTGGATGGGATATATTGGAGACAACTGATATTCCTGGAGATACTGGAGATAATACAATAGGATTAATTCTTGATGTAAGGCCTGGAGATAGAATTGATGGTGTATGGACTATCTTAGGAAAGAAAGTAAAACTTCATGCTGGATGGGACGCTGATTTAAATACTGATTTATTTGCATATTTTAATTGGTCGTGGAGTAATGATACAAGTGGAAATGGGAACCATATTTATATGGATGACGCTCCTGTTTTTGGGAGTGGAAAAGTTGGAAATGATGGGGATTGGGAGAGAGATACTACTGATTGGGCGAGTAATACTACGACGACGTCGTATTTACCAACTTTACCTTTTAGTGGGAATTTGTGGTGGAAGCCAGAAGCTGATGGATTAGGAGCATATCAGACAATTTTATCTAAAAGTGCAGATGGAACAGGTGGATGGAGATTTGAGGTTTTTCAGAATGCAGATAATACTATGGGAGTTAGGGTAACGAGGGCGGATGGGACACACGCACAAGTTAATTCTATTTCTATTTTTGGAAGTGGAGATTATAGCATGTTGAGTTGGATTGCTGATGGAACTGATTTAAGAGTTTATGTTAATGCGACTGAGGAGGGAACACCTGTAAGTTTAACTGATTTAAGAAATAATTCTCCTGCGAGTTTAAGAGTTTGTCGTAAGTATGGAAGTCCTACGAGTTATTGTGATGGACATTTTGATGAATGGAGTTTGCACACACGGAGTATCCTCGCTGATTTGGAAGATTTGTGGAATGGAGGTGCTGGGACAACTCATAGTTTAGGTCCTTTTGATAGTGGTGCTGGGAATGTTACAATGAATAGTCCGTTAAATCAAACGTATTCTGCGACGACGACATTATTTAATATTACGTTTAATGATGATATAGGAGAAGAGGGTTGTAATGGGACAATAAATAATGGGGCAAGTAATTTTACTTTGGTAAATGTAACTACTTCTCCAAATGATTATACTTTAGAGAATATAACTATGTCAGAGGGGAGTTTTGAAGTGAAGTATTTTTGTATGGATGTAAATGGAAATGAAAATAATAGTGAAAGTCAGTCTTTTAGGATTGCTCTTGCTCCGTCGGTTATTTTAAATAGTCCTGTAAATAATACAAATATTTCAGTTACAGATTTAAATTTTAATTGTAGTGCAGTAAGAACAGGTGGAGGAGTTACACAATTAGACCTAATTATAGATGATATTGTTAATTATAGTGTTGTGAATGCGAGTGCAGATGTTAATTTAAGTTTAGAAATAAATATTAGTGGATTAGGAGATGGAGTGCATGACTGGACGTGTAATGCAAGTGATGGAATAGTTAGTGTAAATTCTACTGGAAGTTTAAGGACATTCTTAATTGATTCAACTGCTTCTGTAATAAATGTTTCTTCTCCAAGAGGATATATTAATTATCATGTATCTGGATCTAACTTAACTATTAATTGGAGTGTTTCAGATCCTCATTTAGATAGTTGTTGGTTTAATTATAATTCTACAAACACTAGTTTAACTTGTGCAGATAATAATTATACTTTTACTACAAACTCTCAACAGAATTTAACATTTTATTCTAATGATACTTATGGAAATGAAGGATCTAATTTTACAGAATGGGTATATATTATTAAGGAGATAACAGAAACATTTAGTAATTCTACAGTTGAAGGAAACACAGAAACATTCACAATAAACATTACAATTAATAGTACAACATTTCCAAACTCAAGAGCATCATTAGTTTATAATGGAACAAGTAATACTGGAACAAAAATTGGCTCTGGTGATAGCTTATTATTTACAAGAAACTTATTAATTCCAAATGTAGATGCACAAGTAAACTTAACTTTCTATTGGGAAATTGTTTTAAACAATGGAACAGATAATCCATTTAATTCAACATTCCATAATCAATCAGTATCTGAATTATCAGTAGATAATTGTACAACAAACACTAATGTTTTATATAACTTTACAATAGTTGATGAAAGATCACAGATATTTCTTAATCCAACAAATCAAAATACATCTGGAAAATTAAATCTTCAAGTGTTCACATTAGATAGAAGTATAGAAGTAATTAACTTTACTAAATTTTATAATAAAACAAATCCTTTTCAAGTATGTTTAAGTAGTAATTTATCTGGAGCGAATTTTAGTGTTGATGCAGAGATAGAATATTCAGCAGATGATTATACACAAGAGTTTTACCATATACAAAATGATACTCTTAATGAACAAGACTTACATACCAACATAACATTATTTGATTTAGATTCAACAAATGCTCAAGAGTTTAAAGTAATATATAAGGATCAAAGTTTCCTTCCTGTTGCAGGAGTATTAATACAAGTTCAAAGAAAGTATGTTGATGAAGGAGTTTTCAAAACTGTTGAGATTCCTAAGACTGATTTTGCAGGAGCAACAGTTGCTAACTTAGAATTGAATGATGTTAAATATACTTTTATCATTATAAAGAATGGAGAATTACTTGCAACATTTGCAGATAAATTTCCTGTATGTGATAATGCAGGAATAGATGATTGTGAAATTAATTTAAATAGTTTTGGAAGTTCTGCAGGTCTTCAAGATTTTACTCAACTAGAAGACTTCTCTTTTAGTTTAGATTACAATAGAACATCAAGGATTATTACATCAATTTTTAGTATACCTAGTGGAACACAATCAGAAGTTTCTTTGAACGCAACTTTATTTGATGGTTTAGGTAATCGTTCTGTTTGTGATGATATATTGACAAGTAGTTCAGGAACTCTTACTTGTGCTGTTCCATCAACCTTTGGTAATGGAAGTGTTGTTGTTACAATAGAAAAAGATGGAGTTAAAGTTGGAGGAGGAACAACATCTCTTGCTCAATCATCAGTAGATGTTTATGGTTCAAATCTTGCTTTCCTTTCAATATTTATTTTATTAACTTTAATTGGAATTGGAATAAGCAGCAGTCCAATGATCACTGGAGTATTTATTGCAATAGGAATTATATTAAACATAACATTAAACTTAATGGATACAGGAGTTAATTCATTTATAGGAGCAGGAGCAACTATCTTATGGTTATTTATTGCAATAGTTATTGTATTAATTAAAGGAGCAAAGAGGATATAATGGGAGAGATAAAATATGTAGGAAGTATTGTAATGATTGTTTTATTTTCAATAGCAATAATTAGTTTTGCTCTTAATTTTGCAATAGATAATAATGCAGATATTAGTTTGTCCGACGATAGTTCATTTTCCAATTTAGATACGAGTCTCAGAAATAATGTTAGTCAATTTAATGTGGATGCAAATTCAACAGGAGATACTTTTAGACAAAGTGAAGCTAAATCTGGAGACCAGGTAACAGAATCAGGAGGACAGTTTAAAGTAGGAATATTTACTTTAATTGGAATGCTTCCAGCAATATATTCCATTGTGAAAATACAAATCTTTGGAGGCAGTAATTCTTTTGGAATTGTTCTGGTTGCATTATCTTCTTTCCTTGCTTTTGTTGGATTTAGATATGCTTATAAATCATGGTTTGGGAGGAACCCAGATTAAGATGGTTTTGTTTGATTCACCTAATTTAACAGGTGGAATAGATGATGCAATAATTGGAACAGTAACAGCAGTTCCAATTTTTATGCCGATGTTTTTATTATTTGTTTTCTTTGTAGTTTTAATTGGAGGAGCAAATGCACAAAATAAAAGAATAGGAAGAATGGATATTCCTATGTGGACAACAATAGCATCGTTATCTACTTTAGTTATTTCACTACCATTAACAGTAATTGAAGGGATGATACAGCTTACAACTTTATCAGTTGTAGTTGTTGTTACAATAATGTCTGGGTTTTGGTTATTCTTTGATAGAAATAGAAATGAAGTGTAACAGTGTAACAAATATATTTTTAAAGTAAGAATCACTATACATTTTTAATGAAATATTTTTATACAGGTGAAAGGAGGTAATTCAAATGAATCTAGAAAAACAAATGAAGCTTCTTCTTCCTAAACATAAGAAAGGAGGGGTTGTTACTAATACTATAATGGGTGTTGGAGGTTTAATTATCGGAGTAATTGTAATTCTTGTAATTACATCTACTTTACTTGACGCAAATCTTTTGACAAATACAGCAGCAAATGATTCTGCTCAAGCATTACAATCTAACTTTACCGAAGGTATTGGAAACGTGTCTAAGAAAATCCCAACTATTCTGTTAATCGTTGCAGTAGTTTTCTTATTTGGAGCATTAATATTGCTTGTAAGAAATGCTAGAGTAATGGGAGTAGGTGGTGGTGGTTCATTGTAAATGCAATGAACTTAGAGAAATTAAAACTTCTTCCTAAAAATAAGAAGGGAGGAGTTGTTACTAATACCATTATGGGAATTGGTGGATTGATTATTGCAGTAATTGTAATTCTTGTAATTACATCTACCTTACTTGATGCAGGATTATTTGATGATAGTAAAGCATCAACAACTGAATCTAACGAAGTTATAACTGTGGTTAATGCTACAGGGTCTATTTTTGGAAATGATACCTTGTTATCATCTTCATGTACAATAGATTCTGCAGTAAATGCAACTGGTTTTGCAATAACAGCAGCTAATTATTCAGTTACAGCTGCTACTTGTACAGTTACAAATACAAGTGCTGAGTTCGGAGGTACTGCTTGGACTATTAATTCAACTACATCGTACGCAGGAACTGCTGAAAGTTCAGCGACAGGAGTAACAACTAATTTCACAAAAGGTATTAATAACGTCTCTAAGAAAGTTCCTACCATCCTATTGATTGTTGCAGTTGTTTTCTTATTTGGAGCATTAGTTCTTCTTGTAAGAAATGCTGGACAAATGGGTGTTGGAGGAGGAAGTTCTCTATAGAACCTAAAGTTAAATTATTATTTTGTCCCAATGTTTGTGGGACTTTTATAATCACAAAAGTGAAAGGAGGAAAAAATAAAATGGCAGGAACATATAAATATGCAAAAAGTAGAAAAGAACTACTAAAAAAAATGCGACATACAACACCTTTCGGTGCTAAATTAACAATAAGTAGAGCACCAAGTTTAGACAAAAGAGCACCAAAAGGAAAAAAGGCATTTTACACCATTATAGATGTAAGGAGTAAAAGTGGCAAATTATTATACCATAGTTAAGTAAGTTGAAAGGAGGAAAAAATAAAATGGCAAAAAATGATTATATAAAAGTTAGAGATATTTTAGGTAATGAAGTATTTAGAAATAAAAAAACGGGAAAAGAATATCTTATTAAATGGAATAGAACTGGAAAACCAGTATGGAAATATCTTAAAACAAAAGGGAGGAAAAAATAAAATGGCAAGAAAAAAATTTAAAAGAATAGGAAAAAGGTTATTCCGACCAATTCCTGGTTCACCAGCACTATTTGGAGAAGTTGGAAAAGATTTAAGAAATTCTAGAAACAGATTAAGTAATTTGGAGATTGAAGGAATTAGAGAGAAAAAGAAAAGGAGGAAAAAATAAATATGGTAATAAAAACAAAGTTAAAAAGATTTACAACTACTGCAACTTTATTTAATTCAAAGGGAAAGGTAATTGCAAGTAAATATCCTATTCATATATTAGCAAGAAGTAAGCAAAATGCAATACAAAGAGCAAAAGCGTACCATTCTACATGGAATCGTGGAGAAAGACAAAGAAGAGGAAAGAACGCAAATGTTGCAAGATTTGTAGGAATAAGAAAACTTAGAAAACTTAAAAGATAAACTAAGGAAAAAAGAAAAAGAAGATAACTAAGCAAACCTTTTAAATTAAATTTTACTCATTTTTAGTTATTAAAAAATAGTAATATTTATAAAACCCATTTTATTAATAACTAAATGGGAAGAGGTATTGTATTTCTAATATTAAGTTTGTTAATTTTTATTCCATTTATTTCTGGAGAACAATTTGGATATGATCAAGAAGTTGTAGAAGTTACAACTAATCCTGCAAGTGTAACTGTTTATTCTGGAATCAATATAACTAATCTTTCTCAATTAGCAGATGTAAGTATTCCTTCACCAACTGATGAACAAGTTTTACAATTTGATTCAGGAAGTAATGCTTGGATTGCTAAAATTCTTAGTGGAATTACATCACTCCTTCAAAGAATAGGGACAGAAATTTCTCCAACTAATGTTAGTAATTTAAACATGACTCCTGGAAATGTTACAGGTTCTTTTATATTTGGAGATGGAAGTCAGTTAACTGGAATCTCTGGTGATAATGTTACATGGAATGAAAATCATGGTAATTCTCTATATGCTCTTAATACAACAGAAAATATACAAGAACTTTTAAATTTTACAAATGTATATTCAACATTTAATTCTACTTATGAATCTATTAATTCCACAGCAAATTTAGAACCCTTACTTGAAGGACAAATTAATTCAACTTCATGGTTAAAAAATGGAGTAAATGTTATTCTTTCTGCTTTAGGTGATTTTGTAGGAATAGGAACTGCAACACCAACTGCAGTTTTAGAAGTTAATGGAACAGGAAATTTATTAAATATAACTAATTCATCTGATACTTTATTATTTGTTAATGGGACAAATGGAAATGTAGGAATTGGAACAAGTGAACCTAGTACAAAGTTTGAAGTTATTGGTGATGTTGAAATTACAGGAAATTTAAATGTTTCTGGATATTCAAATTTTACAAAAAATATTAGTGTTTCAGAATGGATTTGTTTTAATCCAGCTTGTACAATGTTCATGTGTGCAAATTCTACAGATATAGTTATCTCTAATGCAGAATCAGGAGTAAAGTGCTAATGAAAATTTTAATTATTTTATTTATCAGTATATTATTAATTGGAAGTGTATCAACAAAATTATTTGAAGTTACTCTTTTCAATTCAAAAGATTATGAACAAGGAATTAAATTAATTGATAAAAATTCTACTAATATTGTAACAAGACATATTGATTATAAAAATTATGTAATGAAAGATTCAGATGGATATAGTTATACTTTATCTGAAGGAACATCAATTAGTAAAAGAATTTTAGGAGGATACAGATTAGAAACCATTGATGGATTAAGCTGTACTTTTGATTGGAATGAACCAACAGAACTTGCTATTTCCAACGATAAAATAAATTTTCAACAGGGAAATTTATCTAATATAGATTGTAATTGGGAAATGGAATATTTAGGAAATGATATTTATTTAGTAGGTGAAAAATATTATCTGGATATAGACCCAAGTTTTTATACTAATGATACATCAGCAAACAACTGGAGTGCTGGAGTGTTTGTTGATACAACTTCTGATACACAGAATGTAACCTTAGATACAACTCCAATAG
>NZAS01000124.1 GCA_002686195.1 Candidatus Pacearchaeota archaeon | reverse complement strand
TTGACAAATCTCTATAATTCAGGATGGGTGTATCAGTTTAATGCTATTCCACAAAATGAACTTGGAAGAGACAGAGCTTATTGGATGAAAAGAATTTATAGAGAGTTATATAATAAAACTAATGCATAAAATATACGTTGATATAGATTTCACTATCTGCTTTTATAACGACTGGACAGGGAATTATAATGAAGCTGAACCTAGTTATGAAAACATATCTAAAATAAATAAGTTATACGATGAAGGCAATCATATAACATATTGGACTGCGAGAGGTTCAACTTCTGGAAATGATTACTATGAATTAACAAAGAAGCAATTAGTCGATTGGGGATGTAAATACCATGAATTGAGAACAGGAGAAAAGCCATATTATGATTTGTTAATATGTGATAAGAGTAAAAGAATTGAGGAAATATAATGAAAACGATAGTATTAGCAGCTGATCATAATGGCGTAGAATTAAAGAAGATATTATATGAACACTTGAAGAGCAATGGTTACAGGTGTATAGACTTAGGACCAGATGGTACTAATAGCGTAGATTATACAGATTACGCTTATCAACTTGGTAGTATAGTTGATAAAAGAGATGCTGATTTTGGTATACTAATATGTGGTACTGGCGTTGGTATGAGTATAGCGGTTAATAGGTTTAAAAATGTTAGAGGTTCATTGGTTCATAATTTAGAAACAGCACCATTAACTAGAGAACATAATGATTCAAATGTTATCTGTCTTGGTTCTTGGATAACAACTGAAAAACAATCTTTGCAGATAGTTGATGCTTGGTTATCAACACCTTTTGGTGAAGGAAGGCATGTAAAAAGAGTCGAGAAGATTTCAGAACAAAAACCTAACAAAATAGTTTTCATTAATGGATGTTTTGATATACTACATACAGGACATATAGGATTACTTAGGTTTGCTAAGACTTTTGGTGATAGGTTGATTGTTGCGATAAATTCGGATGAGTCTATAAAAAAATTAAAGGGTGACGACAGACCTATAAACTCTGAGAATGATAGGAAAGCTATTATACAATCTATTGATTGTGTTGACGAGGCTGTCATATTTGATGAAACAGATCCAAAGAAAATTAGAGAAAGTATTAATCCGGATGTTGTAGTTAGGGGTGGAGAGTTTACTGCTGATGAGATACGAAACAGAGATGGTATTGATGATGATGTAGTCATAAAAATATTTCCATTGGTGGGAAATAAATCTACTGCGAATGTTATAGAGAAGATAAAAATAAAATGATTAAAGATAAGAGTGTACTTATTATAGGTGATGTTATTTTAGATGCTTGGACTTATGCTAGGGCTATAGGTTTGTCTTTAGAAACACCCACTTTAAAGGCTCAACTTTCAGAAAAAAAACAAACATTCGGAGGTACTGGAAATGTAGTTAATAATTTATATGAGCTTGGTGCTGATATAGACTTTTTTACGTTACTTGGCGATGACGAATATACGAAAACTTATGAAAGTATTAAGGGTGTTAAGTTACACAGTTTAATTGAAGAGGATAGAAAAAATACTATTAAAGAAAGATTTTGGATTGAAAGAGGTGGCTCTAACTACAAACATTTACAGATAAATGTAATTGATAACCAAGCTATAAAGAAAGAGTCAATAAATGAAATGATTATGGATATTGAGGTAATGCTTGGAGTTAAAAACTTTGATGTGATAATGTTAATAGATTACAGGCATGGATTATTTACAAAGGAGTTTTTAGATAAACTAATGCCAGTATTAACTGATACAGAGATACCTATAGTTATTAGTTCACAGATATCAGATTATGGTAGAGGTTTAGTTTCAAATCATATCAATTTTAAAGGGGCTGATTTAATTGTTATGAATAAATTAGAAGCTGAATTTAATTTAGATGTAGGTCAGACGATGGAAAATTTGCCAGAAATATTTGGCTGTGATATTTGTGTTACGAGTGGTAGAGGCGGTTCTACTTTATTTATGGATGGTAAAAAATACCATAGTGATGTGATAGATATTGAAGAAGTCGACCCATGTGGTGCTGGTGATAGCTTCATTTCAGCTTTATCTTTATCGAATTGGAAAGAGTTTCCAGAAAATTCATTATTTATTAGTAACAGTTGGGCTGGATTGACTGTACAAAATCATGGAACAGTTTGCCCTAAAAAGAAACAATTAAATCCATATTTAAGAGAAATTGTATGAAGGATGATAGAAAAGTAGTTTATAATGCTTACAAAAAAATTTGTAAGAGTGGGTTAGTTATAGGTTCTTGGGGAAATGTTAGTTTAAGAAGTAAAGGCTCTTATTCTATAATGATAACTCCGTCTGGCATACCTTTGAAAAAGTTGTCCTTTGAAAAGATTGTAAAAATTTCATTAGATGGAGTACCTTATAGATCTAATTATAAACCATCAGTTGATACTAATATACATTTGGAAATTTACAATGGATTCAGTAATGTTAATAGTGTAATACATACACATTCTGAATATGCTACTATATTTGCTCAAGCCAAAATGCCAATACCTTGTATGGGAACAACTCATGCAGATTATTTTTATAACGAAATTCCAGTAGTTAAAGATTTAACTGAAGATGAAATAAAAAATGACTTTGAAAAAAATAGTGGAAAAGAAATAATAAATTTTTTCAGTAAAAATGATATAAATCCATTACATATGAAAGCTGCTTTACTTCCAAGTCATGGTCCAGTAGTATGGGGAGCGACTATAAAGGATGCGGTAGAAACAGCGATAGTTCTTGAACATGTAGCGAAGTTAGCATACCGCACTTGGATTCTTAATGATGTGGATATGGATTCAAATTTAATTAAAAAACATTTTTTTAGAAAGCATGGTGAGAAGAGTTATTATGGACAGTAAAGAAATACAATATGGAATAACTGAGATTCCGCCAATTGAAAAACCAATAAAGAGCATTGATAAGTATTGGGGTCATATGGATACATTATTTGAAACAGATGACTATAGTATTAAAAAGATTTTTATGAGAAAGGGCTCTCAGAGTAGTTTAGAGTATCATGTAAAAAAGGTAGAGTCTTATTATATTGATACAGGCAAACTAAAGGTGGGTCTTAGGGTTGGTAGAGCTAAGAACAAATCGGTTATACTTAATGAAGGAGATGTATTTCACATAAAACCAGGTTTAATGCATATGAGAATGGCACTAGAAGATACAGTAATAATAGAAGCTTCAACTAAAGATGATGATGGAGATTCACATTTAGTAGAAGATGGTCACACTTATAAATTTATTGAAGATGAGGAGTAATTATGAAATTTTTTATAGATACAGCTAATTTAGAACATATTGAAGAAACATTAAAAAAAGGATTCGTTAGTGGCATTACTACAAATCCGTCACTAATGTCGAAAGAACCGAAATCGGATTTCATAAAACATATTGGTAAGATTGTAGACATTTGTAGGGAGCATGGTGAAGTTCCATTGAGTGTTGAGGTGTTTGCGATAGAGCCAGATGATATGTATACACAGGCGATGGATATATATGATGCGTTGTCATATGATAATTTAAACATTAAAATACCTGTTGGTTATGAAGAACTTGAAGTGGTTAGTAAGTTATATCAAAAAGATATCGATGTAAATGTAACATGCTGTTTTACAGAAGCTCAATTGGAGTTAGCAGCTTTGGCTGGGGCTAGGTATGTGTCTTTATTTTATAATAGGTTACTTGATTTTGGTGGAAACCCATTGAAAGTTCTTAGAAATGTAAGAAATAATTTTGATAAAAATGAAATAAATTCAGAAATAATTGTTGGTAGTATCCGAAAGGATAGGGATATTGTTGATTCTTGGACTGCTGGTGGGCACATAGTTACAGCTGGTTATAATTTATTCCCAGCTATATTACAACATCCAATGACAGATTATTCGGTAAAGGGTTTTCTTGATGACTTCGAAGACTGGATTATGTAAAAATTTTAAAGGAGATAGACCTTGCAAATACTATTGGGTTGATAGAGAACATGATTGTTTAGATCCCGATAGTCCGTGTTATGATGAGTATTCACATAGGATACTATTGATAAAATTAGATGCACTGGGTGATGTAGTTAGGTCGACAGTCTTAGCGGAGGGAATCAAAAAGAAATACCCTAATTCTGAATTGATTTGGATGACTATGAAAGATGCTAGGTTTTTTATAGAATCAAATCCATTTGTAGATAGAGTGTTAGAATACAATGATGAAAATGTGAGAATCCTACAATGCCAAGAGTTTGATATAATAATAAATTTGGATAAAGATGCGAAGGCTACATCAATGATTACATTATTTAATTCAGGTGATAAAAGAGGTTATGGGTTATCTGCTAAAGGACATCCATTTCCATTGAATGATGGTACTAAATATCATTACAATATTTGTTTAGATAACTGGGGAGCTAAACAAAGGAATACAAAGACATATCAAGAAATGATATTTGAATCTTCTGAGTTAGAGTATGATAATGAAAAAATGATTGTTAATTTAGATGAGATTAAATATGAAAATTTTAGAGATGATTTTTATACAAAAAATGGTATTGATGCAGAAGAAAATATAATTTTATTAAATACAGGTTGTGGCCCTGTGTACCCACATAAGAAATGGACTTACGATGGTTACAGAGAATTAATAGGAAAATTGTTAGACGATCCAAATAATAAGATAGTATTAGCAGGTGCTAAAACTGAAATAGAAAGAAATACTAAATTATGGAATGAATACAAATCTGTTAATGTTATAGATACAACCGATAGATGTACAGTTGAAGAGTTTTGTTTTTTAGTGAACTTATCCAAAGTGGTTGTTACTGGTGATACAATGGCTCTTCATTTAGCTATTGCATTTGAAAAAGATATTATTACTTTTTATGGTCCTACGCCGTATCAAGAAACTGATTTGCTTGGTTTGGGTAAAAAATTTGTGAGGAAGGAATTGGATTGTTTGAGTTGTCACGATCAGTTTCTTTGTCCTTATGATGGTAAGTGTATGAGTTTAATAAGAGCTGAAAGTGTTTTAAAAGAAATAAATAAAATGTTGTATTAACAACATAGATATATATATATATAATTAAATAGGAAAATGTTATATGGAACTCGAAATAATATTTGCAGAGTTTGGTTCTGATAGAAATAATAATAATAATTTAAAATTTCCTGGAATGGGCAGACTAGATCCGACATATTTATCGGTTAAAGAATATTTCCCAGCCGCTAAACTTACATTATATACTGATTGTCCTGAAATAGGAGATGATTATGATGATATTGAGGTTAGAGTTGTGGATGTAGAAAACGATAGTCCATTTTCTAAAAGCCATTCATATTGGGGATGGTTTTGTTGTGATTATTACGAAGTATGTGGTTTGCTTGCTTCAAAGGCTGATATTGCAATATCAATGGATTCAGATTTAATGTTTGCTACAGACGAAGTTAAAACATTGTTACCGATTACTAAAAAGTTTGGAGTATGTGTTCCTACTAATGAAAGACAATTGGTAAAGGTTGATGGTATACACACTCGAGGAAACAACGGAGATTATTATTTAGATGAAGATGAAAGTAGGGGAAATTTGTTGACATATGATTTATGGTGGACTAGCTTCCATACAAAGAATCAGAGAGCTAGAAAATATTTAGAAGAGGTTGCATTACAAATGTCTGAAAAACACCCTAATGTAAGAGCACCTTTACATATGAGTAGAGCTGCATGGGAATCTGAAATAAATCCATATTCAATGCCAATTCAATGGGGAGTTGGTAGTGGACATATAGGTTGTGGAAATGAGATTATATTGCATGTAGGGCATACAAATGTTCAGGATCATTATTTAGAACGGAGAATATAATGGCTAGTTTAGAAGAACTTACAATAAAGTATGATGTAGATGCGTTAGAACTTGGTTATACTTCACATTATGCTAAATTACTCGATAGTGTTAGATATGATATAAAAAAAAGTATTGGAGATAGGTGTTGAAACTGGTAGGTCTCATAGAATGTGGTTAGAGTATTTTCCAAATGCTACGATATATGGTATGGATATACTTATCAATGGCCAACAATGATAGGTTTTTTGGAGAAAAAATAATGGATAGAGAATTATTGATAATAAGAAGGCAGAAAGAACAGTCAATATTTTTATATGAATATGTAAAAAAAATAAAACCTAATACAATTATTGAGTTGGGGGTAGGAGGTGGTGGATACACAATTGCAATGAGTACCGGACTTAAAGAATTAAATCAAGGGGGTAAAATATACTCGTATGATATTCAGTCACTTTTACAACTTAAACAAATTCATTGGATGCATCAAACAGGTCTTAGAGGAGTAGTAATGGAATTAGATGAAAAAGAATTAAGTGATATGTGGACATTTACTGAAGGAGATTGTCATGAAACATTTGTAAAAAATCCATTTCCTTTTGATTTGTTATTAATAGATGCA
>NZAS01000123.1 GCA_002686195.1 Candidatus Pacearchaeota archaeon | reverse complement strand
AGGTGATGCAACTTTTCTAAAAGACCCAGAAGCAAAAAGATTGTTTGGACCCATACCAAACGGGACGTTCATAAAATCCGTATCTATAAGCGACACTTTTTCAGATTTTAATATCCCATCTATTTTATTTTTATGTTCATCTGATGTTAAAGTTCTTAAATCAACATTATCACCCCATTGGAATGGTCCTACATTTTTTTCACCATCATAAACACCAATCTTATCTTCTCCTACAATAGCATCAGGGGTTGATTGTGTAATTGTAATTGCGGGTATATTATGAGTTATTTGATCGGTAAAATCGGTTGGAACTGTATATTCATTAGTTTCTGCATCTGCAAATTGTGAAGTGCCGCCAACATGTACTAAATTAGCAAACTGAGTAACAAGATCCTCTTGAACGTCAGCTGCAACATCAATTAATGAAGTATCTTCAGCCAAAAGCTCAAAAGTTTGATCTGTCATCGCACCATATTGTGTTCCAGCTTTTATCTCTCCACCAGGTGAAATATGAATTGAACCTATTTGCCCACCAACCCAATCTCCAGTAGAACCATACGGAACGTTCCCTACATTAGTCCAAGAAAATTGATTTTCTAAAGGATACTCATTATACACACCTCTTTTTAATTCATGCGTTGGTGGATTACCAGCTACAGGTCCTGTCATCGTACCATCTTCATCACCCCAAGTTAATGAAGGACCTTTTGGATAGTCACTCTCAAAAGTATTAATTGGTGTAACCATAAATGGATAACCGTGTGCACCAAAAGCATCATAAGAGTTATCAAAGGTTTGTTCTGGTATATCCCCTACATTAGTTGTTCCACTATTCATACTAGATTTAACTAATGGTACTGTGAGAGTTAAACTTGGCGTATGTGGAACCGTACCAGCATAACTACTTACAAAATTTGCTATAGGCGTAGTCATAAATGGAGAACCATGTGCACCTAAAGCTATCCTATTTGTAACTGGCGGAGGACCTTCATAAGTTTGTTCAGGTATATTACCTACATTAACAGATCCCCCATCCATACTTGAAACAACTTCTGGTATTGTAAGAGTTAAACTTGGCGTCCATTCATCGGTATATCTACTTGCAAAATTTGCTATAGGCGTAGTCATAAAATCATATGGCGGCAATGGTTGAAATGGTGAGTTATAACGATGTCCAGCTGGTTGTGATACAATTGTATATAAATCACCTACTGTAATTAAATCTTGAGTTTGAAACTTTGGAACAGGCATCCCAAAAAAAGTTTGTTGATCACCGTAGTTCCAGAACCAACCCGTTGTAAACCACGGATAGTTTTGATAATGCCCGGGTCTGTTGATGCCTATTTCTCCCGGAGAATAACCATCTCCTACTTGCATATTATCATCATTTGGCGGAAATGTCCCTGCCACCCGCATCTTAAAATTCCCTGCATAATCATCCCACATAGATACTCTGCTTGCAATCGGTTGTAACTTAGCATAATAATTTGGTGGAAATCCTGATAATATTCCTGCTCCCGAATTCGTATCATCAACACCTATATGAATTGAACCTAGTCTCCAATTTGCTTCCGTTGTTTCAAGCAGATTGTTGTCCGTATCATACATAGACATTTGTTGAAAAGGACTTATATCTAACGATAAATGCTTAAACGGGGGATTAAAATAAGAATTAGTTGATGGGTCAGTTTCACTAGTGAAACCCACTCTACCAAACGCTGTATACTTTTTACTACCTTCCATATCCGTATAATCTGTAGCAGATCCATCAACACGAAATCTATCAAAAATACTTTCAAATTCATCACCCCAATTATGTAATCCAGCTCCATCTGTTATTGGATACGGATATTTTCTTTGACTGAATCTGTTTACAGTTGCACCTTGTGGGTGTGGAGCAGCAGTAGGCCATACAGTTTGAAAATCTCCTTCTCCGAGATCAAGTGACCAATTATGATTATCAGAAATTGGAAGACCATCCGAATCTGTAGTTGGATACGGGTAACTTGCCGGAGATTGTCCCCCGCTGTACCTACCTAAATCATTAATAACATCATCGGGGTCAAATTTTGGAGCTACAAACGGATGTATTTCAATATTATCAGAAACATGAAGAGTATCCGAAAATGTCTGACCAGGTTTGCCAGGATAATGGTCGAAAACTTCCCAAGTCTTACTATAAGAAATTGCTGCATGTGGCCAAACAATTGAATCAGCTCTAATTTGAACTTCTACTGAAGTATAATTTTGGTCGAATACACCAGCAGCAAAGTTTTCATATGAAGTATTAACAGTTACAGACTCATCATCTATATCATAAGTTACGGCATCAATATCTTCAGTAAATTCTGTCGGACTAGCCGATGGCATTACAGATTTTGCATCAAATCTGGACGCTTTCTTAAATTCAGACTCTAAGTTTGTTTTAGGAGTAAATCCCGTTGCATCATCATCTGGAAAAAAGTCTACACCATCCTTTATCTGTGCATCTATCTTATCATAGTCTGTGTGACCATATTTAAAATTTTCTAAATCTGCTATTAAGTCTACGAGTGCCATTTTATTGTCCCAATGCTAAACTGTTTATCGCACTACGCCATCTTGCTCCCTCTTCACGAGTAGTTTTATCAAGATTAGCTACTGCACCTACTATCTTACCTTTATCGGAATCTGATGATATTTTTTGTAATTCAACATTAGTACTATCAACTGCGGCAGTCAACGTTTCAAAGAGTGAAGTATAATCTGGTACTATTGTTGGTACTGGCATTAAATTTTCAAAATCTGGAAATTGTAATTTTTGAGCATCGCCCTCTGTTAAAGCAACTTCACTTGAATCAATAACTCTATCTTCATCTCCAATTCCCATTTCTCCTGGTTTCAAAGTATGGTGTGATTCAACATCACTAATATTTTGTAACGCAACTCCAGCAGCAATACCGGTACCTGTTCCTACAGCAAGAATACCCATACCTTTAATTACTGACATAGTATCAATCGCACTAGATAAACCACCAGACATAGCAGTTCTTATTGCTGGTAAAGCTGCAACTAAAGTCCCTACTATTCCCAGTATGACAGGAGCCATACCAACAAATCCAGCCCAAATTGAGTCAACAGTATTACCCATGACATCCATAATGGTCATTTGCTGTGCAGTTAAATCATTGACAGTACTTTGTGCGCCAATCACAGAAGATATTTTTTCAATATTCATACCAAGCGCATCTGATAAAGCATTTCTTTTAATCACATTCATATCATTCCACTCTGCTTCACTGCCAACTAATCTAACTAATTCTTCTCCCAATCCTACTAAATCATTATCCCACGCTAATTGTCTAGCTTTTTCTAAATTTATATTTCTACCCAATAATATTTGTGCTTCAAATTGTTTTTCTATAGAACTTTCAAAATCCAAAAGTGATTCAGCAGTAGTAGCTATATCACCTACACTAATACCCAACTTAGCAGCAGCAGCAGCAGCATACAGTATATTTTTACCGCCATCTTTACCGAACTTAGCAAATGCTTCAGTATTAGCAGCCAAATCTTCCATAACCTGTGCTGGAGCAACTTTTCCTGCACGTTGTAACTCCTCATTAAATATCATCATATCTTCTATCATTCGACCTGTGCCATCTGTTGTTAAAGTGCGCATAGCTTTAGTTAACTTAGCAGCATTTTCAGCACTAACTCCAAATCGATATGACATTACTTTTAAATTCAAAGCTGATGCTGCAGTTAAATTTTCTATCGTTCCAAACTCTTTAGCAAAAGCTATAACTGCTGCGGGATTTAACATACTAGCAAAATCTTTCATATGATCTACACTTGTACCTAATTCTTTGGTTACACCATATGAATTTTTTAATAATTTTAACATTACTACAGCAGCAGCACCAATCACGATAGGGAACATATTAATACGACTTAATACTCCTTCAGCTGCTTTACTAACATCACTAGTTTTTTTCTTCATTTCTTCCGTTTTATCAACTGATTCTTCTGTAGAAACTGCAGTTTTGGCTGCTTCTTCAGCCATAGCGTCTAATTGTAATCGTGCTTCAAGACTAGCTCTTCCCCAATCATTCCATTCTCCACTAACCTCTGTAGAAGTCTTTCCCATTCCAGCAAAATCTTTTTGAAATTTATTCCAATCACTTGTAAATAATTCAACTTTAGGAAGGTCTTTTATTGATTTTCCAGCCTTAAGCATTTCCTTTTCAACCACTCCTTGTCGTGCTATTGAAAGTTCTTTAGCTTTATCGATACCCCCACTCAGCCCAAAATCTGGTTCTTTAACTGCAACTGTTTCTACTTCTGTTGCTACAGGTTCTTCATTCTTAACTTTAACAGCAGCTTCTTCAGAAGCTTTCTCTACTGACAATGTAGGTAATTCATCTGCCTCTATTTTTAGTACTTTAAGTAAATCAGCAGACACCGTTTTGAAAATTTGATCTTGTGACTCTAGCTGTAATTCATCTTCATTCTTAACTTTGGGTCTAATAAAAAAGTCTTTGACCTTCCCAAATATACTAAAAACCTCTTTTTCTTCAAAAGGATTACGCGTACTTAAATCATTAGCAGCTTCAAACGCTCCAGATGTTACTCCTTCTACCACTCCCGCACCAATACTGCCTTTTATTGAAGAACCAACAGTCTTGCCTCCCGTAACAGACGCTTTATTTAAACTGCCCGCTACTTCTTTTTCCAGAGCATTTCCATCTATAGGCACATTAACCTTATCTTCAATTGCTGTAGCAACATCTACAGTTTGGGATGGTATATTTAGATCTTCTACTGTTGGAGTAACATCAACTTCTACTGCCTGTTTACCCAATAATTTTTGAGCAGCAGTTGCCTTAAAAGTATTTACCATATCATCAGCTATATCTTCCAACCCAAGTGAAGCTGATAATAGATCGCCTATAATAGGTATCTGTTTTATCATCGTATCTAATGATTTAAGTGGTTGTCCAAAAAGAGCTGCTTGTGATGTTAATAACTTATGTTGTTTTTCATGTTCACTTGAAATATCTTTCGCCAATTCCAACATTCGTATGGTTGAATCATTTCCATCTCTACGAGCTTTTGCAAGTTTTTGTGCAATATTAAAAGTTCTAAATTCTTCTGTACCTAAATTAACAGCATTCTGTACCACTTCTTTAGTCAAATCAGCAGACTCCTGCCAAAGTTTTACACGTTTTTTCATTACAGGATTCGCATCTTTTAAAATCGTTCCTGTTTCATCTGTCAAATCACGAATATCCCTCATGTTTAATGTATACTGCGTTGACAAATCTTTAGCAACGTTCAGTTGCGAAATCGCATCTTTCGCAATGCTTTGAAAATCTTGTACTTCTTTGCGAAGCGCTTTTAGTTCAGCGTCTGAAAGGTCTCTTTTAATAGCCATATTAATCTAATCCTAAATCTTTTAATAAATCTAAAGTCTGCTGAGCACCAGGCTGTCCTTTAGAAGCTCTTTTCTGTAAATCGTTTACTAAATCATTAGTTGCATTACGAGCTTTAATAGCTAATTTTTTAGTTTCGGGACTATTTAAAATCTTTTTAGCAGCAGCCCGACCTCTATTAGCAGCAATCTTATTCATTAATGCTCCTAAAAATTCCTTTACAACTTCACGACTAGCCATAATAATTCTCCGATATTTTTTAAATTTGATTGGGTGTGGATACTCAATAATAAATATCAAATTATTAAAAAATTACTAACGGTATGATGGTGGTTTTACTACTTTAGATTTAGTTTTAGATTTTTTAACAGCTTCAGCTTCATCGCCCAATTGTTTATTTAATCGTTTAAGATAGAATCGCCTAAGATATATAGGCATGTTATAGACTTCGGTAAAGTTGAATCCTTTACCATAATACATTAATGAAAATATTTCTTCGTGGATATTTGGTTTATCTTCAGGACGCAGGCCAAAAAAACTGGACGGTCATAGGGACCGTCATCTCCTCTTCAGAGCCATCAGATATTATTTGTTGATATACCATAGCAACATCGGGAGTCATTTCAGCAAGATGTGTACGAAATTTCAAAGCATCTATAGAAAGAAATTCAGTATCAACAAACTTACGAATTGTTTGTACTTCTCTATCACCGTCAACAGCAATTATAGCTCTTTTCATTCGTGTTGTAACAGCAGGATCTATACCTGTAAGTTTATTTATCTTTTTCATAGATAACAATTCTTTATCAATCGCCTTTTCATCAGCTGATGTAAGTAACTTAAAAGTAACCATTCTTTTTGAAGCTGGCAACTGAAATTCAAATTCATTTTTACCTTTACTGTCTTTATCAAATTTAACTTTCTTATCTTTAAGTTTTGTTAAATCGAGTTTACCTCTTCCCTTTTCACCTGACATTGGATCTATGTAATCAAACTCATAATTCTTACCATATGCAAGAACACGAGCAGCAATTAATACTGCATTTTTATCACCAATCAACATATCATCTAACTTTATCTTAGACACCACTAAAGCATCCAATAATTTATCAAAGACAACACCCTTTTGTATAAGATTCTGAGATGTGAGAATATCTTCTTCTTTAGCGGTCATATATTTTACTTCCACTTCACCGCTTGAAAGTGGATTAGCACTATCATAAAACCAACCCTTAGATGGTAAATTAACCATCTCGGTTGGAAATTTAGTTTCAGCCATAAAGACTCCTATTGATTTATTTTAGAATAATAACTATTTTTTACCAAATTTTTCTGCAGCTGTAACTCCTAGTCCAACTACTGAGATATACATAAAACATTCTAATATTTT
>NZAS01000122.1 GCA_002686195.1 Candidatus Pacearchaeota archaeon | reverse complement strand
TTCGCTTGGGAGAGAGAGGTGTTAGGTGGAAGCGCGCTGGTAGAAGACTCCGGTTGGAACTTTAACAATAGGGATTTATCTAGAAAAAGAAATCTGTTGTATCAGCATCTTAGACCGGAGATTATTGAGTTTTTAAAAAGCGAAGGAAGCGATGCGTATAAAATTCTTGAATTAAAAGAACTTCTTAGATCAACAAACAATAGGGAAGCTCTGATAGGTTTAGATATGCTATTTAATGCAACCTCTAAACCTATATCGCTAGCTCAACATCAAACAATGGCTTCTAAAGCTATGTTTATCATACTGACGGAAATGGCTGCTTACCAAGCCTCTCCAAAGGTTAATAATCTTGAAGGGTGGTTTACTAAACTAAAAAGAGCAATAAAAAATATTCTCAAAAAGTTTGGTGGCAAGTTTAAGCAAAGTCACGTTGATGATTTGATTGATAATATAAATTCTAATAACGAAATAGATGAAAGTCTTTTAATTACTAGAATAATGAGAGGGGAAAAAGTTCCTTTAGATCTTGAGCAGCAAAGCATTCAAAAAAATATAGACGAAACATTAAAAGACGCAGGCATATCTGAAGACGGTTTTATTTCTACAGACAGATGGGATGAAGTTTTAAAAATAGCGGAAAAAAATGAAGTACCTAAAAAGATTTTAGATGATTTCAAAAAATCAACGTCTCCTGTTGTGCACGAAATACCTATAAATGAGATGTACAATATACTTCATACTCATACAGAACTTGTTTATGGCTATGATGAATTCGCTGAAAGAATAGAAGACGAATCTGATACCGATTCTTATATAGAAATTGTATCGATAGTATCTGCCATAGATTGGTTAAGTAATATACCTATCGACTCTTTCGAGGGTAGGGAAGATATAAATATAGGAAATACTGTAGTTGATTTAGAGTCTAGATTAGATAACATTTTAGGCATTGGCGAGAATCGAGGAACTTGGGTAAGAGCTTGGGCAAGACCTAAAGATTCTAATCAAAACTATACTGAACAGTTCGAAGATGTTATGAACAACCAGGCTGGTAACGCAGAAACACCTGGTTACACCTCTCCTCTTAGTCAAGAGCTCGATAGATCAGATGATGCAGCACAACGTGAATATACCGGTGCTGATTCAGTATCTAGGCCTAAAGCTCGCGAAAGAACAACCCTTAGAAACCTGTTCCAACACTTGTATAGCAGGGCTGCTCAAACCGTAAGACGTCATTCTGGTTCTAGCAAAACCGCTGGTTTAATAGCGGATATGATCCTGCGCGCTCCTCACGTTAAGCAGAGAGAGAAAGGGGCTAAGGCAGGTCGCGACTATGTACAGAAAAAGTCTATGGCTATGGGAGAGTTTAGGCTAGATATACAGCGCGCTCTGGATGAGCTGACAAACAGAGGTGGAGTTATACCTAAGAAGGTTAACGACCAACTTAGAGAGTACTTTCTAGATGGAACCATACCCCGGAATGGTCGTGTGGCTGCTGCCGCGTCTCAACTTGAGTCGGCAATAGAGCGGATATATGCTTGGTCTGATAGGGTTGGAACCAAGTATACTGAAGATTTTTCTCTCAGGCCGGTTGATGGTGGCAAGCTTCCAAGAGTATACGACACAGACAAGGTTGCATCACCAGATGGTCGCAGAAAGCTCATGGATCTTTTGGAGAGTATAGGTATAGTTAACGACCCAACTAATGATAAATACGACGCTACAGACATATACAACATTATCCTAAACAGCGGCGGCTTCGTGTCTGGAGACTTTACTGAAAGTGCTAGAAATATCGGCATTGACGGGATGCAGACTCAAAGAGAGTTATTCGAGAGAATAGAGCGAGAGATATCGAGGGATCAGTTGGGTGATTTGCTACTAACTGATTACCAGGCTATTATCCCTCGATTTGTAGACAAAGCTATAGAAAAAACCGTCTATGCTGAAATGTTTGGCCACAAGAATGAGCATCTTTTAGAGCTTAAGCAGAAAGTCAGAGAAGAGATAGAAACACATAACAGAGAATCTGATACATTTATAGATCCAGATCATGTTATGAAAAGTATTGACGAAATGATGGATATTATCCACCATAGATATAAAGTCAATACTGTTCCGACTAGAGGTAGAAAAGTTATTCAAGCTGCTATGAATGCTACAACTATGGCAAGCTTGACGTTAGTATCTCTAGCTTCTATGCCAGAGTTCTTTACCATGACAGCTCTTGGCAGTAAGAACCCAGCTAAGTTTGCTACAAACGTTATGGGTGCTGCAACATATGCCGCTCTAAAGGGTTTAAATGGTATAAACAAATTACTTACCGGCAGGGTTATGAAGGGTTATTTCGATCCTAAAACCAAGATTGGTAAGCGAGCTAAGTTCCTGAGAGAACTGGGCCTATATGATATATCCAGTTTAGGTGAGGCTGCTGCTCAACGTTATGTTGGGCCCAGTTTTATCAAGGCTGGAGTTGGATCTACTGGAAATTCTTTTGCTATTCGCGCGCTTTACAGGTTGTATGGCTTAGGTAACCTAGAGAAAGGTAGATTCAGAGCGCGTCAAGGCAGGGCCCTGATGAACATGGATACGTATTTTGAAATAAATATGTTGACTACTATGACTCAGATGCAGCAAATGATGGCTTTAAAGAACCTTGAACAGAATATAATTTCTGATGCTAAAGCTTTATCTAAAGCTGCCAAGGGCAAGGGAATGAAGCTGAAATCAACGATTGCTCAAATAAAAAGCAATCTCAAGGGTTACGGATTATCTGAGAGCGAGATAGATGAGTTAGTTAGGTGGTATGATGCTGGTCACAGAGAGCTTTATGATGTACCCCCAGAATTTAAATTAGATTTAGCTGGCCCAGCGCATAGATTTGTTCAAAGTGTTATTACTCTCCCAAGCGAGGGTAGTTTGCCTAAAGTATTCAGAGACCCAAGGTTTGCTCCATTCTTGTTATTTAAATCTTTCATTACAACCTTTGGTAATACCTTTATAAACACCATTGCTCAACGTGTTAGGTTTGCTGAAGGATCTGGGGTTTCTAAGAAATACCAGCAGGGTAAGCAAATTGCTGGATTTATGGGTACTGCCGCTGCTATGTATGGAGCTGTTCAGTTTGCACAAGCGATAGGATATCTCATAAAATACGGAGATGACGAAGATCCATGGGAAGACACGGTTCCACCTTGGGCAGAGTTTATGAGAGATTTCGAAAGAACGGGATTGTTTGGCCCGTTAGGATCTTTACTCGTTCAAACGGTGACACCAAACTATTGGTCGTGGAAAGGTAAAGATCCGTACGAAGATGCTCTAAGAGATTTAGTAGGCCCAATGGGTAGACAAATGCAGAATATAGGTATGACAGCTGCTGATGTCGTGCAGGGAAAAGAACTAGATCTAGAAGGTAGACTTGCTAAAGCTGTGCCGCTTACTAAGTCAACACCGATAAGAAAAGCTATTGGTGCTGACCCGTATTATACTAAAGATAAAAAGGGTAAACTAATTCGCCGCAGAACTCTTGAAAAGAGGGAAGAGAAGAAAGCGGCTAAGGCAGAAGCTAAACGTCAGACTATACTTGATTCAATCCCAAAGAGTGCTGCTAAAGCTTTAGATCTTTCGCCTCACGATATCGTTAGCATGAGCAAGAAAGATCTTGATAAATATATAAAGGACAAGCACGGAATAGATGTTGATGGCAGAAAATCTAAAGTGCGTATGTTAGAAGAATTCTTAGAAAAGAAACAATAGATCGGGGCTCGCTTATGAACACGTCCCCTCCCTGCGTTAGTAATCTGTCGAGTCCCCGATCACCTTTATCACGGTTATATGCTTTTTTTTGAATTTTACTTCTTCAAAACCTAGTTTAAACAACTCTTTCGTAGTTCCTATCCTAGCATATACCACTATATCTGAACACCCTGTTGTTTTAGCAAACAATTCTAATGTTTTAAAAGCATCTTCTATGTGTTTGTGGTAGTTTTTGCCAGCTATTTTAGAAACCCAAAGTCTTTTAGTATTTTCTTTTATTTCTAAGAAAACTATAACAAAGAATTCCATAGGAATAGAAGAGAATAATAGAAAACTTCCTTTTTTTAGTTTGTATAAACAGTCATCTGCTGTTTCATAATTATGAGACATTACATCTTCCGAAGATTTCACTAAAAATGGTTTTATGTAATCTTCTATTATATGTATATCTTTGGTAGGAACTAATATCATTCTGAAGTTAATCTAACCGTTCTTATACAACCAACTGGTATAGCGGTTACTGAATAATATTCTTCTTCTGATACTGTAGATGCTATCTTAAGAACATCTGCATCATTCTGTACTACCCAGCCAACTTGCTTAACTAGCCTAGTATTTACAGTTTCTTTCGTTTCCCAACCAGCGTCTGAAACCGTGTCTAACCATTCTACAAAAACTAGTTTACCCATGAAGTCGTTATCTCTGTAAGTCACGGTTGCAAACCTCTATAATTATTTCTTTGTCTCTTTCTTCTGGTGTAGAAAAAGGGCCCTTACAGCATAAATATGTTTTTTTAGAGTCGGCTAGAAGGAACCAATAGCGTTTACGATCTTCATTATCAGTACGAAAACGTTCGCAACGGTAATCAGTTCCTTCTACCCTTCCATGGTTAAAGGCAGAGCCCTTATGCCATATTATATTTCGCATTTATCGCCTGTGCACGCTAACTCCTGCATACCCGTTGTATTGTCTTGGTTTTCTTGCAGCTTACTCCAATCAATATTTTTTGGCAATACTTCCATATACTCTTCGTATCTATCTTTGTCGCAATCCTCATAAGGAGCCGCTTCGTATATATGACCTTCGTCAGCACTGGGTAAAAAGCTAACTCCACTCATTATATCGAAGTTGTTCCATACCCAAGCACCCACCTCTGGCCACTGGTTTTCACCAACATAACATGTCATGCTTGGTTTATGCTCGCACCATGCTAAAGCGAACTTCTTCCATAGGCCCAATTGTTCTATAGGGCCAACTTCTTTCCTCGTTATAGCATTTTTCGGTGCTTTGTGCGGAAACTCGAAAACCCATGCATTCTCGTTATATGGGTCTGTCATATACGGGATACCAACATCTATAAGCACTTGCGATAGAGGATCCTTTTTATCGTTTCTGACACGGCGAATATAGAAGTCATTATAACGAGGATGAATACCGCTAGCAGAATTAGTAAGCTGAGAAACGGTACCAGAAGGCTTAACGCAAGTAACGGCAGCAGATGTATTAATTCCAATCTTCTTTGCCCAGATTCTATTCGTCTTAACGGCATGATCGCGTAACTCCTCTAACTGCTTTGGTGTGCTTTCTAACAGATATGGACAATCATATATACCAGTCAAGCTGACCCCCAATAATGCTTCTTCTTCAGTGTTGTGCTTCCATTTGCTAGATAGATAGCGAAAATTAGTTAAGGATGCCTGAAGAGTTCCCAGGATTGTAGCAATCTCGATCTTTTCCATGAGTGTAGCTTTCGTATCATTGTATCTTGCTACTACCTCCGAAAGGTTGCAGAACTGGTTAGGTCGAAGTACTATTTCGGAGCATGGATTCGTCCCGAACTCGTAATCAGTGTCTCTCCTCTCTGGAGAAAGCTGCTTACAAGCTTGTCGATTGAATATACCTCTCTCACCGCTTCTGGAGTCGTATATAGCTAACCACTCTCTCATGAATGCGCCCACATCGGGTTTTTCAGTATAGCATATAGAGTTGTTAGAGAGACCTCTCTGAGGGTTGTCAACAAACCATTGACCCATCTTAGCGTTTCTCATTCTCTCATCAGAGTGGTTGCTGAGGGAGATCTCAGCTGTGCGTCTGACTCCACCAACAACTACAGCCTCGCCAATATAGTTCATTAGGTCGTGGCATTCTAGAGACGTAAGCTTTCGACCAGCCGCATTACGGAATAGCTCAACAGTAACCTTGAATAATCTATTCAATGGTTCTGGACCAGATGCTCTACCACCAAATGTAATCAGAGGTGCACCCGAAGGTCTTATTTTTGATGTATCCCAAGACGGCACCGTTCCGCTGAATAGCATAGAGATCAGCTCTTTGTAGGCTGCAGCCCAACCCACTTTACTGTCTCTAACGGTTATAACCGTATTAGTATCGTGGAATGATTCAGCAACTTCTGGAAGCTCGGTAATATACTGCCGCTCAACTGAAAAACCTACACCTACCCCGCACATAAGAATGTACAGGGTTTCATCAAAAGCTCTAGGCTTATTGACCGGTAGATAAGAGCAGTTATATCCTGCCACGTGATCCTTTTCTAAAGCTTTACCAGCCGTCATTAATGCTCTCATAGAGGGCATAACATCGAGGTTTAATACTGCTGTAGCCGCTTTAGACGGAATCTTGATATCCAAGTATTCTTCAAAGAAGTTGAAATATCTCCCGACAGTCTCTGGCCAAGACTCTCTTCT
>NZAS01000121.1 GCA_002686195.1 Candidatus Pacearchaeota archaeon | reverse complement strand
TCAGGTGCCACTATTGCTAATAGTGGCACGGCTACTGGATTTGGTCAGGCGGAACATGCCAATCTTACCGACGTTGCTGCCATTACGCAAGCTGACGGCGACGGTATGATGTCCGATGGGACGGACTATAAGGCTGTTCCTTGGCGTGCGCGGAATCTCATTATCAATGGCGCAATGCGTGTTGTTCAAAGGGGCACCTCGGAAACAAACGTGTTTGGGTCGGCGGGTGCATATTTAGATGTTTGCGATAGGTACAAACACGAGCGGCAATCCGGCTCAGAGCCGGGGGAAATGACCGTCACACAAGATACCTCAGTCCCTTCCGGTAAGGGTTTCGGTTTTAGTATGAAGTTTGACGTAACAACAAACGATGCGTCCATTGCTGCTAATGATGGATACGCCTTTACGCAGCCAATTGAGGCTCAAAATTTACAACATCTTGAGTATGGGAACGCTGCGGCCAAGGCGATGGTTCTTTCGTTTTGGTTCCGCGCATCTCTGGCGCAGACGTTTTGTGTCTCCGTCGATCAGCCTGACGGCTCCCGCAGAATGGGTATACCCTTCACAGTCGCGTCGCCCGACACTTGGGAACATTTTGTCCTTGCAATTCCCGGCGACACTAGTGGCACCATCAATAATGATACGGGGGCAGGACTTCTTATCCGCTGGATGATGACGGCTGGCTCGACCTATCAAGGTGGGGCGGCAAGCACATGGGGGGCAACAAATAATAACCAGTTGGGCATCGACATGGGTAGCACCAACCTTTTCGCCACGACTGATGAAGATTGTTACATCACCGGCATCCAGCTTGAAGTCGGCTCCATCGACACGCCGTTTGAGCATCTGACTTATGGGGATGAATTGAGGGCGTGCGAACGGTACTATGAGCGGCTGAACTACAATGCCGGAGGTGAAGTAATTGCTTACGGCGCGGCGCTTAGTACATCTCTGGTCGATGTTAAAATCTTTTACACGCGAAAGAGGGTTGATCCAACGATTACGTTTACTGCGGCAGCAACCTTTGATGCGTATACTGAGGCAGCAAGTAATTCAAACGGTACTGTTGTGGCCGTGGATGCAGCAGGAGAGACTTCTGCAAGTATTCGGGTAACAGGAACCGGGACGCCTTTCACTGCAGGCGACGTAGGGCGTATCTCCCAAGACGGTTCAGATACTTGCTACATCGAAATGAACTCGGAGTTGTAAAATGAAAATTTACACAGAAACTTCGCTGGGCACCTTCAACGGAAGTATCCCGTCTGATCCCAACAACACTGACCGCGCAAGGATGCTGGCAGAGATCGAGGCGGGTGAGGCTGAGATTATCCCCTACGTCGAGCCAGTCCCTGACTACGCAGAATTACGGCGCAAAGCATACGGCGCATTGGGCGATCAGCTAGACATGCTTTGGCATGCTATTGATGAAGATCTGCCTTTGAAAGACTCAGATTTTTATAGTACATTAAAAGCAGTAAAAGCAACTTATCCAAAACCGGAATAATAAGGAATAAGAGTAAAGGGATATAAATAGAATAAACAATATAGGACGACAAAACAATGTCAGCAATTATAACAGAAAAGTTTAGACGCCATCAGGCAACTCAGTTTTACGAATCTTTTAGTGAAACTGCTGCCACCAGTTATTATCTTATGATTGGTAAATCTACGCCCTTTACTGCGGGCACATCAGGCGGAACGGATGTATCTCCTGCAACGCCTGCTGACGATGTTACTACTGAATATTATGCTTGGGACCATGCAATTGGTCTAAAAAATATTTCTTCTACTGATGTGAACTATTGTATTCCTCGCAGAGATTGGGCCAATTCCACAACATATGATATGTATGAACATAATATTAGTTCATCAAATCTAACAACTTCTGGTGCATCAACTTTATATCAATCAACTTTCTTTTTTAGAACATCTGATAATAGAGTTTATAAGGTTCTAGATAATAACGGGGGTTCGGCATATTCTGGTGCAGAACCAACATCTACTTCTACTAGTCCATTTGAACTTGGTGGGTATACACTTAAATATATGTACACCATTAGTGCTTCTAATAATACAAAATTCCTTACTACAGATTTTATGCCGGTTGCAACAGACACCACAGTTTCGGCGGCGGCCACAGATGGTGCGATTGAAAGTCTTATTGTAACTGCTGGTTCTGGTTATGACGCTGGGACTTACTACGCCGCAGTATATGGAGATGGATCAAGTCAAGGAACATCTTCTGGAGCAATTGTAAGTATAGTTGTTGGTGCTGGTGGTACTATTACTTCATTTGGTCTTGTGTCGGGAACAGACACAATTGTTTATGCTGCCGGCTCTGGATACACTTACGGTACGGTAAATCTTGGTGATAGTTATATTTTTTCTGATGTTGCTTTGACGGCGAGCGATTCGTTGGGAAGTGGTTCTGGTGGGGAAGTAGCAGTTGTAATTGGACCCAAAAATGGACATGGTTATGATGCGGTAGATGAACTGGGTGGACATTATGTAATTATGAGAGCAACCTTGACAGGCGCAGAAAATGATGATATTTTGGCGGGAAATGATTTTAGAACAATTTCTGTTGTAACTGACCCGACAACTTACGGAACAACTACTGTTGGTTCAGATGAAACATATCGGCAGGTGTATGCTTTGAAGTTGACTTCTGTTACAGGAACCTTTACTCCTGATGAAAAAATTTCACAGGCCACCACAGCTGCTATTGGTAAGGTAGTTGAATGGGACAGTGCTCTTTCTATTCTTTATTATCAACAGGAAAGATTTGCAGATTATGGAACAAATTCTACAACAGGGGCATTTGTTGCTTTCTCTGGTGCATATGTGGTTACAGGAGCATCTTCTTCAGCAGTTGGAACGCCGGATTCATCTGCTGATTCTGCGGTGACTCTTGCTGGAGGGAACAGTATTACATTTACTAATGGATATGCTACTCCAGAACTTCAACCAGATAGTGGTAATATTATTTATCAAGAAAATAGGAAACCAATTAGTAGAGCTTCAGACCAGACAGAAGATATTAAAATTATAGTGGAATTCTAAAAAAAAATGGTACAAAAAACAGACTTAAATGTAGCTCCATATTATGATGACTATGATTCTAGCAGCAATTATGTTAGGACTCTCTTTCGCCCGGGATTTGCAATTCAGGCAAGAGAGCTAACACAACTACAAACTTCTTTGCAACAACAAATTGATGTACACGGGAAACATATATTTAAAGAAGGTGCGATGGTCATTCCCGGCCAAGTATCTCTTATATCCAATTATTTTTCCCTTAAATTAGCATCTACATTTGCTGGAGAAACTGTTGATCCGTCACAATATTATAGTGCTACAACACCTGTTACGATTACGGGTGCTAGTTCTGGTGTTACTGCTACTGTTATTGGTTATGATGCTGCAACTACAGATGATCAACCTACATTATATTTAAATTATAAAAACACTGGTACGGATAATTATGAAAAAGCGTTTAGAGATGGTGAAAATATTTCTGCGAATGCTGGAGTTACGCACACAACTGCATATTCTTCTGATGCTGCATCAGCAACAACATATACTTCGGCCTTCAGTGCAGCTATAGGTTCTACGAAAGCAAATCTGCGAAGTTCAACCGGACCAGCAGCTGCTACTGGTGTTGCTGTAAATGTTCAATCTGGTATATATTTTGTTCGTGGATTTTTTGTAGAGTGTTTAGAAGAAACTTTGGTTTTAGACAAATATGACCCATCAGGTAGTTGGCGAGTTGGTTTTGAAATAACAGAAACTTTGGTTAAACCAGAAGATGTGTCTTCTCTTTTAGACAACGCTACTGGATCATCAAACTATACTGCAAAAGGTGCTCATCGTCTAAAAATTTCTTTGGCTCTCAAAAAATTAGATATTGATTCAATTTCTGATGGAAGTTTTATTGAATTATTAACATCAAATGCTGGCGCCATTCAATCAAAAGTACGTAATACTGAATATAATATTTTAGAAGAAACTATAGCTCGAAGAACTTTTGATGAATCTGGTGATTACACTGTTCGTCCTTTTAGCATTGTAATGAGAGAATGTGTAAATTTAAATGAAAGAGTTGGTACATATACGGCAGGAGAGTTTACAGATGGCGGGAAAATAGCTGATAATACTTATTTGACTGCTCAGATTTCTACCGGCAAAGCATATGTTAGAGGATATGAAGTTGAAAAGGTTGGCCCGACATTTAAAGACCTTAAAAAGGCAAGAGATTTTGAAACGGTAAATGCTGGTATTACAACATTTGATTTAGGAAATTATACACTTATTAATAATGTGTATGGTACACCTGACATTTCTGCTATTTCTGGTGAAACAACTGCATATAAGACGATAAGTTTATATGACCATTTTATATCTACTGATGGTAGTGTTCCTGCATCCAGTGGGGTATCTCTTCAACCAATTGGCCAAGCCCGGGCCCGAGCTATGGAATGGGATACTGGTACAATTGGAACTGATGAGGCCAAATATAAATTATATCTTTTTGATGTTAAGATGTTCACTTTTCTGACTCTTGATGGAACACCAAGTCCTACTCTTATTGCAAATTGGGCAACAGGGGGAACAAAAATAACTGGCGTTACTTCTGGTGCTACAGCTTGGGTTGTTAATAATATTGCAACAACAACTGGTACTAGATTGATTTGTATTAAACAATCCGGTAAGTTTTCTTCTGGAGAAAAAATTAAAGCTTCAGATTCTTCAGAGTCAGACCAGATTGTAGAAAATTCAAGCAACACTGACCTTACCTTGACTTCTGATGGCGGCACGCCCGCAGATGATACTCGCACATTTGAACAATGTCGGTCTATGGTTATGGTTGATGCAACTGCTGCACAAAGCTTTACTGCCGATTTAGTATTAGAAGTACCACAAAGAAGAAAGGGTGTTATTAACAATCTAACATTAGATGGTACTGATGCTGATAGTGCTAATGCGAATAATAGTTTCACTCAAGATGATGGTGATGATGATCCTTCTGGTGGAATTATTATGGAAACCAATTTAATACCAAAATTGGTTAGTCCTGAAAAGAATAGTGCATTAGAAAAACTTTCAAAACAAACTATTAAGACACTTTTAACAGATTCGAATTCTGGTGCATCTGACACACAATATACTGTACGCAGACAATTCATTGGAACCACAACCGCTTCTGGTGTTGTTACATTTACCACAGGAACGAATGAAACTTTTGCATCTCATGCAGAAAAAGATTATGTTATGTCTATTCTTACTCCCGGCGGTGGGAGCGGAACTGCTGGACAACTTGTAAGTATTTCCGATACTATCGGTGGAACGGGAACTGGCTCTATTACAATTACTGATACTACCATTTTGGGTTCTGCGGCTAAAGTAAAACTTATTGCAACCATTCTTAGAACATCTGTAAAACAGAAAACAAAGACTACAAGACTTATGAAACAGGTGAAAGTTGCAACTGGTACAACTGATGCATATGGAACGCGGCCGGGGGACAGAGATATTTCCTTGGGCCGAGTTGATGCATTTAAATTGGCCGCAGTTTTTGATTCACAAGATACAAGTACAGATGCAGTTGCTCCCACTATAACGACAGGATCAATTACAGGAACATTTACCAGAGGCGAAAAAATTACTGGTGCTACCAGTGGAGCAACTGGCAGAATTATAAGCACATCAAGTCCTTTCAGTTATGTTTCTACTAATGCTTCTACTTTTGATATTGGTGATGTAATTACAGGAGAAAGTTCTACCGCGACTGCTACAATTACAGCAACAACAGTAGGTGATATTGTAATTACTGGTAAATATCTACTTGACACAGGGCAACGAGATAATTTTTATGATATCGCAAGGATTATAAGGAAACGTAATCGGGCAGCTCCTATCGGGAAACTTCTTGTTGTATATGATTATCTTGAGCATGGTGCTGGAGATATGTTTACTGTTGATTCTTATACTGATATTGCTAAACAAATGGAATATGATGATATTCCTGTGTATTCTGCATCTAAAATTGATGTTGATGAACCAGAACCAAGTGGTAAGTTTCCTTTATATGACACTTATGATTTTAGACCAGCGGTTGATGATATTACAGGAACATCTACAACACTAACTACTGTTGATGAAATAACCGCCCACTCTTTCAATTTTTATAGTAGGTCATTTGGTGGAACAGGGGGGACAACTGTAGATACTCCAAAGCCGGGTTCTTTTGTTCAATCAGATTTTGAATATTACTTACCAAAATTTGCCGCAATAATTTTGAATCCAAAAGGCACTTTTTTGCTTATTGAAGGAGAAAGTGCTGAAAATCCATTATTGCCGAAAACTCCAGATGATTGTATGTTGGTTGCAACGCTGTTTGTTCCAGCATATACTTTTGATCCAAAGAATGTTACGATAAGAAAACAAAAACATCAAAGATATACTATGAAAGATATTGGTAAGATTGCCAAGCGTTTGGACCATGTTGAATATTATACTGCATTGAGTTTGTTAGAAAGAGAGGCTGAAAGTTTTGAAGTAACAGACGCAAATGGATTGAATAGATTCAAGTCCGGTTTTGTAGTGGATAACTTTAAAGGACATCGTATTGGTGATGTTGCTCACAGAGATTATAATAACTCAATGGATTTCGGTCTAGGACAATTACGTCCTAAACATAAATCTAGAGCAGTAGATTTAATAGAGAGTGTTGCTAATAATACAGATACAGCAAGGGCTGGAGCAGGATACCAAAAGACTGGTGATTTAATTACACTTCCCTATAATGAAGCTGTAATGACTACACAACCTTATGCGACACGAACAGAAAGAATTAGCTCCCGTCTTGTTTCTTCTTGGCGCGGTGATATTGAATTAAGTCCGAGTTCTGATACATGGTTTGAAACTGAAGTTTTGCCGGATCTTATTGTTAATGAAGAGGGGGATTATGATGCGGTGATGGCTCAGGAAGCAAATAATCTTGGGACTGTTTGGAATTCCTGGCAAACACAATGGTCCGGTGTTGTAGAAACAAAAGTAGATAACTGGACTGAAGGTGGAACACAATTTAGGCCTAATAGGTTTGATGTAACAAGAACCACAGAAACGGTTAGAACAGACCAAACCAGAACTGGTGTTGATACGCAAGTTGACCTTAGAATTGATAGAGTTTCTCAAGGACTAAGAGTTGTCTCACAAAATGTTGTTCCGGTAATGCGGTCAAAAACAATTACTTTTACTGGTGTACAATTTAAACCAGTAACAAGATTGTGGGCATATTTTAATAAACAAGATGTAAGTAATTATTGTACGCCTGCAAGCGCATCTTATACCACAAGTGATGCAAATCTTGTTGCAGGCGATCCTTTAGTTACAAATGCGGTTGGTAAAATTGAGGGAACATTTGTAATTCCTGACCCGAAAGTTGCTGGTAATCCTACTTTTGCTTGTGGAGATGTCGTTTTTAAACTTACTTCTAGTGAACATGATGGAATAGTTTCTACAGAGCAACGGCCGGGAACGCTGGGGGAAGCACTTTATTCAGCATCTGGAATGCTTGAAACACAACAAGAAACTATTATTGCAACAAGAAATGCAACTATTACAAGATCAGGTGTATCAGGGAATACTTCTTTTAATACTGTTACTTCAAATGATGTTCGTAAAGCTGCTGGTAACTTTACTACTGAACAGGCAATGCTTGCTGCTATGAATGCAGAAATTGCTGCGGCGAAAGCAGAGGCAAGAGCTGCCGATGGGCGAGCAAAGGAAGCACGCAGAATTGCAGACCAGGCTGCACAAACTGCAGCTGTGGTTAAGAATAAGCCTACAACAACCAAGGATATAGACGTTTCCTTCG
>NZAS01000120.1 GCA_002686195.1 Candidatus Pacearchaeota archaeon | reverse complement strand
TGTATTATCGTGGGGATATATCGTTGGAAACTTTCGTGATAGTGAACCAGATTTTGAATTTCTTTCCACAATTTGATAGACAGATTGAAGATGACATCATGTGGCCAGAAACACGAAATTTGTGTCATAAATATATTGGGTTTCTCGATGTTGATGTGAAAGTTTTTCGTGAAATATTGAAAAATAAGCTTGACATTTGAGGAAAAATATGGTATAATTACTATTACACAATCAAGAGTTGATTGTGATGTGAATAAGCAATATACAAACAATACGGAGAATACGAGTATGAATGGTTTTGCATCCATGAAAAGCAACCGACAGTCTTTTTTAGACAGTCTTTCCACCGAATTAGAAAAAACCCAAACTAGCAATAGTAACTCATATGAAGATGATCGAATTTGGAAATGTGAACGTGATAAATCTGGAAACGGATATGCGGTCATTCGATTCCTTCCACCAGTTGAAGGTGAATCGACGCCGTGGGTACGCATTTTCTCACATGGTTTTCAAGGTCAGGGTGGATGGTACATTGAAAATTCATTGACCACCTTTAATGAGAAAGATCCTGTTAGTGAATATAACACATCCTTGTGGAATAATGGAACAGAAGCAGGGAAAGAGCAAGCACGTAAACAGAAACGTAGGTTGAACTATTTTAGTAATATCTATGTTATTGAAGATCCAGCAAATCCGCAGAACAACGGTAAGGTTCGTTTGTTTAAGTATGGTAAGAAGATTTTTGATAAGATTAACGATTTGATGAATCCAGAATTTAAGGATGAAATTCCGATTAATCCTTTTGATCTTTGGGGTGGAGCAAACTTCAAGATTAAGATTCGGATGGTTGATGGTTTCGTTAATTATGATAAGTCTGAATTTGATTCAGTTTCACCATTATCTAATGATGATGCCGAATTGGAAAAAATTTGGGGTGGTCAGTACAGTTTGCAAGAATTACTAGGTCGTGACAACTTCAAGACCTATGATGAACTGAAAACTAAATTGGATAGAATTTTGGGGTTGGTTGAAGATCCATCCACTAGTTTTAATCCAAGTGAATTTGAAACGAGGGAAGCACCAGCACCAGTAACTGCTGAAACAGTAAGTGCGGATGGTGATGAAACCTTATCTTACTTTGCTAACTTAGCAAACGATCAGTAAATACTTTCTATTTATAAATTGGCAATCCCGAACCACTAATTCTGGATTACCCCAACAAAATTGTTCTAAACCCGACATCTTCACTGGTGTCGGGTTTTTTTATGGCCCATAAGTTCCTACTGATGCTCGGAAACCAGAATCGGTAGGTGAGTCTTGCATGACTATTGCGTTGTTGGTAACAGAACTAGCATCTGTTACTGCGGTTGTAACTACATTTGCACCCGATGCATTCATTGCAGTTTCATCACGTATTTCGACAGTTTCAGCTGCCTGTCTTAACATTTCCACCCCTCTTTCTGTTCTTGCTCCAGAAAAGGATACGATGTCTACTGGTTGAATTGCTTCTGCAACCCCACCTTTAAAGTTATCAATCACATCTCTAGTTTCAGTTTTTTCCGATTGTACTTTTAGTAACTTATTAGCAAAGGGTATCATACTCAATGCACCCATTGCTACAACAGCACCACCCAATCCTTTTGCATCTTTGGCAAATCCTTTGACTGCCTTGCCTAATAGTTTGAAACTTTCTCTAAGTGCATCAAACCTGTCTGGTGGTACATTAATCAAATCAGCAAGGCCACTGGAAGCACTGCCTAGTGCGAGTAGTGATGGTATGGCAATTGCAGCTGCAACACCAAAACCAGCAAGAGCAACCCCCAAAGCAACAAATCCAGCTGCTATATGTACGAAATCAGCATCGTTCATTATGACTAATGATTGGGCAAAGTTACTAATAAAGTCACTTATTGCCGTTCCAACTGTAGCAATGAAATCACCGATGGAGGTAAAGAATTTGCTAACAATACCTTGTAGGGTCGAGAGGAAATCACCAAAACTACCTAACAAGTCGGTTATGGGTGGTACTATGGTTTCAATAGCAGGGGCAAGTAATTTCATTGCCAATCCCAATGCACCAACACCAAGTGCCAGACCGAGAAATCCTGGCGTGGCAATTGCAGCTCCAACACCAAATGCAATTAGTGCTGGTGTGAGAACTAGTAATCCACCAGCAAGTGATAGGAAATTATCAAATGGTATGGTTGCTAATTCCTTGATTGCAGGGGTCATCATTTGCAGACCCTTACCCAATCCCATGAATGCTAATGTTAGTACACCTATTGCAGCTGCTCCTATCAGGAGTGCCTGTGGAGGAATTGATCCCAATGCTTTAAATAATGCAGCGATACCCTGACCAGCAAAGGTCATCAGTTTGACAAATCCTTTACCGATAATGTCAACGATTGTGAGTAGAATGTCACCGACACCTTTAACCAGTTTTTGGACAACTTCCAGTGCGGATTTTAATATATTACCGATACCTTTGATGAATTCTTCAATGATACCGAATATTCCACTTACCATACCTTGCAATGCTTTTAGTGGATTGAATTTACCACTGAGAATCTTGCCGAATATTCCAGTATCTTTTCCTTCTACCTTTACATTTTGATCTCCCTCTTGCTGTTGTTCTAAGGCATCGGCTATCCGTTCTTGGGTTTCTGCTTGTTCTTCTTGAGCATGTGCGGATTCTTTTGCCTTTTCTTCTGCAAATTTGTCCTTTTCTGGTGTTGGTTGGGCAACTATTTCAGCCTTTATTGGGGTGTTTGTAGTTTTTTCTGCTGGTTGAGCAACTAGTTGTGGTGTGTCTGTAGTTGTTTCTTCTGTCGATTCTTCTTCTTTTTTTGATGGATCTATTGCTTCTGCTTTTACTAGTTCTTTTTGTTGTTCTAGTCCTGATGCCAACCATCCCTTTAAGATAGGTATAGATGATACTAGTTTTGATACCTTTTCTGGTTCTGCTGTTCTTTCGGCAACCTTTTTCTGTACATCTTCATCTGATAATACTTTACCTTTAGATTTTGCTTCTGCTCTAACTTTTTGTTCTTCTATTACTGCTTTTTGTTCTTTTTCTAGGGTGTCATCTTTGCCTATTTTATGCATCCCCAAGAACCCAGTAATCTTACCTATTGAAGTTTCTGCGAACCTTTCCTTTATACTCTCACCGATACCAGTGATTGCTTTATTTGCACCTACTGCAAGATTTTCCCATCCCTTGAGTTGAGCATTTTTTATTTTTTCAAGTTTTTCATATTTGGCTGCAAGTTCATCTTCTTTTTGAATATTAGATTCTTGTGCTTCTATTTTCTTTTTGGCTAATTCGTCTGCTTTTTGTTTTTCGGCAAGGTTATGTGCTTTCTGTTGTGCTATTGCTTCTCGGACTACATCAGCATTATCTTTGAGTGCGGTTAGTTTATTGTTTAGTAAATCACTTTCTACTTTGTGGGCATTTTGTGCAGTTTCTAGGTTTTTTTGTGCCGTTTCTAAATCGGATTTAAGCGCATTTTTGATAAGTTCAGTATCTGCGTTGTTAAATCGTTCTTTCCACTTATTAAACTGTTCTTGTTTTTTGCTTAGTTCTGCCTGTGCTTTTTGTTCTTCTTTTTGTTGTTTTATTTTTTCTTGTACTAGGCCTTTTTGTTCAGCAGACAGAATCTTAGCATCCTTTTCTTGTTGATCTCTGGCATCTTGTTTTTGTTTGAGTTCTGCTTCAGCTGCCTTTTTACGTTCTTCTTCAATCTGTTTAATGATGTCTTGTAAGTCTGCCATTTTACTATGCCTTATTGGTTAGATCTTTCATGAGATCTTCAGCCGCATCTTTCAGTTCATCTGAACCGTGTGATTGCACTAAAGATGATATTTGTGCGATTGCTTTGCTGTGTTCTTCCAATATTTTATCATGTTGTAGATCTCGTACTAAATTCTGTTCCAATTCCACATCCTGTTCTACATCGTGTCTTTTGTTTTGGGCAATTTTGTAATCCTGTTCTTCGTCTATGGATAACAATCGTTTGATTTTTCTACCTTGCTCTGCTTCCGAATCATAGTGTATCTTATCACTAACGATTTTTTCTAATTTCATATCAAAGATAGACTCGTTGGGTACAAATCTCCAAATATATCCACGACCATTTACTATACCGAATACGGTTGAGGATAAACCAATTTTGACAATCACTGCTGGTTCATCTTCCAACCAGACCTGATCTCCCTCTTGGAAGTGTGGGTCTAGTTTGAATTTCAATCCTTTAGATATTTGCAGTGCATAATCTTTAAACCACATGAAGATAACTACCGATAGCATAATTCCTAGCCACGGTAGAATGAGGTCAGTGAGTTCTGGAATTCTGTTGATAAGTTCTTGTTCCATGCTATCCATATCGTTTTATTTGAATTGGGTCAACCAATGACCAAAATTATAGACATCATGTATCATAACAGGGATAGTTGGGAAATCTTTCCATTTGGGATTCATGGAATCAATTCCCCATGCGGTTTCAAGTCGCCATAGTAACCATGCTTTAGGTGGTATGGGTAAGAATGGAAATTTGTACCACCATCCTTTACGTTTGACTAACCACCCGTATTGTAATAATCTAATTAAAACTTTGATTTTCTTTGCTGTTCCTTTATCTTTTCGTTTTCTTCTCTAATATGATCCGAGAGAAGGGTAACGTATAGTTCCCTTTCAAATGGTATCATGTTTTCTAAATCATTCAAGTTGTAGTTATGATGTTGCATCATTGCGAAATTGGTTAGGTACATACTTTCTAGTGTTTCATGTCCTAACCCTATGCGAAAAAATTTTGCAACCCTTCCAGTACCAAAGGTTCGTCGTATTCACATTTATTACAGGTATACGGTACTGTATGTGATAACTTAGGCATTGTATCAAAAAACTGTTGTATTTTCAAAAACTGTTCTTGTGTTAGGTTATTTATGAATTCAGAAATTTCCTCTTTGGTGTAATCACCACTATCGTGTATTTCTTCACCTTGATATATGGAATCTATACAGGAACTAACTACATTGAAGATTGTATCCACATCAGTGCTTTGCAGATCATTCATATTTATGGAATCCAATTGTGGATATTTCATTATTAGGCCAATATCATTTGTAAGTTCTACTTTGTTGCTATGAGCATCATCGGTAAAAATTTCAACACTAGATAGGTCTATTTGTACCCTATTTACCTCATCACATTCGGGGCATCTAAACCCAACTTCAGAAAATTCGTTTACTGATTTGGATCTGAGTTTGAGGAATATGTATTCCACGTCAAATAATGGCATGTTGTCGGTATTGTATCCATTTTGAATACAGTTACCGATAATTTGTTTCATGGCACGAACTATTTCAGATGCTTCTCCACCCTCATTTGCCATAAGTAGGATTTTTTCTTCTTTGACCAAGAATGGCCTATACTGAACGGTTTGTCCAGATGATGGTATAGTCAATTCATATGTTGGTGTACTTAGTACTGGTAAAGGCATAATTTATTATCTCCTTTTATTCATCAAGCATTGGTCTTATTCCGAGTTTTGCTTTAACGAGGTTTGTTGCTCTTGTCTTTAATTTTTGTGTGAATTTTTTCGGTGTTGGAACACTAGGTGCTTGTGAACCTACTATCCTGATGTCTTTGGGTGAAGGTGGCCCAAATTTCTCTGGTTCAGTTTTTTTGAAATTATCCCATCCTTCTTTTGGTTCTCTGTCTGCTAGTGGTGCATCTTTCTTTTTTGCAAATTCTTTTGGTTTTCTGTCTGCTAGTGGTGCATCTTTCTTTTTTGCAAATTCTTTTGGTTTTCGTTCAGCATCTTCTGCCTTTTTGGGTTTTTCTGGTGGTAATACAGATTTTGGATTGGGTTGATTGTCTTCTATATTTTCTGTTCTCACGAATCTATCATATGAGAATGTAACAGTAAATATCATCGTATCATGGCTATCATGTGCAAATTTTATTTCACCAAGAGCAATGGGATATGTTCTATCGAATTTATATTGTATGTACCTTGATGTTTTTCCTCGCACATCTGATAATCCTGATAAAAATAAGTCAACACCATAAGCATTTGCTCCTGTTGAAAATCCAACTAACATATTACTTTCATTTACTACAGTTCCCATCCAATCTTCAAAGAATTTCCTTTCGGGCAATCCAAAATCCCCTTTTCCTTTGGTAACTAAAAAGGTAACAGATAAATTGTCATAGACATCTGTGTAGGGATATTTCTGTTCTGGGCCAGCTGCCATGACTGCATTGGTACTTATTGTTTTTGATGGCAAACTTGCGATTCTGGCAGTGAATTTTAGATTATCAAGTACTTTAGTATATTCGGGATTGCTTGCCATTGATAGAGGTTTTGTCATTTCAACTGCATAACGGTTTACGTGTGGTAGACCACCTTGACTATCAATATAACTCTTAAAACCAGTGAGTGTTTGGTCAATTTTCATGATAGTAATTCCTCTGAGAGTTTCCATACTGCCTTTTTGTTTTTCTTGACAAATTGTTCAACTGGTAAGAAAATTGCTGTTTCCCATTCATCTGCTTTGATGTTGAGGAATTGACTTTGAACGTGAGTTGCCAAATACCGTTTCAGTGTTGGTTTGAAATATCTGTGTTTCTTGGTGGAGTTCAGCATGTTGTATGTAACCATCATTCGGGTATTTTCATTCATAGATTTATTATTAGTAATTGTCATTAGACCTTCCAACAGATTTAATCTTAGTTTTGGGGCAAGGTAGTGCATGTTCAAACCGAGAAATCCATCGGAATACTTTTCGATGGGAATGACCAATGGAAATGTATCATAATAGGGTAATTTGGTTTTGTGTTTGGGATCATAATGAAACATATACATTTTTCCCATCTGCATATTATTGGTTTTGTTGTCGGCATCACGCATTAACTCTGTTGGTGTGACTGAACTTAGTTTGGCGGCATTCTGCCTTAACCATGCAATTGCATTTTGTCCAGCTTGTTTTAAATTGTCAAATATAGTTGCCATATGACTATTTATAACCTATTTTGAGTTCTTTCTCGGTTATTATTTTGAATTCCCATTTTCGTTTTTCACAATATCGTGTTGCGGCTTCCCATTTTGCTTGATTCTTTGTCCATGCAAATTGCTCGTATAAATAGTTACGTCTGCTTTTGCCTTTTTTCGGTGGTCTGGTTTGACGTTTTGGTTTCACTTCAATGATGAATTCTTTTATGTTCCCATCCGATTGTTTAATTTTCATGTAGAAATCTGGAAAATATCTGTGCCATTTTCTGTCAGTGGGGCAAAAGTATTTAATGACAGGATTTTCACTACACCAATTTAGCACATTTTTATTCCGATCACAGTACATCATGAAATCCTTTTCCCATAAAGAACGATATGTTACTTTATTAGGATTTCCGAGATACTTATCTCTGTTGATAACGGGGTATTTTCCACTATATGCCATAAATGTATTTATAAGTTCACGATACTTATAAATAGAATAAAGGGGGATAGTGCAATGACTGATGCAGAAAATTTAAAAAAAGGGGTAATAGAATTGGGAGCAACGGCAATAGGGAAAGCACCCGAAGTATTAGACGCTGCCATGAAATTTGGTTCTGGTAGGAGTACGGATACCACCAGAGAGGGCTATCCCAGAGACAATAGTGTTATAACATTGAAGGGGGCTCAAACTTATCCTTCTGGTATTACTACCGATCCTTTGGGATATGTTAGTTATATGCCATATGAGCATGGGAAATCACAGGCAGGGGATGGGAAAAACCCATTACAGATTAATTTGCACATGCCACGTGACTTAACCGATTCAGTAACGGCAAAATGGGAAGCAGAAGAAGATCTTTTTGCTAAAACAGGTCAATTAGGATTTGCTAAGGCAATAGGTGGTACTGCGGCTAAAAAGGCACAAGAACTTGCTGGTGAGGCATTGGGAGCAGTTACTTTAGGTGTTATAGACGGGGAAGCAATAAATAAATCTTTCCAGAGGCAGAGAGGTCATGCAGTTCGTCCATTTGAGTCTCAGTTTTTCCAAGGGGTGGATTATAGATCTTTTGAGTTTACTCATAAATTAGTTGCCTTTAGTCAAGAGGAAACTTATAGTATTAATAAAATTATCAAAATTCTTAGATATTATTCTTCACCTGATATTTCTTTGACAGGAATATCATACACATATCCAGCATCTTGGAGAATAAGGTTTTTTCATGGGAGTTCAGAATCGGCACATGTTAGAGAATCTGAATGGTTGCCATCATTAAAGAGATGTGTTTTGGGAAAGGTAGAAGTGAAACATTTTGCATCAAATACACCATCATATCATACCAATTTAGCACCAGTTGATATTGAAATATCTCTTTCCTTTAGAGAAATGGAATATGTTACGAGAAAGAGTATTTTAAATGAAACTCAACCAAAATGGTAATTACTATTAGGAGAAATCATGGCAATAGACTATTTTGATACATTTCCGAAAGTTAGTTATGACATAGGTAAGGATAATAAGATCAGGGAAGTCACTGATCTTTTGAAACGAGTTGGAATTCGTGGTGACTTTAAGAAACTATTACCATCCTACTACAAGAATATTTTATCTGCCAGTGAACGACCAGAACATTTGGCATATTCTGCCTATGGTGACATACTCTCACATTGGGTTTTGTTGCATATGAACACTGTTACTGATCCGTATCATGATTGGGTGATGGAAGAACGTGTGTTGAATGAATTTATAGATTTGAAATATCCAGATAAGATTTTACTATTAGATTCCACACATCATTCTGATACTACGTATGGTGCAGTTGATCCATTAGCAAAGAGGTTTTTTGTTAGGGGTGAAGTTATAAAGGAATATCAAGCAGATGGAACGTTGTTGGATGGTACAGGAACTGTGGTGGATTTTGATGCTACTTTGATTCAAGTGACCTATAAGTTGACCAGTGGCAGTTTTGATGATGCAGATCAATATTCTGGTTCTTATGTGAAGGGTGATGATAGTGGGGCAGTAGGTAAGGTTGCAGGGATTACTACAGAAAGACTTGGTGTCCATCATTATGAAAGTGATGATGGTATTATTGTTGGGCGTTCACATACAGGTGCATCTGCAATAACAAATGAAACATTTGAGAACAATGAAAACGAAAAGAATCGGGAAATCATGATGTTGGAAGGACGATATATACAACAATTTGAACAGAATTTTGAGGAATTGATGGATGCGTAGTATTAGGCCAGATACCATTGTTGGTGGTAGGATAATACTCAATGAGATAATGTTGAAGTCGGTAAGCGTAGATCGAACTATGGATATTACCAACATGGTGGATTCTTTTAATTTGTTTGAGGATATATTTACCAATACTTTAACGGGGAATATGAGTATTGGTGATACTGCCAATCTGATTGCCAATTTTCCGATTGTTGGGCATGAAGAAGTGCATATAACTATGGGAACACCCAATATAGAAAGGGTGCAAACAAAGAAATTTAGGATTTATAAAGTTACAGATGTCAATAGCCCGAATATAGGTATGAGAAGGTATGCTATACATTTGCTATCTGATGAATTTTTTATGAATTTAAAGGGTGCAGTTAGTCGGTCATTTCCAAAAAGTACTACATCAACTATTGCCGAAAAGATATTTAGAACAGACTTGGAATCGAATAAGAAGTTTGATATTGAAGAAACACAAAATGTTTATGATATAGTAATACCCAATTGGAAACCCTTTGATGCTATGAATTGGTTAGCAAAGAGATCTATGGCAGAACATAGAGATGGGGCTAATTATCTGTTTTATGAAACTAGAGATGGATTTCATTTTAGGTCGTTAGAATCATTGTCAGAGGAAGAAAGTGTAGGTATCTATAGACGAAAACCAACAGATGTTACCGATGGAAATCCAGATGAAGAACAGTATAGAACTGTGAATAGAATAGAGATAGTTAATTCGTTTGATATGGTGGCAAATATACCAAATGGAATGTATGCTAATCGGTTGGTCATTCATGATATGATAAATCGTAAAACAGAAACGTTGGATTATGATTATGGTAAAGAGTATTCTAAGATGACACACGTAGAGGATAACGAGAAAACAAACAACTGGAGATTATGAGATACTCAAAATATGAGTGGGCAGGGTTCGAGTATGATGGTACATGAAACTGCTGATGAATTAACAACTAGTCCATTGAGTAAGCAAACATTGGTTAGTAGGTTTGATGATTCCAACGTATACTATGAAAAGACATTACAGAATAGAATTTCACAGATGCAACAATTAAATAACATCAAACTAAATATTACCATATCAGGTGATACTACCAGAAAGGTTGGGGATGTATTGGATTTAGAATTACCATCAGTTGAAACACATGTAGATGGTACGGTTCCAATGGATAAATTATATAATGGAAGATATTTGGTTACAGCGTTACGACATAAAATAGACAGTGCCAGCCATTTAATGGTGATGGAAGTTGTCAAAGATTCATATTTTAGTTCATTACCAACAGAATAGGAGATTAATATGCTATCAAAAGAATTTTCAAAGTTGGTGGAAGCATCAACGGGAGTGTTGACTAACACTTCACCACATTTTCAGAAAACATTAGATTTGGTGATTGCCAATATGAATGGCAATCAGCAACAGATTGATGAAAGGCAGATTTTGTTCAATCAGGGTAAAAAGTACGGTCAAGCAGTCTTTCTCGCTGGTGGTGCTGGTTCTGGTAAGGGATTTGCCTCTAAGAATTTTATGGAAGGTGATAAATTTAAGATCAGGGATGTTGATGAATGGAAAAAAGCATTTATGGCTATTTCTAGGATTCAAAAAGATTCGACTGATTGGGAAGGGAATATAAATCCAAAATACATGGATAAAAAAGGTAGGTTGTTAGGTGACTTGGATTTGAAAAACCCAGAACATGTTTTTGCGTTGCATATGGCAGTTAAAAAGATTGGTGTTAAAGATAAGAGTTTGAAGTTACTATTGCAAGATCTTAACAAAAATCATTTGCCCAATATTCTTTTTGACATCACACTCAAAGAAACCGAAGATATTACAGAAGTTATACCTAAACTTACAAGTGTGGGATATGAAGCAAGGAATATTCATTTGGTATGGGTATTGGCCAACTACCATGTTGCGGTTAAAGCAAATGCAGAACGTGAACGGGTTGTACCTGATGATATACTTTTGCAAACTCATGAAGGAGCTGCAAATACCATGTATGGTCTAATCAAAAGTAAAGGTGTTCCAAACTTGGGTGGTGGAGTTCATGTTATTCTGGCAAATCGTGAGAATACCATATTTTGGACAGACTCGAAAGGTAATAAAATTAAAACATCGGGTGGTAAAACTGTGATTAAAGACTTTACTTATCTGACTCTGAAACCAGAAGGTAAGGGTTGGAACGATCAAGGTGAAGTTAATCAACAAGTATTGGATTGGATTAAGGATAATGTACCAAGAAGTGATGCCACCAAGGGGTTGTGGAGCAATCCACCGAAAGTGGTAGGTATGGATTACCCAAAGGATGATATTGGTGACATGGAAACAACAAGGGGAGATTGGCAACGTGGGCAAAACTAAAAAAACACTAACGGCAAAGGAATTCGACAAGAAATATCCACATTTGAAGGATCATGCCGATTATAAAAATTATGATCGTCGTAAAAAGTTATCTACAACAGGTTACATATCCAATAGAAAAAAAGGTAAAAAGAATAGTAAATGAATCCTACTTTCATCTGGTGGAAGGGGAAGGTTGAAGATCGGATAGATCCGTTAAAGTTAGGTAGATGTAGGGTACGAATACTTGGATACCATACAGATGACAAATCGGAAATTCCGACAAAAGATCTTCCTTTTGCCTATCCAGCAATGCCTATCAATAGTAGACCAAGTGATGCACCTGTTGGCCCTGTAGAGGGTACGTGGGTGATGGGGTTCTTTGCCGATGGTGAGAATGCACAGCAACCGATAATGACACATATTATTGATGCTGGTTATAAGACATCGGATGACCCAACGATTACACCAGAACCTAAATGGGGTAAATCAAAAATACCAGCTGGTGAAGTAAATGTCAATAGGTTAGCAAGGGGTGATAAAACAGATACCTATGTAGATAATTATGAATCAATGGGTAAGATTGCAGTTGCAGGGGCATTAAATGAATCATGGGAACTCAAAGAGTTGGAATATGGTGCTGAATATCCCTACAATAGAGTGGAAGAAAGTCAATCGGGGCATGTACATGAAATAGATGATACAGAAGGAAAAGAAAGGATTGCAGTAGCACATAAATCTGGTACAGTCGATGTTATGGGTTCTACGGGTGATAGAGTCGCAAAGGTCATGGGTGATAATTATTCTATTACGGTTGAGAATAATAATATCTATGCTAAAGGCAGTGTAAATATAACTGCCGATTCCGATGTCAATATTAAGGGTAGAATTCTGAGATTGGAAGGACAACAAGTACGAATCAAAGGAGATTTGGGCGTGTTAATAGAATCACCTGTTGGTGCATTTGTATCAGCACCATTTTTGAGTACAGATCCTAAATTGGGTGGTGCAATTTTACATGGGGCAATTGGTTCACCGTTTGTGGCTCCAGCTGGAATACCACCAGATGCATTGATGGTTGATGTACCAAGTTCTAAAAGTGGTTCTGTTGTTGTTCGGGAAAATCCACCTGTCAATTCATTGGCACTTTTAAGGGCAACCATTTTCGGTGGATTTAATGCAAAGAAAACTATGTTTCTTGGCCCTGCTGAATGTGGTACGGATATGCTTGATGAGTTGAAAGCAAATTTTAATGCATTGGATATGTTAAAATTACTAACTAAGATATTCAATTTGGTAGGTAAAAATACATCACAAACGACTACTGTACCTGATAATGTTAAGACAGAATATGCTGAGATG
>NZAS01000119.1 GCA_002686195.1 Candidatus Pacearchaeota archaeon | reverse complement strand
ATTAGAACTTATGGATTCTAATTATGGTGTATTCGCACAAAATGGTACGCTAGCTTTATATTTGGGATTGAGAGCACTTGATGTAGTACCTGGTGATGAGGTAATCGTTCCAGATTTTACATTTATTGCTTCAGCAAATGCAGTGGAAATGTGTGGGGCAAAACCAGTATTTGTNGANATTAATATAGANGATTTACAAATTGATNTNNGNGATTGTGAAAGAGTTNTAACNGAAAAAACAAANGCAATTATGCCNGTTCATNTATTTGGTTTGTCTGNNNATATGGATGANGTTATGNAATTTGCAAATNAAAATAATTTAAANGTAGTAGANGATGCNTGNCAGGCNATAGGTATAAAATGGGATGGTAANCATTGTGGAACATTNGGTGATGTNGGATGTTTTTCATTCTTTGCAGANAANACNATNACTACTGGTGAAGGTGGNTTTGTTNTNACNNATGANGAAGAAANAAATAATANTATGATGTATTTGAGAAATCAAGGTAGNTTNAANAGGGGTTCATTTGTNCATCCAGAGATTGGATATAATTTTAGAATTACTGATATTCATGCAGCAATAGGATTGGTTCAGTTGAATAAGTTAGACCATATTATTGAAAGAAAGTTGAAGTTATTAAAGATGTATAAAGAACGACTTAAAAATATTAATGGATTTAGAATAATAGAACCTAATAATTCTAAATCTAATCATGTACCATTTAGAGTTGTAATAATGTGTGAACAACCAGTTAAAGATTTGATGAAAGTATTTGAGGAAAATGAAATAGAAACACGGTCAGTTTTTTATCCATTACATAAACAGCCTTGTTATTCAAATCATGGTGAAGATTTAGATTTTCCTAATTCAATTTATGCATACGAACATGGAATTTGTTTACCATCTTACCCAGAATTAGAAGAAGATAAAGTTAATCATATTTGTGATGTTATAAAGGAATATTATAATGTATAGTGGTAAAATAGTAAAATATTATGATGATATTTATAATAAGAAAGATTATGTTACAGAATCAGAATTTATAGAAACTAAATCAAATATTAATAAGTTATTGGATGTTGGTTGTGGAACTGGAACTCATTTAGAAAGTTTATATAAATCTGGAAGAATTTTTTATGGAATAGATTTATCTGAAGAAATGATAGAACTTGCAAATGATAAATTTAAGGATAATGATGATGTTTCATGTATTCATTCAGATATAGTTAATTTTAAAGAAGATAATGATTTTGATACTATTATTAGTATGTTTAATGTTGTAAATCATATTTTAGATTTAGAAGAGTTAGATAAATATTTTAAATTTATTTCTAAGTTACTGTTAGATGGTGGAACTTTTATATTTGATTGTTTCAATGGGGCTTCAGTTTTTAAAGATAATCCAAAAGATTTTTCTAAGGGAATTACTTCTAGATTACCAGGCGGTGAATACATTATGAGTTGTACATCAGAGTTTGACCCGATGATTTCTTATTTGAAAATAAATAACAATATTAAGGTATATCATTTAAAAGATTTAGTCGATGAGTTTGATTATACGATTGATGTTACAGTATGGACACCAAAATTATTAAGAGATTTGATAGAAAAATATAACATGAAAGTATCTAAAATAGTTTCTAATTTTGATTATCATAAAGACGCAGATTTAGAAGATTATAAAATAACATTTGTTTGTTGTAAGGATGTTTAAGTGGATAAAATTAAAACAATTGTTTTAACTTGTGATAGATATCATCATGTAACAAATCATATGATAACAATGTATGATAAAACTTGGTCTGACAACCCATTCGTATTTAGAGTTCCTTGGAATGAAGTTTATCCAGACTTTATGAAGGATAAGTGGGGGGATAAAATAGATTTAATAAAAACTCCCGTAGAATTTAAGAAAACAATTGATGGGTTGACTGCTGATTTGGATGGTGATGAGTGGATATATTGGGCGTGTGATGATGTATATCCAATAGAAATAGAACCAGAAAGGTGTGGTATTATATCAGATTGGGTTATGAATGAGGCAGACGATTCTGTTTTATCGGTTTCATTTATTAATTGGGAAAATGATTTAGAAAACAATCCAGTAGATGAAGTAGAGTATGAGGGATTGCGACTCATTAGAAAAAAGTCAGTAACAAATCAATGGCAACATCATTTTTGGAGAGTGAAGGTTCTTAAAACAATGTTTGATTGTCTTGATGAACCAAAAGATTTGGCCAAAGAAATGGATTATATGCAAAAGGAAGAAAAATCACAAAAGTTTTGGGATTTGATAGGTGAGGGCAAATGGTATATGTTAGACCATAACGCTGCCATATTTGGTGAAAGTACAGCAAGAGGATTTAATATGTTACTTAATTGTGCTGGGAGTTTTTATGAGAATAATTTAGAAATACCAGACCAATTCATTCTCGTTGATGTTGTTAGGATTAAACCAAATACAGCACAATGGAGAGGAAATATAGCCGAAACGAAAAATTCTTTAATATTAATAGATTTAAAACAAAAAATAGAAGAAAGAAAATTGATAGGAGATGGTATATGAAAAAGAAAGCATTTATAACAGGAATTTCAGGACAGGATGGTAGTTATCTTGCCGAATTATTATTAGAAAAAGATTACGAAGTATATGGTATAATTCGTAGAAATTCTGTTGCTGAAAACCAAGATAATAGAATTGATCATCTCATTGGAAATGGAGTTGAAACAGAGTATGGAGATTTACTTGATGTGAGTTCGTTAGAGAGATTGATAAGAACTATNCAACCTGATGAAATNTATAATATAGCNGCNCAAAGTCATGTNAGAATNAGTATGGANATTCCACAATTTACAGTNCANACNAANGCNCTTGGTCTTGTTAAATGTATTAGAGGCNTATAAAAATAACTGTCCAAGTGCAAGATTCTATCAGGCATCATCATCAGAGATGTTTGGTCGTACAGTAGATGAAGATGGATTTCAGAGAGAAACCACACAAATGAATCCTACGAGTCCTTATGGATGTACAAAGGTATTTGGGTTCAATATGGTACAACATTATAGAAACGCTTATAAGTTATTTGCATGTAATGGAATATTATTTAATCACGAATCACCAAGACGAGGTTCTAACTTTGTAACTAATAAGGTTGTAAAATCTGCAGTAGAGATAAAGAAAGGATTACGAGATAAATTACCACTTGGTAACTTAGATGCTTATCGTGATTGGGGGCATTCAAAGGATTATGTTAGAGCAATGTATCTGATAATTAATCATACAGAACCAGATGATTTTGTATGTGCTACTGGAGTAACTAATTCAGTTGGTGATATGTGTGATTATGTATTTAGTAGATTAGATTTAGATTATAAAGATTATGTAACTCAAGATGAAAGATTTATGAGGGCTGAAGAATTAAAATATTTGAAAGGAGATTCTACAAAATTGAGAACTACGTTGGGTTGGAAACCTGAATATACTTTTGAAACTTTAATGGATGAAATGACAGATCATTGGTTAAAGATATATGATTAAAGAAATTGAAATAGATGAAATTTATTTTAGGTTATTTGATGATGAGGGAATTATTCATCCTACGAAAATAGAAAACTCTCCAGTTTATAATGCTGTGTGTGGTAATATTGAACCATATGTTGAATATCACAAGAGAATGGTTAAACTTGGAAGGGCTAAGGCTGGATACATGAACGCTGAAGAATTTTTGGAATTTGAAAGAGAGTTTAATTATTTAGAACCACCATATGAAAATGATTATGTACGGGTGAAACAGACAGGACATTTGTTCGCGGGATGGGATGGGGCCCACAGAATATGTTGTGAAAAAAAGAAAGGTAAGAAAACCATAAAGTCAATTTTAATGGACGGTAATTTTAAACATAAAGGTTATTCGAATATTATAGATGTGGCTAAAATATTTAGTAATATAGAATATGAAGATTATATTATTATAAAAGATGATGATATGTTTCCTAATTATGTAGACCATGATGATTTGGATATTCTTTGTAAAGATAGAAAAGTTTTATGTGAATATATATTAAAAGAACTGGACGAATATAAACAACATGGTTATGATATAATTGTTAAAGAGAAAGGGGTTAGACATCACATTGATTTAATCCCACCAGGTTTTAGTGAATTAAATTTTAGAATTGATTTATTGGATGAATTTCCATATTTACAACAATTTCATCATCATACTAATAAAATAGAAGTTAAAGATGAATTTTATGATGTAATTTTGGAAAGAAAAATAAAAAAAGAATTTAAGTATTTAGTTATGTTTGGTCAAGAAGGAACTTTTGAATCAAATTTTCCTAATGAAGTGGATGATTTAGTTTTAAGATTTATGGAATGGGTTTGGCAACCTCATAAATCAAGACATATAAATTATGTAATAAATAACATACAAGATACTTCAGAATTTATTGATATAGTTACAAACTATACTAATATAGAAATAGATGATGATTATATAAAGGAGTTAATAATATGAAAAAGGCATTAGTGTGTGGGGCAGGTGGTTTTATTGGTTCACATTTAGTAAGACGATTAAAAAAAGATGGATATTGGGTTCGTGGAGTCGATTTAAAATATCCTGAGTTTAGTGAAACGGATGCAGATGAGTTTATTAAAGGTGATTTAAGAAATTTATCTATCGTAGATGTATGTGTAGATGGTGTTGATGAAGTTTATCAGTTGGCAGCAGATATGGGGGGAGCTGATTTTATTTTTACGGGTGAAAATGATTCAGAAATAATGCATAATTCAGCAATGGTAAATCTAAATATTGTAGATTCTATGAAAAGGCATAAAGTGAAGAAAGTATTTTATTCTTCATCTGCATGTATGTATCCAGAGGATCATCAATTAGAAATTGACGTACCTGCATTAAAAGAAGATATGGCTTATCCTGGTAATCCTGATTCTGAATATGGTTGGGAAAAGTTGTTTAGTGAAAGGTTGTATTTAGTATATGCAAAAAATGAAGGATTCCGTGTAAGGATAGCAAGATTTCATAACATATTTGGACCAGAAGGAACATATGATGGTGGTCGTGAGAAGGCCCCGGCCGCGTTATGTAGAAAAGTTATAGAATCAAAAGGACATAAACAACCTCCAGTAATAGAAGTTTATGGAGATGGAAAACAAACTCGTTCATTTCTTTATATTGATGAGTGTGTTGAAGGAATCAGAAGGATAATGGAATCCGACTGTACAGAACCATTGAATCTTGGTTCAGATGAAGTTATTTCTATTAATGATTTTGCAAAAATGATTATTGATATTTCTTCAAAAGAAGTTAAGATTAAAAATATAGATGTACAACAGGTTGGAGTTCGTGGTAGAAATTCAGATAATACTTTGATAAAAGAAAAACTTAACTGGTATCCAACACAATCTTTACGGGTTGGTATTGAAAAAACATACGAATGGATTGAAAGTCAGTTAAATAATAAAACTACCCCAGTGGGATTTCAGTTATAATGCTTAGTGTAGTTCAAAATTTTATCTGTACTATTCCAGAAAGACTTGACTTGATTGAAAGAAATACTCCAAGTATAAGTGAGGTGTGGGGGGAGTACGAATTTTTTATTAATTTTAATCATGAACAGAATTTTGAGGAAGTATATTCTATTTACAAGGAAAATATACCCAAATTAAATTTTTATCATAATTTAGAAAAAGATTGGGCATCAGTAACTTTATCTCTTATGAATGAAGTTACCACACCATATGTGTTGTTTATTAATGAGGACCAAGAATTATATATGACAAAGGATGATTGGAGTAATATTGTTAATGAGGCACTTGTTGAAAATGATGTAGATTATATTTTAATGAATAAAATAGAAAAATATAATACTCAAGTTTACGCTGAAGGTTATGTTGATAATCCAGAGGACCAGGCATCTCGAATAATAATATCTAATTGGGGACGATATCCATCACCTGGATATGATGAAGGAAAATATGTATGGTTTTATAAAGGAAAATATGCTCCACATAAAAGAATATGTACAGAGGGTGTTTATAAAACAGAGTGGTTTAAGGAACTCTTGACTGAATTTATAGAAAAGGGAGAATCTTGTACACATGATATACCGTACAGAAAAAAGAATATTTCTAATTTTTATGAGGGATATTATGATTTTGATAATGGTACGGCTAGGTTCCCTGATTTAAAGTGTGCTATGGCCAAGAAGAACATATCTAAACAGTGGAACGAGATAAAACAAAATAGGATATGGTATAATGAAAACAACTAACTTATATGATATAGATCCAAAAACTTGTGAAGTTATACTTGATAAGTCAGGTAGAATTGTTGATGGCGTAAGTCATGGTAGAAAAGTATTGTATGATAGAGATAAAAATTTATACTATAAAATATTTGATGAGGAATATTGTCGTAGAGAGAATTTTGAAAGAGCCCTTAATTGTGGATTTTTTGATGAGGTAGCATCAGCATTACATTCTGTGATTGTACATCCAGAATTAAATGATGAAATAGTAGGTTATGTAACTGAAGGTGGTGATGTAATGTCAGAATGGTGGGGGTTTCAATTATGGACTTGGCCAACTCACCGGGCCGCCAGCTGGGCCTGGGGCCCCGGACCAATTGCTGAAACACGTTTTAAAATCGAGAAAAACTTGGATACATTT
>NZAS01000118.1 GCA_002686195.1 Candidatus Pacearchaeota archaeon | reverse complement strand
TCTAAAAAATCCATAAGTTCTTGTTCTTTAAATTCTTCGGGTTCTATACCAAAGTCTACTAATATCTTTTCTGGTCCATCTGGATGTAATGGTGGTTCTATTCGAGTAGCTGATACTACCACTCCAGGCTCTAAATGTTTCAACATCTCCGTATCCATATTAGGACAAGCATACATATCACTATGAAATATCATTACAATATCATTTGTAGCATAATCATTTATTAAAGTATCGTATAAAATTGTATGACCCAACCGTTCTGGTCCTTCGTTTCTATAGATTTTTACATTCTCATCTTTCTCTGCAATCTCTTTCATCCATTCCCAAGTTCCATCATCAGAAAAGTCGTCTGCCATACATATCTCGTGAGAATACCCCAAATTCTTCCGTATTGACCTATAGGACCACTTTAAATATTTTAGGGTGTTCCTACTTGGCTGTATAAAACTAATTAATTTCATTTCCATTGTAAATTCCAATTCTCCTTCCAAACATCTTCAGTATAATACTGTTCAAATCTTTTGTGTACAGTTTCACTACATAAGTTATAAAATTTTTCATCTTTTAACTTTTTACCAATCTCAACAGCCCTCTCTAAATCTCCAACCTCAACTGTAGTTAGTGGATGTAACTTTTCTTGTGTATCCAATCCTATATATCCAATACAAGGTATTCTATGAAATGCACAATTCATTGCAAATGTTCCAGCTGCATGTGTCCTCATAAGATGAACTCCTATATTATATTGTGATAAGCAATCTATCCACTCTCTCCAACTCATATATGGTAAATAATTAATATCCTCTATTTGTTCTTCTAAATTCTGTTTTCTACCCATCGAGGGAGCTGATATAGAATCTCCTATTTCTCGCGCAACAATATACGAATCAAATCCACCATACCAACTCACAAAATTACCACCAATCATTGTAACATCACCCCATTCATTTCTTGGAATCAATCCTTCTGGTATCATCAAACTTCTCATCACTCTAACATCTTTACATCCTAGTCCAAGAAAATAACTCACATCAGACTCATTATGACAGTATACCCAATCAGCATCCATCAATAAATTATAATAATGAAATTGGTTATCTATTTCATAATCTTGAAAATACCAATGTGGTCCTTCTTGCATAACTGCTACTTTATCACAACACTTACTAATAAAATCTAAACTAACTTTTGGATTATTCTTTGGTATAATAATAATTCCTAAATCAAAGTGTTCTTTAGGTAAAACATCAAAAGAGCACATCGGAGCATCTAATGCAATACACCAACCAACTTCCGTTCTGGCATTTGGAAAATCTCTTGGATACTTTTTATTATTGCCCGTCTCTGAAAAAAATGCTGTTTTCACTATATCTAACCTAAAGTTTGCCTTTCAATAAAAATATCATATAATGATAAATGCCATCTGGCATTTGTATTTCACCCAAAAAACTTTTCCATATAACATCATATCCCTTGTTTCCAAATGTATCAATTTTATAGTGAGAAATGTGTTCTCCAAAACAAGTATCCTCAGTATCAACCGTTGATATAATTGCATATTCACAATGTTCCAATATATTATCTAATATTTCATAATTTGTACCCTCTTCAATATGTTCAATCGTTTCAAACATAGCTAAACAACCATAATCTTTATCAACCCTATTTAACAAAAAATCATTTGTAAAATAATTAACAGTTGGGCATTTTTGTTTTGCTGTATCTATCGCCACCGTTGAAAAATCCTCGGCACTTATTTCCCAATCCTTTAAAACATTTAATTTTACATATGCAGAAAAACTACCATTTCCACACCCAAGTTCGTGTAAAGTTGTTTTCTTAAATGCGTCCTTATTTTCCTCTAATAATTTAGCTGCGACAGTACCATAACCACTCATATCATTATTTTCATATGCGGTAAAATCAAATGGTTTATCTAAATGATATTGTTGAATATGTTTCTGTTCCCACCTTTCCTTAATGTTTGTTCCTCTAAAATATTTATCTTTTACTATTTTTTCCCCCCATTGATTTTAAATCTATCATATTATTATTTCCCTAATTTTTTATAATTTACAACATAATCACTACAAATTCCAAGAGCTTTTTTTGGAATTTGATTATTTTTTTCTGGTAAAACACAAATAGACTTATCAGTTAATGGTTTTCCAGGATATGTCCACATAAAACCTTTTGAAGTTAATGTTACATCATCTTCTTGGTGCCAAAAACAATGTATATCGTGTTTCAACATTTTATTAAGAGCCTCTATATTTTTAGCATGACACCAAAATTTATCATTTTTTAAATATTTTAAATTTATTTCATATTGTGGTCCATCATGTCCGAGATACCAATTCTTATCTTTATACCAAACATCTATTTCTACCTCATAACCCTTATTTAAAGCTTCATCAATATATCCAGGGTCATTTTCATATTCTGGTAACTTGCCTTTTAAATTTCCTCTATGAGATATTAGAATCATAATGAAATCCTTAAATTTATTTTTTTAATTTTACTAAATGTATTAACATATAACCAAAATATTCTTTCTGAACCAAATATGTTTTTATTATTCATCTCATCTATAAACCAAGATTTTTGTAAATTATCAATGGTATAATCTAATATTTGTGAATATTTATACATATTATCAGAAGAAGATATTGCAAATTGGTCATTACAATGGATAAGTTCATTAAAAGTCGTTCTACCAAATCCGTGAGCATTTACATTAGAAACACAAATAAAATTATTATCTAATTCTTGAATATTTAATGGAGTCATAATAGAAATATCTGGTCTAATTCTGATAACATAATCATATTTAAAATTGTTTTCAATTTCATGATTATTACATAACATAGCAGCTAACTGAATAGATAAATATTGACTATTATATCCCGCAGCGTGGGGGTGATTAAGTTTATCAAATTTAAATTCTGATATTTCATTTAGATTTTTATTTAATTGTATATTAACAGGTTTTAATTGTTTATTAAAATAACTTAATTTATCAAAAACACTATTATCATAATCACCCGTTAACCCCATATTCATTTCTCTATTATTAACTCTACTTAAAGTAGTACTCTCGTTTATGTATGTCCAAAAATGAGCAAAACAATCAACATCATATCCAGAATTTGAAAATGGTTCAATAATATTTTTTATAAAATAATTTATATTTTTTTCAGATATTCGTGCTTGTCCTGAAAAACATACTGCTACTCTACCATCTTTTTGATGGTTATTCATAATTATTCTACTCCATATTGGTTTAAAAAATTATTTAAATCTTCTGGTGTTCCCAATCCCCACATCTTTTCAATTGGAAATACTTTAATTTTTTTATCATCACCAATAGCTTCATTATATACAGGACAAACATAAAACTCATTATTTGTTCTTATATCTTTATCAATCATCTGCTCTGCATACTTAACATAATCAGAACCTTTATTCCAATAATATATTCCAACTGTAGCTATGTTTGATATAGGTTTCTTTTCAGCTACTTCTGATACAAAACCCTCATCATTCAATTTAGCAAAAGACCACTTGGGATGTGTAGCTTCAAAGGAAACTATACCACCATCAATATTATCTGCTGTCATTGAGTACATAAATTCATTTGAATCCCATTCTACAAATTGGTCTGAATTAGCCATAACTAATGGTTCATCATTATCAATATATTGTTTCGCTAACAATGTAGTACACGCAGCTCCTTCTGTAATACCATCTACTTGAACTATCTCACAATTATTATCGGTAATTAAATTTAATAAATACTTTAAATTATACTTCACATAATGCTCTTTTTGAACAATAAATATATGTTTAGCATCTATATTTAAATTCTCAACCACTGTTTGTATCATAGGTTTTCCATCAACCTCTATAAGTGGTTTCGGAAAAGTATATCCAGCTTGTTCAAATCTTGAACCGGCTCCAGCCATTGGTATCAATACATTCATATTTCCTCCTTGCCATTTTGGTTTTATTTCTTCCTTTTCATTAGCTAAATCAATAGCTCTTTTTATTTTATCGTATGAAACATCATTACAATCTTCTACAGCACATAAATGTGCACCACTACTTAATGCACCTTTTCTTCCTATATGTGAATCTTCAACTATAATAGTTTCATTTGGATTTACTTCAGCTTTAATCATACATTTTAAATACATTTCTGAACTTGGTTTTGGATTTTTAACATCTTGATTAGAATACATAAAATCAATGTACTCGAAAAAACCTTTTCTAATTAATTGTAATTTAGCGGTTTCTCTGATAGAGTTTGTAGCACAGGCTATTTTATATCCCTCCGACTTCAAACTCCTTAAAATAGATTGTATTCTTTCGTCAACAGAAAAACCATCTATAATTTTAATAGTCATATCTTGTTTTAATTTCCAAACACTATCGTGTAATTCTAAAGGTAACCCTTTGTTTTTAGTTAACATATCAAGTTTTTTCGTTGTAGACAAACCATCATATGTAGACAAATGTTCATCTCTTTGTATTACATATTTTTCATCTATAGAATTTAAAGCTTTGTTTAATGCATTATAGTGCAATTCACGAGCATCAACTAATACTCCATCTAAATCAAATATAACTAATTTTATCATATAGTTCCCCTTAAATTTTTATCTATGTTATACTCTTCAAATAATCTTGTTAATTCAGATTTATATTCAGAATAAACCCATTTACCTTTATAAATCATATTTCCACAAGGATATATATTACAATCATAATGATGCATACCTCTTTTAGGTTCATTGTCATACCAATATAAACCATTAATATCGGATTTGTTTACATACTCCGAAGCATTTATTTCAAAATCACCGACAGCCACATTACCAACTAATTTACTTGGACTTGAATTTTGATATATATCCAATAACTTATTTACTTTCCATATCGTAGGTTGTATTGCAAATGACAAATTAGTTGATGTATGAGGTATCCAATATAAATTGTTAATTGGCATGTTTTCTAAAACTTCGTCAAATTGATGACCACCCTTTAACAATTTTATATAATCTATATTATATTCCTCAATAAAACCAATAATTTCATCTAATTTTGTTATATTTGGAGAATCGTACAAAATCATATCTTCATGTTTAAATATACAAATTTTTTCATCTATTTGTTTTAAACATTGAGTTACTCTAGTTGAATAAGAATCATTGTCATTGAAAAATATAGTTTGAATATCATCAAATGGTTTATTTTTATCATCATCTGTAAATAAATATTTTTTATTATTTGGAAAATATAAATTAATCTGATTAAAAAATATTTCCCACAAATCACTATATGATGAATGTGAATAACATATAATCGGTATACTTGTCATAATTATAAACCCACCTGTTTTGCATGTTCAACACATTTTTTCATACCATCATCTAAAGTAGTTTTAGCTTCCCAATCCAATACATCTTTTGATTTAGTAGTATCACCCACACAATATTTTAAAACTTCTTTTTCTAATCTATTTTTATTTAGAGTGTATTTTCCTTCAAAAAGATGTGGATATGCATTCCAAAAGTTTGAAGGAACATTGTAGTTAGGTTTAGAAGTGATATTAAAACATTTAGCAACACTATCATAGATTTCATTTACTGAATAAGTATTACCAGAACTAACATTAAACTTTTCACCAACAGCCTTATCGTGAGTCATTACTATTTCACATATATTAATTAAATCATCAATATATACATAATCTCTTCTCTGTTCACCATCAGAAAATAATGTTGGTATCTCATTCTGTAAAAATGTTTTCATTAGATACCCTGTTAAAGGTGGATGTTTTCTCCTGAAATCTTGATGAGGGCCATACACATTAAAAAACCTTAACATTACTATAGGTAAATTATAAACACTACCAAAAGATTCACATAACAACTCACATTGTTTTTTTGTTGTTGCATAAATTAAATCAGGATAAACATCATCAGTTTCTTTGGCTGGGTATGTTGTATGATTTTCATATAATGCACTTGTTGAAGCGAATATAACTCTCTTAACACCGTTTAAACGAGCAGCTTCAAGAACATTAGCTGTTCCAGCGACATTTATATCTATAGCATCTTTTGGATTTTCTTGACAATCTGGTAATGGTGCTATACCAGCAAAATGATATACATAATCTATACCCTTCGTATAGTTAAGGATTGTTTTATTTCTAACATCATCCTCAATAAAAGTTCCAAATGTTTTACCATCTATTTCTAAATTATCTTTATTACCATAACTCATATTATCTAAAAGAATCACTTCATGTCCTTGATTGTGTAAATGATAACCTAATTGTGAACCAATAAATCCTGCACCACCTGTGATTAATATTTTTTTCATTTTCCTAAATCCTTTAAAAATCGTTCTAATTCATTTGAGTTTCTAACTATGTTAACTGCATCACAAGTTGGATAGGGATTGGAAGTTCCATAATCATTTATCAATGTTCTATTTGCATGAAATAAATCAAAGATAATATTATCATATTTCACTCCCTCCGTTTCCATTTGTTTTATCGTGACATCTTTAGCTGAAGATGGTCTAGCAGTAGTCAATATAATATAAACCTTACCTGTATCATATAACTTATTTAGAAAATCTATATTTTCTCTTATACCATCTGTTTCACCCCAATATGGTGGTGTATACTTACCAGAACTTTTAACTAATGTTCCATCTATATCCACGAATAGTGTTTTATATTGTCTAACATAATTAAACCAATCCTCTTTTGTTCCCCAATCTATATAATCTGAAACTAATACAGGTTTAAATTTAATTCCACCATTAATCATTCCTTTTATGATATCAGATAAAAATAAATTTTTAGTATCTTTAGATAATTTTTCAAAGTATTCACAATAATCTTCACTATTTTCAAACGAATAACTACCACACCCAAATGTAGATGATATTACTTTTTTCTCTACCAAACTTAAAATATAACCCTCATCATCAATTGTTATATAACTTTTGTTTGATGGGTTGATTGACGTTGTTTTATTCAAATCATAATAACACATAAAGTTACCATCTTGCACATCATATTTAAATCTATTATCAACCTCTTTGATTATTACCTGTCCTTGTATATTCGCTTTCTTTATAGCTTCATAAACGGTATGTGGTTGGTTATCTGTTCGTTCATCCAACAAAACAACCTCTGCTTTATCTTTTACTCCAAGTTCTTCCAAACACATATCAATAGCACCTCTACAATTATATTTTTCAATATGTTCTTGTAAAAACACAAGATATACTTTATCTATATTATCAAAATCTAAATTCTTTAAAGCTTCTACAATCATCCAATTTCCCTTTGGGTGAGTAAGCATCCACTTTGGTTTTAGTCCTTCAAATCTTGATGATAATCCCGCTGCTGTTACTATTAAGTTTTTCATATATTCTACCTCTCAATTTAATATTTATTTTTTACTTATTCCCATTTAGACTCTAATGCTATAGAATTATACCACAATTTACAATCCATTAAAAACCATTTATGTAATAATATACCATTTACAACCATATGAGATGGATATTTATGTAAAATATCTGATGGTTGTTCTTTAAATAATTCATTACTTCTAAAATCATTAAGTTTAGATTGTGGCCACCCGTTCACCACGGCTTTATGATATTCACTTCCTATTGGAAGATATTCCATCAAAACTTTGTCGTAGAAATTACAAAAATTATCCATATTTTCTGAATTTGAGTAAAACCACATATCTGCCGGTCCTTCATTAAATAAATCCCAATAAACTTGATAAAAATAACTCATATCAAGAGTTGTATCAAAATTTATACATTGACACGGATATATTTTACTTGTATTTCTATTAATTCTACCTAAATCAAATCTTGTTTTTATTACACAATCATATTTAAAATTATTTTCTTCTTCGTATTGCTTTTTTAATTCTATTGATTTTTGTACTGAATAAAACTGACTTAAAATTCTCTCTGGCCCGACATACCCAGTGCCAGTTTTTGATGTTAACTGCCAACTTCCCAATTGATTATTTTTATCCAAATATTTTCTACTAACTTTATGTTTTTCAGCTATTTTATTAAAATCAATTTGTGATTCCACTATATGTTTTTTAGGTTTATATAAATTCACTAACTTTTCTTCTAAATTAGGTTGCCAGTTATGAAAAAAAACGTCAACTTCATGTCCATTATTTATTTCATCTAATATATGTTTTTTTATATATAAAAATCCATCATCACCACAAGAACTTGAATCTTTTATTGAATCATAATATCCATGTAAACATAATGCTATTTTCATTATAAAATACCTTTAAGTTTAAAAACTTTTATTTCATGATTGTGTGGTGCACTGCCATTTGAAAATATTTCTTTATGGGTTTTTCTAATCCATTCATATAATTGATACAATCTACCACCATCACATTCACAACTAATTGGAAAATCACATTGATTAACATCACCAGATAAGTTATCGTGGAATAAAAAATTATGAAATTCACCAATTATAAACTTTATTTTACTTAAATCTTTTTTATACAAAAAATCATATTCACCGCCTTCAATATCAATTTTTAATAAATCAACATCATTTCCAATTGAACCCAACACGCTTTCTAATGAAATAGTGTCCACCTCTTCATAACCATTACTTTCATCCATTCCATGATTATTATGTTTATATTTAAATTTAGTTGTGCTAAAGTTACCAGATTCTGTTATATCATCATCACCCATATACCCCATCAATTTTATTTTTTCATTGTCATTTTTAGCCAACGCGTGATAATATATTTTACATTTATCATCCTTAACATTTTTTAAATATTCCTTAACATTATAACTAGACGCATCAAATGCAACTATTTTATCAAAATATTCAGCCCATTTACTTAAAGAAAATCCACCAACATTTGCTCCAGCATCTATACAAATAGAATTATTAGAATCTAGTTCATTTAATATAAGATGAACTGGATAATTATTACATTCATTAACCATCTTATCTAGCCAATTAGTAGGATTATTTGGTATTAATTCATTCATATATTCATTCCTCATAATACCTCACATCCCTTAAATATAGTAAATTCCGTCAAATCTCTATATCCACCCAATTCTTCATCATCCGCTCTGTGTACTGGATAATTTTGCATATAAGGGATTCACAAATGCAGCTGGTTTATTACCTTCAAAAAAATAATGACCACTCCACGCGAATGGATATATTACAAATGGTATCAATGGAATTAAAAACCAATACCAATTATATAATATAAATATTGTGAATAATATTGTGACCCATTGTCCAACAAAATGTAGTAACCTACACTTTGGATGTTGGTGCAATGTTAAATAATATTTATAGTATTCTTTAAGATTCATTTTTAAACAACGGAAAAGTTGTTAAATCTCTATAATCTGGTATTTCTTTTTGATCTTCATTATGTTTAGGATAATGTTGCATTAACCACAGACCCCTTGCTGCTTGTTCTGGTGTCATATACATATTATACCCCATCATATCTATTGGATCTTCTCTATAAGATATATTTGAATCTTGGAAACCTCTACCCTCGTATCGGGCCCTTAAAAACCACTCATATGCATCTTTACTATCTGTTAATATCATACCACCCTTGCCAATACAAAGTGGTTTTTTTAAATGAAATGATAAACACATATGAGTTCCCTTAATGTACATACCAGATGTTAATCTTTTAGCAGAATCATATATTGGAAATGGTTTTAACTGATAAATACCAGACCATTCTAAATCTTCAAATTTAACCTTACCACCTGCATGAATTATTGATTGTGGAACTGATATATAAGTTCTCTTTGGTATTGTAACTTCTTGAACATTTTCATAAGCACATGCTATCCATAATGAATCAGTACAACTCGTTGTTGCTACAGCATATTTGGCTCCAGCATAATGTGCAACTTCTTCTTCAAACATTTTTACTATCGTAAATGGATTATGTAACATATTATTCAAACTCCTGACCATCCATATCAGACACAGATTGATATATCATTTTCTTTATCTTTGTCGTTGAATAATCATGATCCCTATCTAACCAAACAATAGTAATAGGTATGTCTGATCCAGTATATTTTTTAGTCATATAATCCGTTCCTAAAAATCTAATATGGTAATCGCCGCTCTTTAAATACTCATGAAACTCAGATTCTTTGGTGTACGTTACAACAGAATCAACATTTTCCATTCCTAAAAGTATTTCTGTTCTCTCTTCAGCTGTTTGTACTGGTTTTATTTTATAATCTCTTTCGGTAGATGGATCTATATGAAGTGCTACTGTCAAATGTTCACAATGATGTTTAGCGTCCTTAAACATTCTAATATAGCCAGGATGAATAATATCAAATGTACCTGCAATAATACCTTTGCTATCATCGTCCATTAAAATGGAATGTAAAAATACTTGATGCGCCGATTCAACTACACCATAATCATGAGAATCTACATGATAAGATATTTCAGGACTTTTCATTTCATTTAATGGATTGTCCTTGTAAAATCCTGATAGTACACACGTTGGTATATGTTTTTCTTCACAGTACCTACCAGCAGTTAATATATTTTCTGATCTGCCAGATGATGATATTAAGATAACTAATGTGTTTGGCTCTTCAAAGTGTTCTATAAATTTTTTATACGCTTCATCCCTACCATAGTCATTTATATAGCATGTTAATCTAGAAGGATCAGAAAAACTAACTGCTCGCTTCCCTAACATTTTTGTGTAATCTTGCGCTATATGAGATGCTACAGAATTGCTACCACCATTTCCTATTATAATAATGTGGTCATGGTTATCTATAAGAGATCGAAGCTCTTCCTTCTTATCTATTATTCTTTTTAATTCTCTTACTAATGAATTTATTTTCATAACTAATTCCCCCCCTAACTATTGGGTTTAATTTTATAACACTTAAACATGAACCGATAAAACCAATGTGTTGCCTTTCGACAATACCTTTCTAACATATATAATAAATATAATTTATTCTTCACAAAAACAGTTTTTTCTTTTTGTTTTTTAGATATTAAAACTTTTATATTTCCCCAATACTTACTAGAAGTTATCTTTAATATCTCAAACCCTTCAGTTAATAATAAATTTTTTAACGAATGAGGAGTAAAATATGATATATGTTCTGGACAAAACTCAAATGGTATTCTAACATTAAGATAATCGATCCACGGAACTTCAATATATGTTACAGAATCTTTTTTCATAATAGATTGTACCTTTTGTAATGTTTCTCTTACATCAATAAAATGTTCTAATACATGAGACATTATAATAAAATCATATTTTTTTGTAAAAAAAATTTCATTAAAGTCTTTATTAATAATTTTTAAATCACTTGAAATTATTTTTTCGCCATCACTAAGAATTGTACATCCTGAAATGTTGGCGTCGGCTACTAACTCCTTAAAATATTTCATCGTGCCACCCATAGAACACCCTATATCAAATACATCTATGTCACGACCTATATGATCTTTTGAAAATTCATAAATATAATTTGCTCTATTTTTAGAATGTTCATCATAATTACCTTGTGTTTGATACGGCAATTTTAAAAATTTGTCCGTATAATACAAATCTCCCTGACTTACAAAAGAACATTTTTTACATATAGCATATTCAAACTTATTCCCTCTAAAGTATTCATGATCAAGTACTTTAAATTTATCAGAACCACATATTTGACAATTAAAATTCTCCAACATAAACCCCACTATTATCTATTTCAAATTTTAAAAAGTCATCATCATCAATTTGTTCTTCTGACAAAATTAAAAAATATCCTCCTCCACCTGCACCACACAATTTTCTAGCCTTTATTCTACCGTCATTAAATAATCTGTCATCTAACAATTTTATCTTATCATTTAATATTAATGGAGATATTTTTTTCTTATTATGCCAAGCGTCATTCAATATCTTATATACAACTTCTTTATCATCTATGTTATCCGCCATTTCATCAACAAACTTTAATAACTTATTCGCCTTTCTAAAATCAACGCTTGATAAAATCTTATTTGAATTCCTTATTGTGCCTGTATTTACTAAATACATATTAATATTCGTAAATACTGAAGATTTTAATGTCTTAGAAACTGTTCTATCACTATAGAAAAATAAGCGTTTCAGTCCACCAATCCCACATCCATATAAATCTTGATAGCCTGTCAAAGGATTAAATTTATGTTCTATACTCAATGATGTCTTACAAATTTCAAATTGAGATAAATTTAAATTCAATAGTTTGTTTACAGCAGCAACCAAAGCTATAGTATATGATGAGGACGATGCCAAACCAGAACCAGTCGTTGATATGTCTGAAGTAAAAACGGCTGTAACGGGAGGTAAGTCAAAATATCTAAGTACCTCGCGGGCTACATCATTTTTAATATCATCAATATTATCAACCTCTTCAGTTTTCGAATAATTTATTCTATAAACATTATTTGTATTATACGATAAAAAAATGTAAGTATATAAATCTATAGGAAAACTTATAACAGAACCCATGCCATATTTTTCAACAAATTCTAATAAATCTGTAGAACCACCTGCTAATGAAACTCTCAATGGGCATTTTGAAACTATCATTATAATTCCTTTATATTTTTATGTGACGGGTTTCCGTAAGTTAAAACATTGTCTGAAATGTTCCTAACTACTACCGACCCAGCACCTATTGTAGAACCACTTCCAATAATAATATTACCAATTACAGTAGAATTAGAACCCACAAATGTATTAGAATTTATTTTAACATTTCCTGATAAAACACATCCAGTTGCCAAAAAACTTAAATCTCCTATACTACAGTCGTGTTCAACTATTACTCCTGTATTTAAAAAAACATTATCGCCCAAAGTTACATTAGAATTAACAATCACGCCTGGCATTATAATACACCCATTACCAATTTTTACAGTTTCTGAAATTATCGAATCTTCTGAAATTATAGTATGTGCTGAAAAATTCATTCTCTGAATCTTCTCATATACACTTTTACGGACAAATACATCTTTATTTGCGCCAATACCAACAATCACCTTTATTTTCCTATCAAATGTATCTAAATGGTCAATAGATCCAATTATAGGTTTATCTCTAAAGTCAGTTCCATGCAAATTTTTGTCATCATCTAAAAATCCAATTACATTTATAGAACTATCTTGTTCTATAATATCACAAATTACTTTAGATGATCCTCCAACCCCTATTACTATAATATCAATCATTATTCATAGTACCCACATACTTACTTAATCCGTCTCTCACTTTAATTTTTGGAACAAAACCTAACATTGCCTTTATTTTATCAGTTGAACTTCTTCTATTTTTTACTTTTTGAGAATCATCGTCTTTGTAAATTATATTTACTTTTTTATCCATTACATCCATCATAATTTCTGCTAATTCAAGTACTTTTGTTTCCGAACCACTTCCTACATTAAAGAACTCCCCACTTACATCACTTTCTAGCCCTAACATATTAGCTCTAGATATATCATCCGCATGAATTAAATCCATTGTTTGACTACCATCACCATAAATTATTATATTCTCTCCTTTTTTTATTTTATTATAAAATATAGGAAATACTTGAGTATAAAATGCTCCCTCTCTCATTCTATCAGAATATACATTATAGTATCTAAATCCTAACCAATCAACCTTACAATTAGACTCAAATATCATTTCAGCTGTAATTTTTGTCCAGCCATATACAAAATTTTTATATTCAAACGGATGCTCTTCGTCGACTGGTAAATACTTTGGTTCTCCATAAACAGATGCTGAAGATGAATAACATATCTTTTTCACATTATATTTATTTGATAAATCAACAATATTAAAAGTGCCCATAATATTAGTGTTTATAGATTTTCTTGGTAAAGTTTCTGAATCTTGTATTAACATTGATGCACAATGAAATACGTACTCAGGTTTATAAGTACTAAAAATATATTCCATCTCATCTAACTTTGATATATCTAATGGATAAAACTTTACATTATCGTCATATAGTTTTTTATATGTTTTATCTGAATTAAATAAATTATCAACAACTATACATTTTTTGGGATTCTGTTCTAATACCTTATTTAATATATAAGAGCCTATATTACCAGCACCACCTGTTATCAAAACAACTTTATTATCTAATTTACTCATATTTTTACTTTACCACGTAAAATATCAAAAAACATTCTCCAGTCTGAAATCTTAGCCTGTATTGGATTATGAAATGCGGCTGGTTTATTGTTTTCAAAGAAATAATGTCCACTCCAAGCGAATGGATATATTACAAATGGTATCAATGGAATTAAATACCAATACCAATTATATAATATAAATATTGTGAATAATATTGTGACCCATTGTCCAACAAAATGTAGTAACCTACACTTTGGATGTTTTATGTAACGAAAGATAATACTTATAGTAATCCATATTAAATCCATTCACAAATTTTTNNNATNTCCATAATTGGTTCNTTACTNNNNGCCCAANANTGTCNTANATANCTTCTNTCNANTGGAAANCCCATANATGGATTNAATACTGGANCCAATATCAANATANGTATTNTTATCTTNAAANTCATATANTTGGTGNNANANAAAATTACTNAAAGANCCNGCAGAAAATANAAANANATGATTNTTTATTTNNTNNTCNTNNATCCAATTNTTNACTTCNTCTANANTATCNTAATNATTAACCATACAATTATANCCAATTCTAAAATCTTTAACAATATTTTTCTTAAATGGTAAACGATTAATATTAGCTTTTTCATTTACTACTAATACTATATCATANTTAAAAAAATAAGGTAACATATGCTCTAAAAAATAACNATAATTTCCATTTAACCATANATTAGACCAAGTTAAATGCTCATCATAAGTATCAAGTCCAGACAAATCAATTAACCATTTAACCTCTTCTTCTGGTGTCATTCCATGTAAACCTGATAAACAACATTTACAACATAATCCTTTGTAATAACCATCTTTTTTAAATTGTAACGATTCTAAAAGTTTTTCTCTCACCCATTGATGTTTAACAGGATCATATTCTTTCTGTTCATTTATTGACAACTTATCACCTCTACCATTTTGATGGGACCCTATGGTAATTGTATCTTCTGTTAATACTAATTTTTTATCTTGTAAAACTCTTACTTCTCCATCCGAAAATCTTGAAAAGGCAAAATGTTCTGCAAATCTTAATTTTTCAATAATTTTTTCTAAATCTTCTCTAAAATTTTTAGGCATTTAATTCCTCTCTTAATATTTTTAAAACTCTTTTGGCAGTTTTGCCATCTCCATAAGGAGAATCTCCTTCTGGAATACTATCTTTTTTAACTTTGTAAAACAAACCTTCAAGTTCATCAACATCACATAAAAAAGAAAAATTTCCCATACTTTCCATCCTTTCAGATTTCTTTCTACAAACTATACATTTTTTCTTAAAAAATGTTGATTCCTCTTGTAAACCACCGCTATCTGTAATCACCAACTTAGACTCTGATAATAATTTTATAAATTCATTGTGTTCTAACGGTTCTATTACATTTACATATTTTAACATCTTTTGATATTTTTTTACATTTGGGTTAGGATGTATAGGTAATATAAAATCTAATTCAGGATTATTTCTGGCTAATTTATCAAAAACTCTAAACCAAGAAGTTATAATTCCATGATTTTCTCTTCTATGTAATGTTAAAATAACTTTATTTGTTCTTTTTGGTTTTATATTAATCAAATTATCTAAAACTGAATTTCCAACTACAAATATCTTTCCTGGAACCTTTTCTCTATGCAAATTCATAGCAGAATCTTCTGTCGGACATAAATTAATATCAGATAAGCAAGATATTGCTCTTCTATTAAATTCTTCTGGATAAGGATTATCATTATCAAACGATCTTAAACCTGCTTCTAAATGTATAACTCTTATTCTTCTGTGAAATGCAGCTAATGCAACAGAAAATGCTGAAGAAGTATCACCTTGTACTATAACTGAACTTATACTATCAAATACCTCTTCATTATTCATAATAGATACAACTATAGTATCTAGTCTATTTGCACCTTCTCCCATTTGTAATTCAATGAGATCATCTTCTTTGATATTATTTAATAAATCAGTATGCTGACCTGTAAATAATAACTTAAAATCAATTTTGCTTCTAAATTCATCAATTAATGGTTTTAATTTTATGTATTCGGGCCTTGTACCAAAACTTATTAACAACATAATTTATTGTTCCTTCTCTATCCATTTAGGATATGGATTATTATTGGCTATTTTAAAAGTATTTATAAAATCAGAACTCCAGTTTTTATTAATTATTCCATCATTTTTGGTTCTAGGTGGTAAGTACACATTTAAATTATTCTCTAAACAATATTTTAAAATATTAATTGTTTGGAAACTATCAGTATGTTTAGAAACTCTTACATCCCACTTTTTATTTTCAATTACTTCATAATCATTACTAACAATTTCAATCAAAGCTTCTATAGTAACATCATCGCATTTTTCTGTGAATTCTAATTCACTACAATCTTTATCGTAATTTATTTTTTTTATTTTTAAAATTTTACCAGAATCAACTTTTTTATCTATTTCCATTATAGAAATACCCCACTCTTTACTATTAAGTAATCTACCCCATACAAGTGAAGCTCCTCCATGAACATTAGGCAAAATGGCTCCGTGATTTCCAATAACTTTAAATGAATTAATTATATTTTCTGGAATAATTCTAGAATCACCCAAAGCAATAATAAGTTCTACATTTTGATTGCTACAAAAATTATGAAACTCGTTCCAATCGTCATTTTTAAATAAATCAATTTTATTTTTTAAACAAAAATCATCCAAAAATACGTGATTAACCTTTTTATGAGAATCTTCGTCCTTTATACCAAAAACAGATTTTATATCGAAATTAGTAAAATCACTTAAAGCTTTAATACCTTTAAGAGTTAACTTCGTATTACCTGTAAAAGCTACTTTAGTGATAGAATCTTTTTTGACCATTTTTTTGCTATTTCCTTATAACCCTCATGGGTAAAATGAACACCATCAATCAAATGTACTGATAAATTATTCATTGGGCAAATTAAAAAATCTAGTGATTTAGATAATGTAGTTATTACCTTATTATATTTATCTATCCAATTTCTATTTTTAGCATAGTGCGGACTAAATTCTAATTCTGGTAAAGTAGCTACTATTGGTATCATACCATTAGATTTAATTGACAAAATTATTTGTCTCATATTATCCTCATAAACATCTAATGGTGTTGGTTTTTTGGTATCATTTGTACCTATCATAAATAAACATATTTTTGAATCTCTATTAGATTTTAAAATGCTCCAAGTCCTTCTCAATAAATCTGAGCTTGTTTCTCCATTTATACCATAGTTATGACAAACATAAAATTCATTTGTTTTTTCTGCCATAATTTTTGCTAACTCTGCTGGATAAGATCTTCCGTATCTATCTCTAGCCCCATAAGTTAACGAATCACCAATACATAAAATTTCATTCCAAATCATTATTTTACTCCACTATCCATAATTAATCTCCAACCGTTATTTCTCTGTTCATTAAAAAATTCATTTACTATTTGTCTTTGATTTTTAGGTCCTTCAGTCCACAATGAATGTACGCCACCATATTCACTACCCCTTAAACTACCCCACATTTCTTTATCATCAGGCGGATGTGGCGGTATATAACTTTTTAAATCAAGATATTTCTGTAACATATATGAAAAGTGCATATCTTCTCCACAAGTTGCGTATTTTGGATCGGGCAATTCTCTCCAAAAAACGCTTAACCATTCTCTTTCAAAAAACCAAGAATGACCAGTCCAATCTACTTCTTGAACATTTACATTGTTATGATTCCAACCAAATCTAATATAATGTTCAAAATAAGAACTGTTCCTATTGGCTGGAGCGGGTATGGTATACATAGCACCAACAGTAGCTAAAAGTCCCCGATGTGTTTTCATTGTATCTAAACAATTCTCAATCCATCGGCTTCCAGGTATTGTATCATCATCAAATATACATACATATTTAGTTTCTGCATTTAATGCGTATGCAAATCTAGCCCAAACCCCCAAATTAATATTTGAAAATGCAGTTGGAATTTCTGCCATTATATCATGATTAACTAAATCATCATCACCAGGATAATTGTACCATAACATAACAGAATCAACTCCAACAGATTGATTTCTAATAGCTTCTAACTGTTCGTTAAGTTGTTCTTTTCTTTTATAACCATTTAATATAACCGTAACATCTGACATATTTTATCCTATAATGCTTCTGTAAAAATTATTTTGTTCTTCTTGTTTATCTATTGTCTTTGGATGATATAAACTTAATTCTTCNTGTGGTGGTANATGTGCATATGTTTTANNTCCNGTNATNTGTTCNTGNACTGGTTTNATCCANTTAATNTCTNTNGANCGTTTAAATACTCTNGCTTGATAATCTGGATANTTAANCCANCCNTTATCANTAANTCTCCATCCCCANTTNNNACNATGTTCNTNNGTAANNCCNTCAACTGTATTTACTCTTGGNATCCATACNAAATCNACCNCATTNATTTCTAATACTTGTTTTATNTGAGANAGTAANATTTCNTGTGGATACTCATCNGCATCTAAATGAAANATATAATCACCTTTACAATTTTCTATAACAGAATTCTTTTGAGCNGNAAAGTCTTTATTAAGTGTTCTTTGATATACTTTTATAGTTTTAGNATGNNCNTANTGTTGAGTCCAGGAATCTAATACAAATCTAACTCCATCATCATCACCATCCACACAAATAACTATCTCATCTTCTTTATCAGTTTTATGAATAAGAATTTCTAATAACCTATTTAATTCATCAGCCTCATTACAGACTGTAATACCATAACTTATATTCATTTTATTTATACTTAAAGT
>NZAS01000117.1 GCA_002686195.1 Candidatus Pacearchaeota archaeon | reverse complement strand
ATGCCTTACAGCAAGATACCTAGCATAAAGAAAATAAATCTCTATTCTTCTCAAAACATCACCCATCTTCGGATTCAAATTCAAAGAACTCAATCTATTTAAAACTTCAGTTCAATCTTCCATCCAAACCTTTCAAATAACCAAATCTAGTTCTATAAGCCCTCATTCTCTCTTCCCAATCAACCCTCTCCCCCCTCTTCTCTCTTTCTATATCTCCATAAACATCAAGAACCAAATCAGCTCCTGTCAAACCAACTTCATCTCCCTCATGCCTTTGAGAAATCTCAGAAGCATTAACAATAATATTCCCTACTCTACTAAAAGTCGTCATTTTCTATTTCTATGGACTCAATCTATCCCTATCTCTCGGGAAAAGCACAGCCTCTCTAATATTATTCAATCCAAGCATAACCATCGTAAGTCTCTCAACTCCAAGTCCCCATCCTGCATGCGGAGGAGCACCATATCTAAATGAATCAATATAACTCTTAAAATCCTTAGGGTTGAGATCCTTAACTTTCAGTCTCTCTTCTAATAAATCAGGCAAATGAACTCTCTGTCCTCCCGAACTTATCTCCATACCTCTATAAATCGCATCAAATCCTGAGCTCAAATCCTTGCCCTTTGGCATAATATAAAATGGCTTCCCAGCCAAAGGCCAATCATGAACGAAAACAATAGTATCCGGAAACAAATCATTCAACTTCTTCTCACCTTCCCCAGTCAAATCATGCTTTTCAGTTTTAATCTTATTCTTCTTTAACAACTTATTAGCTTCCTCAAAAGTCATATACTTCGTTTTAGGCACTTTCAATTTAACTTCCAACAAATCCAAATCATCTTTATTTTCCTCAATGACTCCTTTAACCATATGCTGAACTGCCCTTCCCAAAACATCCATAACAACAAATTCATCCGCAAACCCTTGCTCATAATCATACTGTCTTGACTCATTCAAGTGCCTCGGAGTATTATGCTTCTCAGCTCTCCAAACAGTGAAAACTGCAAAAACCTTTTCCATCGAACAAGCCAACATTTGCTTATACAACTGACAACTCTGACTCAAAAACACTTTCTTATCAAAATACTTCGCCTCAAACAACTCAGTTCCTCCTTCACTACTACTCCCAATTATAGAAGGAAAATTAGCTTCAATAGCCCCTTCCTTAATCATGAATTCTCTAAAAGCTTGCATTGTCGTACTCTGAATTTTAAAAATCGCCTGAACCTTTCTTCTATGCAAATCCAAAAATCTATTATCCAATCTTGTTGGTAATTCAGTCTTCGAAAAATCAGAAACATCAACTGGCAACGGTTGTTCAGCCTCTGCCAAAACCTCAAAAGTATCGGGAATAATCTCCATTCCCCCAGGCGCCTTATCACTTTTCTTCACAGTTCCATTAACAACAACAACACTTTCTCTATTTGTCTTATTCATCAAATCAAAAATTTCCTTACTAGCCTTATCTTTAAGAGCAGTAATTTGGATTTCTCCAGTAACATCTCTCAAAAGAACAAACCTAATCTTCCCCAAATCCCTAGAATCATAAAGCCAACCAGCAACAGTCACTTTCTTACCTTCATCCTTAGTCGTCAAACTTCTAATTTCTCTCCTTTCTTTCTGCAGTTTCATCAAATCCATACTAATTAATCTCCAACCACCTTTTTAATAATTTCCATCGCCTTCTTCGCATCTACCTTTTTCCTTAACTTGGCCATAACAAGCCCCATATAAGCATTTGGTCTAAGCCCTGGCTTTTCCTTAACAATCTTCCTAATCTCTTCCTCAATTTCATCATCCCCAGCTTTATCAACTTTCAAAGCCTCATCAACATTCTCGCCCTCCACAATCCTAACTAAAATTCCCCTAATATCCGACTTATCAATTTTCCCTTCAGACAAAGCCTCCAAAACCTTTTCCAAAACCCCTTCATCCAAGATATCTTCAACATCTTTATTATATTTCTTACTAAACTCTGTCCTCCAAAGCGTAATCATCTTCCCAACCAAATCAGCATCTCCAGAATAAACACTCATCAAAGTATTAAACTCATCAACCCTATCTTCAGAAAGCACAAGATTAACAATCTCCTCGGACAATCCTGACTTCTTAAGCTCATCCCTAATCTCACCTCGCAATCTTGGCAACTCCCTCTTCAACTTACTAATCCTATCTTTCCCAATTTTCAACAATTCCAAGTCAGTCTCAGGATACATCCTTGCCTCTCCAGGCATCGGCCTCAAGAATTCTGTAGTCCCATCTTTCTTCGCATTCCTAACTTCCCCTAATGGCTTTGGGGTGGGTGGGCGGGTTCCCTTACCAGACCTACTTTTTTTCAACTCATCTTGTTGCCTTTCAATCTCTAAGTCAACAGTCTTTATCATAATCTTAGGATCTTGAAATCCCTTTATCTCGACACGAGCATGTCCCTTCGTAGAAATATTAACATCCTGCCTAATCGTCCCAATCCCTCTTTTAACTTTAGCAGCCCGAAGAATCTCCCCAATTTTCAAAGCAACCTCTTTAATTTCCTCAGCCGTTTTCATATCAGGCTTTGTCGTAATCTCCACAAGTGGAATACCAAGCCTATCCAACCGATAAATATTCTTATCTTTCTCACGAGAAATAATTCTCGCAGCATCTTCTTCTAAGGCAACACTTTCAATTCCAACTTTCCCAAAACTAGTTTCAATAAACCCATCATGTGCCAAAAGAACAGTCCTCTGAAATCCTGAAGTATTCGAACCATCAATAACAGTCTTCCTCATAACCTGCGAAACCCCATATAAACTACAATTCAATAACAAACAAATCTTAATCGCTTCTTCTAAAGCATCAGAATCAATTTCTTGCGGAGGAGCCTCATCCAACTCAACCAAAGAAATAGTATCATCATATCCCTCATAAACAAATTCCTTATTCAAAGAAGCCTCATGCTCAACAGCAACATCAACTTCCCCAGTCTCCCCCGCCACCGCATGCAATTTCCTCTTAATAGTATAATCTGCCTTATCAGTCCTAAGAAGCGAAGGCGTCCGACTAAACAACTTCCCAGTATCTAACTGCTGATGAATCTCAAGCCCAGCTTTCAACCCAACCTTACTATAATCCATAATTAAAGAATAAAAAGGAAGTTATTAAAATTTACCTTAAAATACCCTCTTTCTTAAAAATAGGGAGAGAACTAACCAATCCCTGAATAAGATATTCTTGTATTTCATCTATCTCATTTGGAGAAATCAGGTCAGCAACAGGGAAAGATCTATGAGGATTCAAGCATTGAACAGACATATTTCGCGGAGAATCAGCCAGGTCCGCAAGTTTAACTGTACGCCCATCATTAGCCACTATAGACTTCCCATTCAATTTACCTCTCGCATTTCTCATTCTTTTTTTTCCAACTATTTTAGGCCTCTGATTCTTCTGATGTAAAAATCCATCCGTCGCATGAACAAAACTACATCCAAGATCAAGATACTCTACTCTCTGCCCACTATTATTTCCAAAAACAAGATAATTCTGCCTTTTTCCTACAACATCTGCAATCAAAATCGAATCAAGAAAAATTTTCTCGCAATCAAGAACCGAATTAGCACTAGCGCCAAACTCATCCTCTGGAGCAGACTCCATCTTGCTCATAAAATAAAATAGCCTCCCAGAGGGATTATGAGAAAAATTATAATCTTTCCAACCAGAAAATTGTATATCTCTACTCCGTCTAGAAACTCTAGAACCTTCATTTAACAAAACAAAATAATCTACAGTATCCAATCCAAGCCTTCTTGCCATTTCAAAAGTCATTGCCTCATAAATAGGTTGATGTTGTGGAACAAAAGAACTTTTTCCAGCAATTCTAGAACCATGGCAATATTTAAAATATCCACGAATAGAAAATCCATTATCATGGGCTTGACAAACACCCCCAGGATTACTTCCTTTTCTCTCACTTAATATATCTACTCTCATACTAACCAAATTAAATTCTCAGCTTTTAAACCTTTCCATTTATCACTCCTCATAAGTTACAACTATCCCCTAATAACATAATAAGAATATTTATAACCTTCAACTTTCCTCGAGGATTTAAAAGTTGAACGGGTTAAAGATTTCCAAAGGAAATCTTTATAATCCTCTTTCCCCTATAACAATTATGCAAAAAAAAGAGCTTGATATAGAAAACCATTTAGATGTTCTCCTCCCTTTAAACATGATAAAGTTCCCAACCCACCCTATCCTCACAAAAAGATGGTCGCTCGGACAGAGGGCCGCAGACGGCCTAACAAAATACATGGGTTCATGGTTTTTCATAATACTATTCATTCTATTCTTCCTAGTTTGGATTGCACTCAACAGTTTCTTCCTAATAAGATACTCAATGGGAGAACCATTCGACCCTTACCCATTCATCTTACTTAACCTTGCCCTCTCATGTCTAGCAGCAATCCAAGCCCCAATAATCCTTATGAGCCAAAACAGGCAATCCCAAAAAGACCGCGTCCGCTCCGAATACGACTATTCAGTAAATAGAAAAGCAGAGAAAGAAATCCAACAAATTCAAAAGCAACTAGAAAGAATCGAAAAAGGCCTCAAAAAATAGTATACAAATACTTATATATTAAATTCTGCCCAAATTTTAATGACAAATTGGTTATATGGTGGAGTAGCAATCGCAGGATTAACAGCCGCATCATTATTAACAGGCTGTGAAACAACCCCTTCTACTACTTATCACCCTTCAGGAATCCCTTCCGCTACAATAGTGAAAAATGTTATGGGCCCTCATGAACCTGAATTAGAATCTGGAGACAGGGCAGGCGCAGCAATGAACAGAGATTACTTCCAAGCCAGAGCCAATAAAGCAGAAGCCAAATCTTTAATAAATGAATTATCTCAAAGATAATCAAAACCCTAACTTATCATTCAGTTCTCCTACAAAATTCTCAAGCATCTTTTCCTTAACTTTTCCCTTCCATCCATGATGCCCTAAAACCCATCCAAGTTTTACCAAAGCAGTTTCAGGCAACATATCTTCCAAGAAAATAACACCAGCATCAACAAGCTCTCTCCCATTACTATAAACCAAAGGATCCAAACGACCATACAAAGTTTGAGCAGCCGCACATATCGAAAGCCCATTCCTAAGATGTTTCTTAATAACAGGAATCCAGTTATGATCCGCTTCCGAAACAGGAAAATGCCCAAGCCCCGAAGCCTCAATCACAAGGCCCTTATATTTCAAAGCATAAAAATCCAAAATCGAAGGATCTTGCCCAGGATAAAACTTAATCAATGCAATCTTATCATTAAACCCAACATCCAAGTCAATTTTCCTCTTATCATCTCTTGCCTTATATTCCCTCAAAAACTCAACCTTATCCTTAGTGACCTTCGCAATCGGTTCTGCATTAATAACCTTAAAAGCATCCCTCCTAGAAGTATGCATCTTCCTCACTTTAGTCCCAGGCATCGCATAACAAAAATCATCATTAATACTAGAATGCCCAACTAACATAACTTCAGCGCAATCACTAATNGCCATCTGNGCAGCACANTGCAAATTCAAATTNGCATCACTTGAAGCCCTGTCTATCGACCTTTGNNNATAAGTCAAAACCACTGGCTTNCCCAAATCTTTAAGCATAAAANNNANAGCAGCNGAAGTATAATGCAAAAAGTCAGTCCCATGNGTAATCACAACTCCCGAAATCCCAGGATCATTCAACATCTTCTCAGCCNCCTCAGCAATCTTNATCCAATGCTCAGAAGTCATAGCCTCCGANGCCATCATNAAAGGAACTTCAATNGTCTTAACATNNACCAATATCNAAAAGNTCAGGATAAAACTTCAAAAACTCATCAACATCAGTCAACCCCTTCCCCCCGCCAGTCTTCGGATCTAACTTACTAGCGATTGTCCCTCCTGTAATAATAAGTCCAATACTTTTCTTACCCGAAACTTCTTGTTTACTCTTAGAAGTTTTGGGGACAGCGGACTTCCCGTTTGCTGTATTTTCATCATGGCTTCGGGTGGGTGGGTGGGACCCCTTACCTGCAGTATCTTTATACCTCTTCAAAACCTTCCCAGACAAAATATTCTCCTTAGGAATCCCAATATTATACCCATTCTCCAACTTCAAAAGCAAAACATCAGAATCAGAACTTTCAAGAACTCGACCTTTCTGCTCTCCAAGAGCAAGTCTAACACCAACTTCATCCCCAGGATTAAAATTCAATTCTACCATAAAACATCAAGAAAGAATATCTATAAAAAACTTGTTAATAACTCTTCCCAACTCTACCAACATAATCCGCTTTATTACCACAAATAACACAATCCCCATCCGCCTTTTTCTCAGAATCAATATTCAAAACCTTTGCCCCGCCAGTTTTATGTTTCAACTCATCTTCACATTCTCTCTTCCGACAAAGCCCTGTTAAAACAATCTTCTTGGAATCCACAGATTTCTTCAACTCATTAAAACTCTTCGCACTAACAATATTATCATTCAATAACTTTGAAGCCTTAGCAAACATGTCTTTCTGAATCACATCCAAAGTCTTCTCAACCTTCCCAGTAAGAACAGCAATTTTAACATTCTCCTTCTTCCCATTATCCCTCCTAACTAAAACCACGCTCTGCTTCGCCAAATCCTTAGGTCCAATCTCAATCCTAATAGGAATCCCCTTCATCTCCCATTCATTAAACTTAAACCCTGGCCGATAATCCTCCCTATCATCCAACCTCGCATTCCACTTGCCCAACTTCTTCTGAATCTCTTTAGCCTTCTTAACAACTTCACTTTGGTCTTCTTCAGTAAATATAGGAACAATCACAATTTTGTTCTCAGCAATTTCTGGAGGCAATATCAATCCCTTACTATCAGAATGAACAGCAAACATAACTCCCAACATCCTAGTCGTAATCGCAAAAGTATTCTGCCAAACATAATCCTTCTTCCCATTCTTATTCAAAAATCTAATCCCATACGCCTTAGCAAAATTCTGACCATCATGATGAAAGGGTGGCCCTTGAACCGCTTTCCCATTAGGCATATAAAACTCCATAGAAACACTATATTCCGCCCCAGCAAACTTCTCTTTCTCAGTCTTCTTCCCAACTAAAGAAGGCAAAGCCAAATAATTCTCACAAATATCTTTGTAAATTCCAATTATCTCTTTCTCTTCAGCCTTAGCTTCCTCCTCAGTAGCATAAGCAGTATGCCCTTCATTCCACAAAAACTCCCGCGTCCTCAAAAACGGAACAGGATGCTTAAACTCCCATCTAACAACATTATTCCATTGATTAATCTTCAAAGGCAAATCCCTCCAACTTCTTATCCATTTACTATAACTCTCATACATAATCGCTTCACTTGTCGGTCTGATAGCCAGCTTCTCATTCAACTTCGTGTCCCCTGCATGAGTAACCCAAGCAACCTCCGGATTAAAACCCTCAACATGCTTCTCCTCTTTAGCCAAACTCTTCTCAGGAATTAACAAAGGAAAATAAGCATTCTTAATTCCAAGTTTCTTAAATCTTTTACCTGTCTCACAAACAATCTTCTCCCATATCTCATAAGCCCCAGGCTTAAAAACCATCATCCCACTCACATCAGAATAATCAGCCAAATCCGCCTTCAACATAATCTGCGTAAACCACTCAGAAAACTCATCTTTCTCGGCTGTAACACCCTTAGTATCCTTTTTCCCTTTCATTATTAAACATACAAGTTAGCTTTATTAAACATTACTAAATGGGCCTACGAGGACTCGAACCTCGATCAACAGGGCCGAAACCTGTCATTCTATCCATTGAACTATAGGCCCAATCACTAACAAAACTACCAAATCACACTGCTTTAAAACCTTTTGTTTAAGAAACAATTAAAAATCCTCCATTCTATCTAACCTTTCAAAAAGAGGCCCCAATGTCAAAAACATACCAAGCCGTCGCAACCCTTGTCGGCACAATAATTGGAGCAGGAATTCTCGGAATACCATTTGTAATAATGAAATCCGGCTTCACCTTTGGGTTAATCAACATAGTTCTAATAGGAATAGTTATGTTAATAACAATGCTCTATCTCGGCGAAATCGCATTAAGAACAAAAGAAAACCTCCATCTCTCAGGATACGCTGAAAAATACCTCGGCAAAAAAGGAAAACTCTTAATGTTCATAGCAGTCGCATTCGGAGTTTACTCAGCAGTCTTAGCATATCTAATAGGGGAAGGACAATCCCTCTCACAATTAATATTCAATAATCTAGACAACACACTATACTTAGGATTAGCATTCTGGGTTGTCATGTCCGCCTTAACATGGTACGGCCTCAAAGCCTTAAAAGAAGGAGAAGAACTCGGAGTATCAGTAATTCTAATCCTAATAGTAGCTATAGTAATTTTTGCCTGGAACAAAATTGATGTTTCAAATCTAAGCTATAACAATCCAACAATGTTTTTCGTCCCATTCGGCGTAGTTCTCTTCGCATTCTTAGGATTCACAGCCATCCCAGAAGTTGAAATGATATTAGGAAAAGAAAAGAAACTAATGAAACGCTCAATCCTAATCGCTCTAATCGGAGTCACAGTAATTTACGCAATCTTTGCAGCAGTTGTCCTTGGTTATCTTGGACCAAACACCCCTGAACTAGCAACTCTAACTTTAGGAAAAGCATTCATCCTCTTAGGAATGTTCACCATGTTCACCTCCTATCTCGCATTATCAATCGCCCTAACCGACACCTTCAAACTCGACTTCAAAATATCAAGATTCAAATCTTGGTTCCTAACAATCTCAATCCCATTAGTTCTATTCTTAATCCTAACATTCACAAATTCAGCTTCCTTCACAAAAGTCCTTGGAGTCGGAGGCGTCCTTTCCGGCGGCCTAACAGCAATCCTAATCCTCTTCATGGTCAAGAAAGCCAAACGCATGGGCGATGACAAACCAGCTTACTCAATCCCCTACTCACACATACTAACTGGAATCTTAATCGCTATCTTCGTACTAGGAGCAACTNTAGAAATCTGGAACATTTTCTAATGTTTCAGAGACAAAGAATTTCCTATTCTTTGTATAATTAATGTATTTTAGCCCAAAATCTTCTTAATCAACTTCAAAACTCTCCAGTTTTGAATGTTACCAAAAATTTATTTTAATAAATTTTTTAGTAACTTTTGCACAACAGAAAAATCAGCCCTTCCCTTCGTCTCTTTCATCACTTGCCCCATTAAATAATGAAGAGCTTTCTTCTCCCCAGCTTTATAATCTTCAACAGCCTTTCCATTCTTAGCAATAACAGACTTAACGACCTTCTCCAATTCCCCAGTCCCTGAAATCTTTTCCTTCACACCTTTAGAAGGATCAAAGCTCTTAGGATAAAACTTATTCAAAATCCCTTTACCTTGCTGTTCAGTAATTGTCCCATCTTTAACCAATTTCAAAAGATTAACAAAATCCCCCACAGCAATATCCACATTATCCAAAGTAGTTTTATTATAATTCAAATGCCTCAATAACTCAACAGTCACCCAAGGCGTAACAAAAGCAACGGGCAATTTCGATTTCTCCAAAACAGCCTCATAAAATTCAGCAATATCAATATTCTTAGCTAAAACCGAAGCATCAGCCTTTCCAATCTTATGCTTTTTAATAAACCTCTCCAACTTTTCCTCAGGACTTTCAGGCAATCCCTTTTCAATATCACCAACAAACTTCTTCTCAATAATAACATCAACCAAATCAGGATCAGAAATAAACCTATAATCATCCGCACCTTCTTTCTTCCTCATCACGATCGTCTTCCCTTTCTGAGCATCAAACCTCCTAGTTTCCTTCTGAGTTCCCCCTTCATTGCTTTGTCTCTCAAATTCATATTCTATAGCCTTTCCAATATTCTCAATAGAATTAACATTCTTTATCTCNACCCTCTCTGTCTTACTAGGTATGCCTGCAACTTCNTGTTTCTTTGTAGTTGTAGGGCTGGAGAATTTCACATTCTCCAGATTTACATTAACATCCACCTTAATCCCCGCATCTTTCTCAATAGCTTTCAAATAAGATAAAGAATGAACCAACTTTCTAAGCCAGCCAACAACTTCTTCAGCAGTCGCAAAATCAGGTTCTGTAATTATCTCTAACAAAGGCAATCCCGAACGATTATAATCCACCTTTCCGGATTCCGGATCCCAAGCAGCAGGATCTTCTTCCAAATGCATACTCCTAATTCCAATCCCAAAAAATTCTCCCAACTCTCCAACGCCAACCATCTTCGGCCCAGANATAGTATTCTGAAACCCCTTTGGCATATCTGGCCAATCATAATGCTTCCTCTGCCAAACCAAACCCTGGTTTATCTTACATCCTAACATCAATCCAACCATAACAGCCTTCTTAACAGCCTCCTCGTTCGCCATCATTGGCTTACTCCCAGGTTGCCCAANACAAATNGGACNAATANTCCCAGGTTGCCCAACACAAATCGGACAAATATTACTATTAGCTTTCGTCCCCTTCTCCCGAGAAGCCCTACACCTACAGAACAACTTCTCCCGAGTAATCGGATAA
>NZAS01000116.1 GCA_002686195.1 Candidatus Pacearchaeota archaeon | reverse complement strand
GAAAGGTGGTGATCCAGAACAGCAGTATACACTGAATACCGATACAGGTTCATTGGAGATTGTAACACCAGAAATGCAACAACAGCAACAACAACCGCAATTGCAAGGAGGAACTCCAGACAACGGTACTGAACCAACACCACGGCCATCCGCCAAAGAATTAGACCCAACGGGTAATTTCAAATTTGGGGATGAAACAGACGAAGATTTTCAAGACGGAGATGTCAGCGAGGTATAGTAAAAAATGCCAGTTAAAATTCCTGTTAGGGGAGACTACGATGCATCTGGAACACCAACGGGTTTGTCGGAATTTCAATCAGGTGAATATGTTTCTGCACCATTTGGTGGTACTGGACAAAATACCTATTCCAGTGGTGAAATATTGGTTGGAAACGCATCTGGATCTCTAACAAGAAATAAAATTCAAGGGCAAGCAGGGCAAGTGGTGGTGACGAGTGGAGATGGTACTATTACTATCTCCCTCGATTCATCACTCGGTCTTGGTATTGCCACACAAAACAACTTAGGTACGGTCAAAGTTCCAACTAGTGGTGGTCTGGAAGTTGATGCACAGGGCAATCTGAAAATTGCACCAATGATAGATGCATCTTCTGGTATCTCTGATTTCACTACTGAAGTAAATTTAGAGGTAGTCAAAGCAATAGATGTGGATGAGTCTGGTCGAGTCAAAGAGATAAAAAGGGAATTGATTGCAATTAAAGATGGGGTAGCATTGGTCGAGGATGCAGAAGGGAATGCGGTTTTGCAATCAGATGGTTTGGCAGTGGCAATGTCTATTGTCTTTGGAGGATAGTAATGGCTACTGATTTTCAAACTAAATCTGTTGTCAATGTACCAGAAGAAGAAAGTATTGTTGATTTAACACCAGTATATACAGCGGGTGAGGCTACAGTTCATGCCATTTATATTTCCAATAAGCACACGGGTGATGTTCATTTTTATTTGCAATTGAGAGATGGTGGCAATGTAAACAAAGGTTACATATTGTTTAATGTTGTTGTGCCAGCACAATCAACAATGGTGATAGAAAAACCAATTAACCTAACAGCATCAAGTGAAGAAGCAGAGCAGAGAAAACTTAGTATCTATGCGTCAGCAGAAGAAAAATTGGATGTGATGGCATCAGTTTTAGTAATAACATAGGGGTAGAGCAATGGGATTGAAATATTACGGCACAGACGCAGAAATAAAAACTTTCACCAATAAAACCTTTGCCGATCAGATCAAACTTTTACAAGATCGGGAAAATGATATAACGGCAACGGCAAGAGAGGTTGTATTTTCTGCTGATACCTTTTCTCATGATTTTGGAGAAGTGGATACGATAACTTTAGATGGTCAAATATTACATCAACTGAAATTGACTCAAAGTACGAGTAAATATGAATTGACAAATGAAGTAATAAGAAACTATTCTATTGTCATTGATTGTGGGGCGGCAATATCAGGTGATGCTACACTACCACTATAGGGGGGAACAATGGCAGATCAAACACCTTTAAGGGCAATTTTTGATGATTCGGGCAAGGTCACTGGTTTGGGTCAATATCAACTCAGTGACACTATTGGTGTGGTTGATGGTGGCACAGGTACGACTACTCTAACTATCGGTAATATCATTATCGGAAATGGTGTTGATGCAATGCAATCTGTACCGAGAGGTTCAATTTTAGGTGCAGATAATACTGTTATAGTTACCAATGGTGCAAATTCTGTAGTAGGAAATGATGTTACTATCCAGTTTAATTCCAGTTCTATTGACATCAATGAAACGTCAGGAAGATTATCCATTACACGACTCAGAGATCCATCATCAGATGAATGGAATACTGAAGTTTTTGCAGCTATAGATGCAAACCCAAACGAGGAAAGTTTCTAATGGCAGTTCCAAATTCAAGAGCAACTCTAATAAGTTATTGCAAACGCAAACTTGGTGATGGTGTTATTGACATCAACATCAGTACAGATCAAGCAGACGATTCTATTGATGATGCATTGCAATATTACCAAGATTATCACTACGATGCAATAACCAGAAGTTACTTGAAACATCAGGTTACGGCAGATGATAAAACTAATAAGTATATTCCTGTTGGTACAAGCATAACGGGTGTGTCTAATGTTTTCCCAATAGAATCTAATTCTGGAGTTAATATGTTTGATCTTAGATACCAACTAAGACTCAATGATCTATATGATTTCACTGATGTGCAGATGATGCATTATACAATGGTTAGTGGCCATATGGAAACTATTGACAATTTGATGGTTGGGCATCATCCATTTCAATTTAGTCGTCATGAGGATAGATTATATATCTATATGGATTGGACTAATGATGTTGCAGTAGATGAATATTTAGTAATAGAGGTGCATGAAATATTAGATCCAGATACTTATACATCGGTATATAACGATAGATGGTTGAAACGATATTCTACTGCACTTATGAAAAAACAATGGGGTACAAATCTAAGCAAATTTGAAGGGTTGCAACTACCTGGCGGTATTACATATAGTGGTGCAACTTTATTGCAAGAAGCCACAACCGAAATCGAAACCCTAGAAACACAAATGCAAATGAATTACGAAGAAATGCCACATATGCTAATAGGATAAGAGATGACAGTCAGAACAGTATTTACGCATAATACTTCAGTAAAAGAACAAAGTATGGTGCAAAATCTAGTAACTGAAGCAATACAGGTTGCTGGTTTTGATGTCAAATATCTACCCAGAACTAGAAACAACGTGGATACATTGTTTGATGATGCGGAAAATAACAGTTTCAATACAGCATATACCATCGAAATGTATTTTGGTCAAGATACCATTAATGGTTTTGGTGGTGGTGGGGATATTATAACTAGATTTGGATTTGAAGTTACAGATACATGTCAGTTAGTGTGTTCATTGAGTCGTTTTACCGAAGTTGTAACTGCTGGTGATTCAGAAATAGTTAAACCGAGAGAAGGTGATTTGATTTATTTGCCACTATCTGGTCAAATATATGAGATTACTTTTACCGAAGATATGATTCCATTTTTTCAATTGGGTAACAATTATATTTGGCAAATGGAATGTTCATTGTTCAGATATGCAGAGGACACTATGGATACAGGTATAACCGAAGTCGATAATTTGGTAACAGAAACAACCCCATCAGATAACTTCACACAAAGTACGGCAATTGAAACTGATGCTGATGGTGGTATCGTAGACTTCACAGAAACCAATCCATTTGGACAATTTTAATGTTAGGTACAACTTTTTATAACGAATCAATCCGAAAGTCTTTAGTTGCGTTTGGCACTTTGTTCAATGGTATTACTATTAAACGGGCTGGTTCTGGTACTACAATCCAAAGTGTTGGTGTACCATTGGCATATGCACCCAGAGCAAGGTTTGTGCAAATTTTACAGCAATCAACTGCGGCCAATGTTGCCGAAGTTCAAGGTGGTTTGCCACGAATGAGTTTTGAATGGACGGGGCTGACTTATGATGCATCCAGAAAACTCAATACTATGCAAAAAACGGCAACAACTTACAAAACTTTAACCTTTGCTATAGCACCAAATCTGTTTTCTACAGGTGAGAGAATTACGGGTGCAATTAGCACATCAACAGCATATATAGTTGATCAACCAAGCACTACCACAATTCGGGTGAGAGATGCCAGTGGTGCTTTTACAGACAGTGAAACTATAACAGGATCAACTAGTAATACTACAGGATCATTGGCATCATCTGGAGCAGATACATCGGATAGCAGTAAAGTTATTTATTATTGGCAACGAGTACCCTATAATATGGATATTGCATTAGCAGTGGCATGTGATACCACCGAAGATGGTCTGAAAATCGTCGAACAAATTTTGCCGTATTTTACACCAGAATTCACGGTTAGCATCAATGATGTACAAAAACATGATATACCAATAGTTTTGACAGATGTTTCGCAAGAGGATCAATGGGAAGGGGCATCTGAAAATGAACGCAGATTGATTATTTGGACACTAAATTTCCAACTGAAAACCTATCTCTACGGCCCAGCAAAAGAATCTGTGGTAGTAAGGGAAGCAATTACCCAATTATATTCTAAAAAGATTTTCAGTGGTTTGGATGATACACAGATAGCAATGGAAACGGCAAATATAAGAACCGTTCAAGTACCAGATCCAACTACTGCCGATGCTGATGATTCATATACGGTAACGGAAACACAAACGGATAATATCTAATGCAAGGAATAACTTCAGAAATTGTTACCAGATTTGATCCAAGTAAAGGAAAATTTATATTACCCACCATAGACGAAGTTTCATCTGGAGAAATAGTTCAAAATTATTATACGGAGTATTATAAAGTACAAAAAGGAGATATTGTTATAGATATTGGTGCATATTTGGGGAATAATATCATTGACTTTGTGAAGATGGGGGCTAGATGTTTTGCACTAGAACCGATGAAAAAAAATTATGATTATATCTTAAAAAGTCTTAGGAAAGAAAATATAGAAGATAGTGTAGTTCTTATCAATAAGGCAATAAGTGATGTTGATGGTGCTACATTTGCAGAAGAAAAAAATACAGATTCCCTGCCAACAAAAGATTATACGTTTGCTGAGTTGACAAATACAAAAACTGATTTTATGATTGAAGGTATTACTTTAAAAACGTTGGTTGAAGAAAATGGCATAGATTGTATTAATTTGTTAAAAATGGATTGTGAAGGGGGAGAGTATCGTGTTTTTACGAATGAAAACTATGATTACATTAAAAATAATGTTAGAAATGTTGCTCTTGAATTTCATGCACGATGTGGTTTGGTATCTAATATGGAAAAGGCAATAAATATTTGTAAAAAGATGAAATCTTTGAATTTTGATATTTGGGTACATAGAATATGGTGTAGGTGGAACAGTAATGGTGTTATTCTATCGGAAAAACTTCATGATAATATAACTAAAGACTTTTTGAATAATTCTGAAAATGTTGCAGATATTACCACTTGCATGTTCTACGCAAAAAATAATAATTTTATAGGTTCATAAAGTATAATGCGAAAAGTAGATGTTCAACTCAACGATTTATTTGATATAGTAGAGGAAGAAACTGTTGAAGAAGTGGTTTTATCAGATCCACCAGCAACAGTCAAGTCCGATGCAGAAAACCGAGATGGTGATGTCGATGCAGATTACGAAAAGAGTCGTGAGTATTACTATAAACTATTAGAAAAGGGCAATGATGCATTAGAGTATTCATTGGAAATTGCCAAGCAAACAGACCATCCAAGAGCATTTGAGGTATTCGGGCAGTTATTGAAGAATACCACTGAAGTCAATGATAGGTTGTTGGAATTGCAGATAAAGATGGAACAGATGAAAGCATTGGAGAAAAAAGGAAATCCGACAAAGGTTACGAACAATGCACTGTTTGTCGGTTCTACTGCTGAATTGCAAAAACTGATAAAGAGCAAAAAGGAAGAAGATGAACTCGGAGAAGATTAATTATTTAGGCAATCCTTTACTAAAAAAGGCTAATGTACCTATAGACTTCACACCAGAACAGGTCAAGGAATATGTGAAGTGTGGTGAAGATCCAATATATTTCATTAGAAAGTACATGATGATTGTCAATGTGGACGAAGGTTTGATGCCGTTTGATTTATGGGATTTCCAAGAGGACATGATTCAAACCTTTGTGGATAACCGATTTGTGATCTGTAAAATGCCTAGACAGACAGGGAAATCTACTATCATAATTGCCTATTTGTTGCACTATATACTGTATAACCAAGATGTCCGAATTGGAATCTTGGCAAATAAAGGTCAAACGGCCAGAGAATTACTAGGTCGATGGAGATTGGCATACGAAAATTTGCCGTTGTGGTTACAGCAAGGTGTGGTTGAATGGAACAAGGGTAACATCGAACTGGAAAATGGTTCAAAGATTTTGGCATCATCAACATCATCCAGTGCTATTCGGGGTGGTACATTCAATATCATATTCTTGGATGAATTTGCCTTTGTGCCTGATAATATTTCAGAAGAATTCTTTCGAGCAGTATATCCGACAATTTCATCGGGTAATAAGACTAAGGTGTTAATTGTTTCGACACCTAACGGCATGAATCAGTTCTATAAAATGTGGTCGAATGCAGTAAATGGTCAAAGTGATTATGTGCCAATTGATGTTCATTGGTCACAAGTACCTGGCCGTGATGAAAAATGGAAAGAACAGACTATTAGGAATACATCAGAAGATCAGTTCAGAATCGAATTTGAAACTGAATTTATCGGATCTACTGATACACTAATTTCACCATCTAAACTATCGACGTTGGTATTCAAAGATCCCATTTTCAGAAAAGATGGATTGAGTGTCTACGAAGAATCTAAAGATAATCGATTTTATTTTATGGCATGTGATGTGGCAAGAGGTGCAGGGCAAGATTATAGTGCCTTTACTGTTATAGATGCGACTGATACACCCTATAAGATGGTGGCAGTTTATCGTGATAATGAAATTTCACCTTTGCTTTATCCGACAATTATTTTTGAGGTGGCAAAGGAATATAATGAAGCACATGTGATGTTGGAAGTGAATGATATTGGTGGACAGGTTGCCGATATTCTACATTACGATTTGGAATATGAGAACATATTGACATCCACCATAAAAGGTCGTTCTGGTCAAGTACTCAGTGCTGGTTTTGGAAAGGGTACTGAATTGGGTATCAAAACAACGGCACAGGTTAAGAGGATTGGGTGTCGGACACTCAAGAATTTAATCGAAGAAGATCAGTTATTGATTATTGATTTCAACACCATTGCCGAATTGACGTGTTTTGCGGTTAAGGGTAAGAGTTATCAAGCAACTGAGGGTTCACACGATGATATTGTTATGACATTGGTTCTGTTTTCGTGGGTAGCAAATCAACGTTACTTCAAGGATTTGATGGATCAGGATTTGCGATTGAAAATGTATGAACAGAGGATGCGAGAAATCGAAGAAGAATTAACACCATTTGGTATAATGAACACTGGTTTGGAACCAGAAACTTTCTTAGATAGAAGTGGGCAAATGTGGGAAGTTGCTGAAATGTAATTTTTTATAAATATTTGTGCAAGTTCACTTGTAACTTTTATAGGGAAAGTTTATACAACCAAACGATAAGGAGAAACAGACATGGCATTTCAAGTAAGTCCTGGCGTATTAGTTAAGGAGATAGATGCTACGAATGTAGTACCAGCAGTCAGCACGTCTGATGCTGGATTTGCCGCCGCATTTCTATGGGGGCCGGCGGATCAGATTACTTCAATTACATCAGAGGTTGAGTTGGCAAAAGTTTTCGGAAAACCAACAACCACTGCTGTAGAACAAAACTGGCACGTTGCTTCAAATTTCCTTGCATATGCAGGGTCACTCAACGTGGTAAGAACATTAGGAGATGACGAAACAAACGCATCCGATGGTAGTGGTACAGCAGTTGAGGGTGTTATTTCGGATTTAGAAGGATCAGTAACTTCTGGAGGTACAGGTCATACTGCTGGTACTAAAGCTACTACTGCTGGTACGGGAGTAGGTACTGGTGCAACGGTATTAATAACTGTTGATGGTAGTGGTGTTATTCTAACTGCTAGTATTGTTGCTGGTGGTAGTGGATATGCATCAGGTGACATTTTGAACATCACGGGTGGTACTGGTGGTACAGCAACAGTTGACACTGTAACGACAACCACAGCTGTTGGTGAAGAATCCAAAGTTGAAAATACAGATAAGTTTGATAGTACAACTTATGCCGATGGTGGAGCAACCTTTATTGCCAGATATGCTGGTGCTTTGGGTAATAGTCTTTTAGTTAGTGTATGGCATCAAGGTACATTTACTAATTGGAAAGAAACCATAAACGGTACTGATAAAGACCTGTATACATTGTATGATCGTGCGCCGAATACATCTGCTTACGTCTTAGGGAAAAACGGAAACACTGATGTCAATGACGAAATTCATTTGGTAGTTATAGATGCCGATGGCAAACTCACGGGTACAGCTGGTACGGTTTTAGAAAAGTACGAAGCACTATCCTTAGCAGACGATGCCAGAGATGCACAGGGCAATAGTAATTTCTGGAAAGATGTGTTGCGTAGAGATTCACAATACATCTATGGTACTGGTTTTTGGGCAAATGCAACATCAGAAGCATCATGGAGCAATCATGCATCCTCTGATGCTACTGCATTCACCAATTTAACGACAGGTTATTCGGTACAATTAGCAAACGGTGTTGATGACACTGCTGATGGAAATAGCACTACCAACAGAACTGTTGCTGGTAAGGGATATAATTTGTTTGATGATGCTGACACGGTAGATATCGGTATACTGATGACAGGTGTTGATGACAGTGCAGCTGCAGTTGGTGAATATATCATAGAAAATGTTGCTGAAGTCCGAAAGGACTGTATAGTAACACTTTCACCACAATCCTCTGCTGTAATTGGTGCTGGTACTTCTGCATCTAAAACTGCAACCGTTAAGACATGGGCAGAATCTCTGAGAAGTTCATCTTATGGTATTGCCGATTCTGGTTGGAAACGAACTTACAATCGATATACAGATAAATATATTGACATACCATTGAATGGTGATGTTGCTGGTTTATGTGTGGCAACGGACAATTCAAATGCGTCATGGTGGAGTCCAGCAGGGTTTAGTCGTGGGCAAATCAAGAACGTAGTAAAATTGTGGTTGAATCCAGCCAAGGCAGATCGAGATACTCTTTACAAAGATAGGGTAAATCCAGTGGTATCGATGCCTGGCCAAGGTACATTGCTGTTTGGTGATAAAACACTATTGGCAAAACCAAGTGCCTTTGACCGAATTAACGTGCGTAGATTGTTTATAGTTCTTGAGAAATCGATTTCCAGAGCAGCCAAATCAATGTTGTTTGAATTCAACGATGAGTTCACAAGATCATCATTCCGAAACATGGTTGAACCATTTTTGGGTGGAATCAAAGCACAACGTGGTATATTCGACTACAAAGTGGTGTGTGATACTAGTAACAACACTGGTGATGTCATAGACAGAAACGAATTTGTCGGTGACATTTTTGTCAAACCAGCACGTTCAATCAACTTCATTCAACTTAACTTTGTTGCTGTTAGAACTGGTGTAGCATTTTCTGAGGTAGCAGGGGCATAAATAGAGATAACATAGGAGAACACAGATGAATATAAACACTTTTAGGAAATCCCTTGCTGGTGGAGGTGCAAGACCTAACCTGTTTGCAGTCCAAATTAATCCTCCAGCTGGTATTGGTACTACGCATGGTGGTGACAAAATGGCTCCATTCATGGTTAAGACCACTGCAATTCCTGGCGTAAACATCGGGCCTGTCGAAGTTCCTTACATGGGTAGGGTGCTGAAACTTGCTGGTAATACCACATTTGATGATTGGGAAACCACTATCATCAACGATGAAGATTTCAAAGTTAGGAAATTTGTGGAACAGTGGGCAGAAGTTATCAATGGAAAAGCAGACAACTTAGCAGTATCTGCTGATCCTAGTTCTTACACTAGTGATGCTAGAGTTATTCAGTTTTCAAAGAACGGTAAACCAATCAGAGAATATGCCATGATCGGTGTTTTTCCAACGGCAATCGCAGGAATAGAATTGGGTTGGGATAGCAATGATGCACTGGAAGAATTTTCAGTAACATGGGCAATGTCTTGGTGGGAAACCGCAGACACTACATTCGACGAGGGTGTTACAACTGGTAAGTTTGGTGTCTCGTTTAATGTTTCAGATACACCTCTTGGTGATTTTTCTGGAGCATTTGAATACGGATTTTAAGTAAACTAGTGGGGGGATAATTCCCCCCACACTTTTAGGTACTATTATGGCAAAATTTTTCGGATTTGAAGTCACAAAAGCAAAGAAACAGTTGAAAACCTTTGCGCCACCAGAGAACGATGATGGTGCGTTGGGTGTTGCGGCTGGTGGTGCTTTTGGACAATACATTGATATGGATGGTTCGATCAAAAACGAAGTTGAACTTATCAACAAATATCGTGAGATGTCTATCCATCCAGAATGCGATATGGCAATTGATGCGATAGTAAACGAAGCAATTGTAATATCAGACGAAAAAGAAAACGCACTAAATCTTGATTTGAATGAACTTGGAGCTCCCGATGCAGTCAAAAAGAAAATTCACGAAGCATGGGATAAGATTATTCAAACGTTGGACTTTAACAAAAAAGGATATGATATTTTTAGAAAATGGTATATTGATGGGAGGTTATATTTTCATATTATTATTGACGAAGAACGCAAAAAACGTGGTATACAAGAACTCAGGTACATAGATCCAAGAAAGATTAGAAAAGTTAGGGAAGTACAAAAAGTAAGATCAGATAATGCCAATGGTGCAGAATTAGTGAAAAGGGTCGAAGAATTTTTTGTCTATAATGAAAAGGCAAACAAACCAGATTCGACAGTACAGGAAGGTATTAAAGTAATGCCTGATGCTATTGCTCATGTAACCAGTGGACAGTTTGATTATAAAAAGATGAATACTTTAGGGTATTTGCACAAGGCAGTCAAACCATTGAATCAGTTGACTATGATGGAAGATGCATTGGTCATTTATCGGATCAGTCGCGCACCAGAACGGAGAATATTCTACATTGACGTGGGTAATTTACCCAAAGCAAAAGCAGAGCAATATCTACGGGATACCATGAGTCAGTATCGGAATAAGTTGATCTATAATGCCGAAACTGGTGAAATCAAAGATGAACGCAAGCACATGAGTATGTTAGAGGACTTTTGGTTGCCACGTAGGGAAGGTGGTCGTGGTACGGAAATTACTACATTACAGGGTGGTCAGAATTTGGGTGAGATGGATGATGTGATCTATTTTCAAGTCAAACTCTACAAAGCACTGAATGTACCATCAAGTCGTTTGGATGAACAATCTTCTGGTTTTTCACTTGGTCGTGAATCAGAAATTTCCAGAGATGAAATGAAGTTCAGTAAGTTTATTGATCGTCTGCGTAATAAGTTCACTGAATTCTTTGACCAACTGTTGAAAGCACAATTGATTCTAATGGGAATCATCAAAGAGGCAGATTGGGATAAGATCAAACATGAAATTCAGTATGAATGGGCAGAAGATTCGTATTATCGTGAACAGAAAACAGCTGAAATATTACAAATGCGTATGGAATTACTAAGTACGGTTGCCGAATATGCTGGTCGGTATTTTTCGATGGAACACATCAAAAAGAACATCTTACAAATGACCGATAAAGAAATCAGGCAAATGAAGAAACAAATTGATGCTGAAGTGGATGGTGGAACATTGGCAAAAGATGCCACTATTGAATGGGGTGCTATGGGTGCTGGAGGTGGAGAACCACCAATGGAAGAACCACCACCAGAGGGTGAACCAGTACCAGCAGTACCGCCAGCAAACAGCAATGGACAACAACCACCAAATGAAGAAAAACAACTCATAACTGGTGAGAAACAGTTTGACATAAATAAGATACAGAGATTACTAAATCAAGGAGCGGACAATGGCAGTTAAAGATATAATTAATGCGATAGATGATGGGGAATCAGTTGATGCAACTGCATTGTTTCAGCAAGAATTGGCAGATAGAATTATGCAAAAACTGGAATTGAGAAAACCAGTGGTTGCGAAAGATTGGTTGAACAATCTATCCACTGAAAGTTTGCCAAAGGAAACCGATAAAAAGGGGGAATAACCAATGGCAAATATGACTAAAGTGTTTGAACAGTCGAATCCCAATGGAGTTTCATTATTTCGGGCAACTCAAGCAGGGGATTTATCTGCTGGAATAACACAACAGACAGTTGATGTTAATGCTAGTTTTAGTGATAATCTTGGGAGTGGAACACAGCAAATTTCAATTGTTTCAATTACTTGGAACATTCAAGGTGGTGGATATTTGATTGTTAAGGATGGTTCTACTGCTATACTCAATCTTGGTGGAAATGGTAGTTGGAATAGATACAATCGTGGTTTACCAGCACCACTTGTCATTACAGGTGATGCTAATATCAATGTAGATTCTGCTGGTATGNCCANTNCAGATGCNAGTTATAGTCTATTGATCGAAGTTAAAAAGGTCACAGGATATACTCAACGTCCAGATTANAGCAATAGNGTNACATAATTGAGAGGGCAATAATGAAACTNATAACNGAAGTCAATGAAGANNTAGAAGTTTTTGAAATTGACGAAGATTCCAATGGTAANAAANGTNTATACCTNGAAGGNNTNTTTCTTCAAGCAGAAACAGTAAATAGGAATAAACGATCTTATCCNAGAGANATNCTNGAACGTGAAGTCAAACGTTACAACAAGGATTATATCAAAGAAAGTCGTGCATTCGGAGAGTTGGGTCATCCAGAAGGGCCGACTATCAACCTAGAACGTGTTTCGCATATGATAACCAATTTACGCAGAAGTGGCAACGATTGGATNGGNAAAGCAAAAGTTATGCGTGAAACACCATATGGCAAAATTGTNGANAGCATTCTAAAAGAAGGTGCTAAACTTGGNGTTTCNTCTAGGGGNATGGGTTCNNTNGAAGAACAANNNNATGGCACTAAATTAGTAAAGGATGATTTCTNTNTGGCAACTGCCGCTGATATTGTTGCCGATCCATCTGCACCTAATGCCTTTGTNAATGGTATAATGGAAGGNANAGANTGGGTGTGGNATAATGGTNTAATTCAAGAGGGTGAAATTGCCCAAATGAAAAAGGTGTTAGACGTACCCAAACAAGAACGTGAACTAAAAGCATTGCAAGTATTTGAAGATTTCTTGTCTAAACTTTAGTTTGTATAAATACGTATTAGATATATTCATATATAAGGAGAAAACACATGGAAGCATTGGAAAAAGATTTTTCAGATCTCGTTGCTTCTGAGGATACGGTGGAAACTGATACAGATCAAGTTACTGCCGAGGCTGGTGTTGAAGATATAGTTCAACAAATTCTATCTGCCAATGCCGACCAGAGTGTAGANGAACCNACNGTTGCTGAAGAAGAAACTGTTGATGAAGTCGAAACCGAAGAAATCCTTGAAGAAGAAGATACTGAAGANGANGAAGAATTACAGACAGCACTTGCCGACGAAGANGGTTGGGAAGATGTTGCCGAAGAAGATTTAGCAGAAATGGAAGCATTTCTTGCCGAACTCAAAGCAGAAAATCCCGACATCAACTTTGATGAAGTTGATATAGTAATGAACGAAGATGGTGAGATTGAGGTTTATGAAGCGGCATATAAAACTTCCCTAAAAACTCGAACGCAGGCGAAAAAAGACCGAAGGAAAAATAAGGTCAAATTGGCGAGACAACGAAAACGAAGGGAAGGCAAACGAGTAGACCCAGCTTTGTCAAGAGCAGCGACACTCGGGGCAAAAAACAGAGGTGGTGAAAGTTTTGATCCCTCTGATGATGCCGTCGATGATGCCGTTGCAATCGGTGAACAGGAATTAGATGAGTACACCGTTGGTTCACAAACCCGCCCGTCGAACGNCACGGTTTGGAGAACAGTTGGTGGNGAANTCAANAAAGTAAAACGTTGGNNAANNANAGGTCAAAAAGGGCATCAACAANGNGNCNAANTCTGCNGNTCATAAAACTGCTATNTCTAAGGCAATGAAACGTGTCTGGAAAGCAGGGGGAGCAAGACGGAAAGCATCAGGNGGTGCAGCTGCTGAATCTTACGATCCAACAAACGATGTTAGTGCGTTACTAACAGGTGAAGAATTGTCAGAAGAATTCAAAGAAAAAGCATCNACTATCTTTGAGGCTGCTGTCAATAACGAAGTCGATAAACAACTGGCACTCGCCGAAGCAGAAGTACATACTGTATTTGATACTGCTNTAGACGAAGCCAAAACCGAATTGACCGAGCAACTAGACAATTATTTTGACTACGTTACCGATCAATGGTTTGATGACAACAAAGTTGCTATCGACACAGGTATTCGTTCTGAAATTGCTGAAAATTTCATCGGTGGTTTGAAAACTCTTTTCACNGAAAACTACGTNGAAGTTCCCGAAAGTAAAANTGATGTTCTGNANGAACTNGGTAAGCAATTGGTNGAACTGAAAGCAAGTTTGAACGAGCAANTAACTTCAAATGTAAGTTTGAAGCAAGAGTTGTCGGAACTAAAACGGCACGAAGTTGTGCAATCGTTGAGTTCTGATTTGACAGTTACGGAAGTGGAAAAATTGAAAGAATTATCTGCTGGTGTTAGTTTTGAAGATAGTTCTGATTTTGTTTCAAAAGTTGAAACGATCAAAGAAAGTTACTTCCCATCCAATACTGTAAAAACCGTTCAGCAAGAAGAAGAACAAGAGGAAACCTTTGAAGTATTGTCAGAGTCAATGGACGTTTATTCGAGTACCTTGACAAGAACAACTCAAAGATAATAAAGTTATAAATAATAGAAATATTAGGAGAGAAAAAATGCAAATGAATACACAACAACTTCAAGAGAAGTGGAGTCCTGTGTTGGATCATGAAGCTCTCCCGAAGATTACAGATCGTTACAAACGTGCTG
>NZAS01000115.1 GCA_002686195.1 Candidatus Pacearchaeota archaeon | reverse complement strand
TTTATAGCGGAACAAAAAAGAATAAACGATGAAATGGTAGCGGCAGATAAGAAACAATCTGATGATGTCCATGCGGAGTATTTAAGAAAGCTACAAGCGGACAGAGACCTACTTAACACGCAATTTAAGGGGAACACAGCCCTTCAGAATAACGTGGGCGGTACTCTAGGCAATCCTCTAAGTGCGGAGAACCAAATAAAATTAGAATTAACATCGAAAGCATTCGAAAGCGAAGAGATTTTTGTGGCTAGAAATATAGGAAACAGAGTTTATCAAGCAACAGCATATACCGATGAAGACCCGTGGAGATAATATATGGCAGATGAGTTATCAGTATTCTTAGAGAACGAAAATGATTATTCTAACACCACTCCCGGTGGCACAACTAGGTATGCTCTACAGATAGAGAAAATATCCCTTGCTGTACTAAAAAACCCTATACAGATTGCTGCACCCAAAAACTCTCCCTATTTGTTTGATTTAGGTACGTATAAACCAACTTTGAATCTAACTGGTGTTGTCGATGATCAGGATACAGATCAGACCGTTACGTTTGGGGGGAATACCTACCGCACCCCCACAGTACATCAAGTTTCTAGATTGTCTACAGATTGGTGGTATGATACTACCCAACAGATAAATCTGTATATACAGGAACCAGATTTGGGCAGTAACGAAAGTTATTTTAAATATTCTGCGGCTCTCACAAGTGTAAGTGTTGATTACAAAGCTGGGTCAGAAGAACGCCCAGAATTCACGATGGTGTTTTTTACAGGGAGACCTAAAGTGTACTATCCCCATATGACGAAAGGGAGTTAGTATATGAAATCATTAATACTATTAGAAAAAACTCCCAAAGATGCTAATAGCCTCACCAATTCCGAAGTACTAAATCCTAAAATAACTGGTGGGGGTACAACAGAGAATTATATATTTGGAGCGGGTGGGAGTAAAGATGTACAAGCTAAGTATGCCCTGAAAGTCCTAGGATTTGCTACTAGAACGTTCAGACAGCCGTTACAGGTAGGTATCCCTAGGCAGAGTCCAATATTATTCGATGTAGGCTCTTATAGACCAGTGTTGACAGTTAGTGGGGTTGTAGAAAGGGAAGCGTTACCAGACAGTAGCTTTACAAAGTTTAATGGTAATAACTATTATCCACCAACCTTTTTCCAATTACAACACGCTGTTACCCAATGGAATTATGTGCAGGGCGAAGAAATATTATTAACTCATTTACATACTAATATACAGAGTGTAACATATGAACAGTATAATGTAGCAATACAGAACGCAACTTTTGGTCTAGCGTCTGAGTTACCTAAATTGTGGACTTATGAGATATCATTTGTATCGACACGACCCACAGCTAAGAATGCAAGTAGAAATATATAAAGGATAAATATATATGTCAGTACATGGACGAAGTTTTTTACAATATTTAAATGAAGATGATGAGAAATGGTATCCCATACCTACAAGTGATCTTGTGAGTGTTGATTACACAGATAAAGTATATGCTCCAGCTATGGTAGAAGTTGTTATAAGTAATAAACGTATGAATGAAACTTTAGGTACAGATATTGATGCGTATTCGGGAACCTATACAGTGGAAGGAGAAGTAGCAAATCCAACCTTCAGAAGATACCAAACCATAAGATTGTTCAACTTACCTAGGGCACTTGAACTTGAGGCTATTACTCATAATGGGGCTTCTCCTGCTGTCTTCGATAAAGATGCACACGGTCTAACAAATGGGGATTTTATTCATCTAGTGAATGAAGATTCTGGGACTATACTTGATGGAATATATGAAGTTAATAATGTAACTACCGATACCTTTAGACTAGAGGGGCCGGGTACAGGATCAGCAAGCCAAACATATTCAACTTCTGCGGCAGGAGATGGTGTTACACAAGCCATGTTAATAAATACATCAGGGATAGATAGTAGTGAAACTGAATTTGCTGTTGATACTGTTACCGGAGGTGGCCTACCCAATTCCCAAGTTCAGGTAGGTGCATATGTTAAGGTTGATGATGAAATTATGCAAATTACAGGTACTAGTGATACTACAATTTCAGTTACTCGTGGGGTTTTAGGTTCTACAGCGGCAATACATGATAATAATGATGCTGTAAACCACCAACGAACAGCATATATAGCAATGAGAACTGATAAGATGATGTATTGTTATTTCTATGGGAAAATAGATACTGTAGATGTAAGTTATAGTGATGCAGTCGGCAAGACAATACATTTACAGGCAAGTGACTACTTCCGTACACTAGGAACTGAACCTATAACGAAAGTAATTCAGGATTCTTCTGCGACATGTGATGATTTTACTACTACTAGGTTAGTTCCAGCAGACCCAAAGAAACAGGACGACCAAGGAAAATTTAGAGATGCTTTGTATGATAACGCTAAATTCTCAGATACCTTAAAAGCAATAGTATCTGATTGGGCTTTCGGTAAAAAATTATATTCAGATAATACCCATGATGGGTCAACTTCCATAGGTGAAGCCAAATTTCAAGATTCAGCTTTTGATTTCCCAACCGGAGATATTTCTAGGAAGAAGAAATTTGGTGGAACTGACACTACCGCCCTAAAAGCTATGGTAAATATAGCTATGACGGAGAGACATTCTAATACTGGATCAGCTTTTGCTGGTGCTGAGGTAAGTTATGGAGAATCTGGTAACGAAGCTGATACAGGTACAGAGGATATTTTGATCAAAGCAACCGCTCATGGGTATGTGAATGGAAATATGGTAAAGGTTTCTAATGATAATAATGCTTCCATAGATGGTGGTAGTGGTACGTATATCCAAGCTGGGGCATATATAGTACATTCTGTTACTACTAATGATTTTAAAATTAAAAATTTAAATGGTAATACCATACAAAGTGTTGCAAACAGTTCCGANAGCTAGAANTGTTNGTCTNGCANCAGAACCNTCAGGAGCGCAGGGATATGATTTCTACCTAGATACAGGGTTGTATGGAACTACTAATGGTGAGGCATTTGCGGGNCANTCANANGACACNCACAGNCCCCANATAAATTATTTTATGCGNGGTTCAGAACCTNTAGACCCCGNAGCCACAGGACTAACTGTTTACTATCCCACAAGTGAAAATCAGTCCGAATCAGATACGGATTGGAACCNAACCAAAATATTTATGCAGCCTGATTTTGATCACGGTTTATTTGATGATGATTTGTATACGCAGGTTGCCCTGAGTGCCGTAGATGATAATGGGCAGGTAAAAAATGCTAATGATTTAGGACATAAGCTGGAAATGTTCAAAGTCAACAGTATTTCTGAGCAAGATTATACCGCTAATAGACCTGAGGGTGGGTTTCCTCCTGCTACTGTGCTAAGACAGAAAGCTTCCGGGGAGGAGAACGGGAGAGGTGTGTTCCATTGGAATAGGGGAGATGATGTCCGTACTTATAACTGGCAAAGTACCGATACAGACACATATGATAAATTATTAGAAGATAATGTTACGTTTTTTGCCGGGGGTGCTGCTAGCAGTAATACTAACAAGGCTGCGAGAGAGTCCATGTCACACTCTTCAGACGGAACGTTTGGTGTAATAGAACATAATAAGGGGGGGTTTCTGAATGGTAAGACAACTTCAGGTATGGCTGGNTTCTCACCCTTACCNGCAGGNGGTAGATCAATNACTGATCCCCCGAATACTACTGCAAATGATGACGGAACCTATGAGGATCATCCGAAAATGAAAGATTTAGTCTCTCTTACAGGTACGATGGAGGGTTATCATTGGGGGGCAACAGCCCTAACAGGGGCGAACCTAATAAAAGATGTATATAATTGTGAGGTTGAAGGTTTATTAGGGACAGAGGTAACTGCTGCACAAGCCACTGTTGACGGTGATATAGAAGTAACTGAAGAAGATCATGGCTTAGAAACAGGTACACTAATAAGAATTACTAATATCAATGGTGTTACTACTGGTACTACTGCTGGGGTAAAGATAAATACGGCTCCCACCAGAACTAATGGTGTCAATGCGGATACTACAGATACAGGTAGTTATTATAGGGTAGAATATGAAGATGCAGATACTTTTTGGCTGACCTTGCCTCAACAACATAAATCACAGTTAGATGCAACAGCAGATAGACTGGAGTTTTCTAGCGCAACTTCCGGGGGAATACTCAAATATAAACCAGTATTTAATGTATTTAAAGAGGTATGTAGAGTACAGTGGCAAAGTGGGTTTGACTGGACTACTGGAGAAGACCTAACAGTGGTACGGACTTCAGTAGATACAAAAGGTGCCCAAAGTTTAATGGTATCGGATGTAGTTAAAAATGACAGACCTTATAAAGGAGTACAAGTCAATGCATTACTTGCTCCAACCGAAGATATGCCGGGTGACGATCATCATGGAGTTATTGCTAATCATAATTATATAAACACATCCCCGGCGGATAACCACCCCAGAGATTTCTATGACTCCGGTGGTACCGAGTCTTACTTTGGATATGCTACCGTAGCTCAGTCCCTAGAAGCCGATGGTACTGGCGATGGTTGTACAGCGAATGTAGATAGATTTGGAGCCGGTGTTGCTGATGATGTTCCAGTATTATTTAGATATGGGGATTACATTTCAGAGACACGATTATTGTATGGTGATGATAGTGGTATTACGGGGGTAGTTGGACGAGATAGGAGTTCAGGTGCTGGCGGGGCTGCAAAAAGTAGTAATGATGTATTTAAAAACGTCAACTGTAAAATAATAGAGAGATTTAAAGATAAACGAAGTATATCTAAAACTTATAAATTAAAATACAATGCTACAACTATGGAAACCGATTCGGATTCTATACGACAGGCAGCAGCAGGGATANTAACTAGGGTTATAATCCCATCGAAACGTACAACGTTTAATATTTTTGGGTATCCTACAATTAAGTTAGTGGGTCAGGGGCAAAGTGGAACTTCAGGAAATACTTTAGTCCCTGCCCAACACCCTGTTAGTTTTGGGGGTAGAGCAGGGATGCTAGTTGAGAAACTTGATGGGGCTGATGCCGCTGGAGGGACGATGACAGCTACTTCGTTAGCGACAGCTATAGCAACTGATACTGGTAATATAACAGCACCTTTAGATGATGGTACTAGTTGGGCACAGGCTACATATTACAGATTNTTCATCTATCTACGAGCGGGGAGTTCTGTACGGGTAGTGCATCCCGCAGCCGGTGTGACAGGGAATATGATTATTACGGGTCTGAAATACTCTGAACGAGCAGGGCATACAAGAACTACTATTTCTACTACAGGATATGATGAAGCGTTTATTAATCAAATGCATAGTCCATTAGGAAAACTCATAGAAACTATTAGAACCTCAAGTAGTAATGTACAACCAACTGTAATGTCTAATCGTGAGATAACAGCTATCCACAAAAGAACATATGATGCAAATAATGGGGTATTTTATACAGGTTCCCCATCTTAGAGACTTAACCGAAAGGATTATTAATGGCAGATAACGATACTATAAGTTGGGGTTCAACCAGAATAACCCTGAGCGATGGGTCTAATCAAAACATATCAGAAGGAACTACGACTGACGATGTAGCTGGCGGTTTAGTTGCTAATAAACCATACTACATCTATTGGAAGCCGACTGACCCTACAGTATTCCACACTATAATAGCTACAGATTGGATTTCANAAAATGTAGGTGGTTATACATTGATTGCTACCGTTACTGGGGCAGCATCTGGAGGACTAGCCCAAATTAAATATGCGGGAGGTTTAGCAGTTGACGGACAAGATCAAATAAATGCAAGCGAAATAGTTAATCAAGATAGTGTAACTGGAACTGAAATAAGTACTGTAGGTAGTGTGGCTACANCNGGNTTNNGNNTNAAAATGTCNACTGCTGGNNNTGGNNCNNCNGGATCAGGTTCNACAGGAGCTTTCCTGAGGGGGTATACAGCAAATAGTGTATCCGATACAACAGGTAGATGGNTNGACATAGACGGAGATAATCAAGCCNTNTACTTTATGGACGGGTCTGCGAACAACTATATTTTATCTTCAATGAGTGGTGCCGGGGTGAAATTCTATTCTGGAACTTCTGCCACTGCAAGTGATGCCACAACAAGGGCGCATTACGGCGGGAGCGAAATGACGTTTTATAACGCCAGTGGTTTAGGTGCGGGGAACGAGCTACTTCAGCTAGGAGTAGGAGCTACTAACGGATTAACTTTGTTTGGTTCGACTGCTTCTACTACAGGTTCTCCCTCATTAATTAAATATAACGCTCGTATAGCGAGTAACTGGGTAACCCATGGTTATCATGGCCTGTATAATGACGGTTCCGTAGATCATCTGATAACCTACACACCTCTATCAAAGGTTTGGATGATATCAGGTAATGGAGGGAGTAGTGCAACAATCGGTTCAACTATACATTTTGAAACAGGTGAAGGTCTTGCTGCTGGGTGGAAGATACATGCATCGAGTGATAGTGAAGGAACACCAATTTTTAGAAACTGTTTATTCCCTGTCAATAGTGGGACAGGAAGTGGTATAGCAGGTGACCTTAGCCCAGACGGTACTTCAGACGAACCCTATAACTATATAGGTTATCATCAATCCGATACAAGGGATGGGCAGGGAACACTTACATTTGGGCCAAGTATAACCCAGATACAAACTTATTATCTCGCTCTTGGAGATGGTACAGCAGCCGATCCGGGGCTTTTGTTTGATGATGGTACGGGATTGTTTTCAGATGCCGATAATTCAGTTGCTGTTACTGCGGGGGACACCAAAAGAGCACATTGGAACTCTAGTGGGACTACCTTAGATACTTTAACTGTAGCGAGTGGAACCGCTGTTGTACATAATAGTGGTTTGTTGACGGCTGCTAGTTCTTCTATAAGATATAAAGATACTGTATTAGATTTGGAAACCGATACCACAGATATTTATAATCTACGTCCGGTATCGTTTAGGTGGAAGGGTAACGGGCAAGCAGATTTTGGGCTGATAGCTGAAGAAGTAGATGAGGTACTTCCTATGCTAGTTCATTACGATAACGATGTTCCGGAAAGTGTAGCCTATGATAAACTTTCAGTGTTATTATTAATGGAAGTTAAGAAACTTAGAGAAGAAATTAAAGAGCTAAAGGAGAAAAACTAATGCCAGATGTAACAGTATCATTCACAGATGCACAATGGGCAAGAATAGTAGCAGCATCTTCCCACTTAAAACGTGCAGATGAGAATGGGGATGTAGATGCAGCTTATATAGCTGCTAAATGGAAAGCTATGCTATCTAGTTGGGTAAAGGAATACGAACGGAAGCAAGCTTCTATAGACGATTTTTAATGAAATTTAAAAATAAAGTTGTTCGCTTGCGTAAAAAGTACCCCTTTATGCGAGTATCTGAGATAGCTACTGAGCTAGGAGCTAG
>NZAS01000114.1 GCA_002686195.1 Candidatus Pacearchaeota archaeon | reverse complement strand
TTTGTTTTTGGATTAATAATAGTAGGAGTTTTGATCGGAGAGCTGCCACTCCGTCTCCGTCTTAGCCGCTGATTACCTTGACCGCCTTGATGACCAAATCTACCTCTTTCTCCAACACTAGTAGCGTCCCCATAGGCACCGCCGAACTCGGCCCGCCTACGCCTGATTTTACGAATAGTATTAGTTATACGACCTCTTGATGGGTCATGGTGCATAGGGCCTTCCCTAGTTGCACGATTTACGGCTGCTGCTCCTCGGCGTATACCACTTAATCCTTCCCTACCTAGAGCCCCCATCCTTGCTCTTGCATCTTGTCCTGCCTGGGATTGGTATGCCGTCCTAAGCCCTCTTCTAATGGTTCCGCCTCCAGTTCTAAATACATGAGCTATAGGATTATAAGATCCACCTTGTCGGAACCTATCCGTTCTTCGTCTATGAACCTCTCTTCTCCTAGCTCTGCGTATATCTCCCCTTTGTTGTACACCAGCAACCTCTCCCCTAGTCCTAGCCGCACCGACCTGACCTATACGCTTAGTGGCTACATCTGTTCTAGCCTGTTGCTGTGGTGTGGGTGGGCCTGGGCGAGAACGCCTAAATGATTGTACAGGTGCTTGACCTCCTGCGCCTTGTGGTTGACCGCCTTGTTGTTGCATGCGGTTTATCTTTTGTCGTACCCGCTCTCTGTTAATTAGACGAGCCCCTTCCTTTCCGAATCTTACACGATTTACAAGTCTGGATATAAATTCATTAAGCTTAATTGCCGTCTCACCCCTTGCATGGTTAGTTCCAGCATGTAACTTCTTAGCTACTGCCAGTTCCTTCTTAAGTCTGGTATCTCTTTTCTTTTCATACTCACCCGCGACACCAGCCGACTTTTTCAAGTTCTCAATACCACCAGCTAATGCTATAAGACCACCACGGTCCATAGGATTATCTTCGTCAACTTTAAACTTTTGATCAAACTCATTTCTCAGCATTGTCATAAAAACTTTTTCAGATAGATCTTGTTGTAGATCTGATTTTACAGCAGCAACACTTTCAGATAGTTGCATTTGTCGAGATTCCGCCAATGCTGGGTATGCGCCCCTAGTTGATGGATCAGCAACGAGGTCAAAGGTAATAAGATTAAAATCTTCGTTTACCCTCTTCACATCACCTTCACCTTCTGAGAGGGTACCTAGCCCACGGCTAGAGATACCAATTTGTACACCACCTTTGATCAGGGCTTGCGCCGTCATACCTGCGGGAGTGTTGAGAACTTCTGCCTCGCCTATAACCTCATTACCCTTCATGGACAACTTTGTTATTAGGTGAGAAGCATTAGAAAGCTTCACTGTATCATTAGAGGGGTGATCTAATTCACCACACAAACGCCGTTCTGAAATTAGAGGTTGCAGCTTGCCTACCTGTGTTTCCATAACGGACTTTGGGTAAATCCTCTTGTTATTGTTTGCCTCTTCCGCCCGTTGGAAGACACCGCGAACTTTCATTGTTCCGCGATCCTTAGATTCTTCCAAAATCGTAAGATTACTGAGCATAAATATATCTTGCAGTAACATTATTTGTGTTCCTTATACTTTCTAAATTTACTAGACTTCTGCGAACCGTGCTTCTTCATGGTTCTTACTGCATAAGCCTTTACACTGGTCCATTTGGCGGACGGTGTAGCTGAGCCTGGGGTAAATCCTTTTGCAACTTTTGTTTTCCCCCCAGACTTACTTTTCTTTCCCCAAGTGGGCTTGGTAACAACATATAACCTGTCAGCCCCCTTAGTTGAAAAAATTGTTCCATATGGTGATCCAGATTTTAGAGCTTTATCTATTGTAGGATAAACTTTAACCCTAGACTTCTGAGCTTTAGTTTTTTCTTTTGGCTTTTCCTGCCCTTCGTCTAAAATTTGAATGGCTTCTACAATATTCATTTCTTTATACCATGCTTACCCTTAATATGCTTGACACACCGTTCAAAGGATGCGCTTTTTTCTGGTCCCGTTGATGAGTGACAAACTGCCCAAGGATTAACTTCTTTAGCCCTCTCCCGAATAACTTGTTCAAAAGCATACCTAGAAGAAGAAGACTTCTTTTTCTTTCCTTTTCTCTTCTTTTTCTTTTGAGGACCACCTAGATTAACTCCAAGCATTCCTACAGTGGTCATTTCAGAAATGAGTTGTTCAGCTTCTTGTAGTAAACTTTGAAAACGCTGAAGTAATTCATTAGCTACTTCAGTGTTTCCACGATCATTTCCAAAAAGGTTACGACTAGGATCTAATTGAGGATCTACAATAAGGTCATCCTTTTTCCAATTACTTGGCTCTGTAAGTGCATCCTCTTCAACAGATTCATTCAAAATCCGCTTCATAAAACTAGCTGGAACTTCTACATTAGAAATATCTAACTGGTCTTTGGGCGCACTTTGAGGCAGGCCAGGTTGGTGTGCAACCTTTCCTTCCTGAATATCCGCAATCTCTTGACGAATAATATCCTCAGCAATGGACCCTACAGACTTTGCCATTGAGAGAAATTAGTATTCGTCAAATGATTCTTCGTCAGATTCTTCGTCTAGAAGTACTTTGTCCAGAAGAGTTTCTAGTTCATCTAGTTCTTCTTCAGACAAGTTTGCCAGAGCACCTTCAAGATCGTCGCCATCTTCTTCCAAACTATCTTCGCTTTCCGCGATTAGTTCAAAAACATAATCAAGATGTTCGCTGATCATTTCTTCAGAAAGCTCTTCCTCTAGGTAAGATTCACACAAAGGACAAACATGACCTTCAGCGGCTTCTTCTTCTGAAACTGCTGCTGGTGGGGCGCATTTGTCGCCACCATCATTACTTTCTTCTACAACTTTTGCCTCAGAATTCCCGGCAGGGGCAACCCCAACCTTGGACCAAGCAGCTTGTTCCATAAGTTGCTGACGAAAATCGTCTTCTACTTTAATTTCCATAATTATTTCTCCGTTTCGATAAGATCTTGCAATCTTTTTCTACATTAGTTAGGCATCTTACACAAAAAGACTAACTTTATTATATTTTTTGCTTAGACTAGAATGGGGGGGTTGGTCCCACAGGAGTATCACCAACCTTTGGAGGACCCCACCAGTCCCCAAACCCTATTCCGCCTAAGCCACCTATATTTTATTTCCATGAATTTTTGCTTCTCCTGTAGCATATCTATTCATAGAATCAATACATTCAACCTTTATAATAACCCAGGTGGGTACATCAGTGTCACCCTGACACTTAGGTGTGCCAGTAATAACTCCAGTATCTGGGTGAATCTTTAGGCTCCAAGCTTGTCCAACGATTTTCCAAGTTCCCTTTTGTGTTTGAAGAGGGATAGGGCTATTTGTACATGGATACCCTGGGGGATATGGAGGTTCTGGACAACCTTTAAACTTACCCACCACCTTACCTGTTAGTTCCTCTACAATATCTGCCTCCAGTACTGGTGGGAAATGGCCAAGGGAGCCCTTATATTTTTTCTGACAATCAGAACCTAAATCTAAATCATGAATACTTTTATATTCCATCTCATAAGGTTCAGGAGCATAAGTAATCGTGGTCGGATGAACTACATATCCTATCTCGTCACCATCAACACTATATTTTGGTACCCCAAAGATTTCAACCAAAGTTGGAGGAAGCGAAGTAAAAGCAAGGCTTCCCGTTGAATCTCCAGCAAAAGTATCTTCTGATCCATTATCCGCAGCATCCCCACAAAAAATTTGATCGCCATCCCTATGTACAGGTAGGTTATTAACAAAAACGGCAGTAGATCCAGTAGTCGCATGCAACATCGCATGAGGAGGTATCAAATCACACGGGCCAGGATGCGTAGAATAATTATCGGTCACCCTAACAACTGCTTGACCATTAACATAAGTATCAGGGCTACCCTCTACGGGTAATCCTGGTGGCCAGCAATGACCTTGAGATGGGTCAGTACCCTTTCTTATAATTTTTTTCGTCAATTGGCCCTCTTAGTATATTGGGAAACTTCAGTTCCTGTTAGAGTTTTTAGTCCTGTAGTTATAACAGCATTTTTAGAAACCTTAAAGAATTTTACCCCAAAAAAGCCGGTAATTATTTTATTAAGGAATGGCTTACCAACAAAAGAATAAAATGCCTGTGCTGATGACCCTGGCATTCTACTAATTACATCGAACAAAGTTAGCATAGGAGTTCCATCATTATCTATTTCTAATGTATAGTTAGCTTGTAACAAATCCATAGTTTCTTTAAAGACACGAAGAGGGCTCTTAGGTAAAGTAGGATTAGATGATGTTGTGAAATCCTTTAATGGTGTATTACTTGGATCATAGACTCCATGAAGCCCCCAAGCGTCATCCACCCCATCAAGATCAACGCCAGGAAGTACACTACTAAAGTTCATAAATTGATGTACCTTAGTGTGAACCAAAAATGGATCAAAGGGAGTGGTATAATCTAAAGTACGAACATAAGCATTATTTAAATTTATATCTAATTTCGATGTGACCGCGCCAGGATTGTATTGAGGTTTATCAGTAATAAAGAACCAAATTATAGGAGGAATATCCTCTGAAACTATTGGCATATTTTTGTCATCTTTATTTCCAAAGAAATCTGTGGTAAAGTTTACCTGCTCCGATGTTATTTTTCCTGTGCTAGAAAAATAAGATACTATTGGATCAGTAAAGTCTACGCCTTTTCCTCTAAAGTTTGAAACAAATTCGTAAATTTCATTTATATCATTAGTAGATGTTTTTAAATTATAATCTATTTGAATTCTCTTTGTAAAATTTCCTTCAGCAGAGGACTGATAACTTGAACCATCAACAGCAAAAACAAAGAACTCAGGATATGCGTCATCAGTAGAATAATTAAATTCAATTGATGAAGTACCTGAAACTCTGAAGGTAGTTTGCGTAAGATTACTAGATTCACCAGTGTTGGAAATAATTTCACTAATAGTTTGTTTAAGAGGTAGGGTCATACCATAAGTATGATCTTCCTCATTCCCTAACCTGATCCTCCTTTCTGTACCATCAGCGCCACTAACTGGTAAAGTATACCCAGCTAGGTGGGATTTTGTTACTCGTCTAGCAGTACCACTAACAGAGGTGATAGACACACTTCCATCATCATCAAAATATAGTTTTCCTGTACTACCATCATTATGTTGTACTGATAAGTAAGTTCCAATATTTTTGTCTAGTTCCCAATACATTTTTATTAAGGATTTATCAGTTAAATTTTCATATGTATCTGGATCTAATTTTGGTGCATAATTTAATATGTAGTCTAAGGCAAATAGTAAATTAAACTCAGTATCATTTCCTAGTACAATTTGAAGATCATCTGGTTGAGGAATATTTAGGAACGGAGTTGGATCCCATTTTTCTAAGTCCCCATTTAAAGCCCTCCGCATTATTCCATGTAAAATTACAGCATCTATGCTTTGGTCAATACCATTTAAAGCTTTTAACTCCTTAATAGCTGTAGCGATATGAGGTTTTAAGCTTGCTAATATTTTTTCATTAGTTACTTTTGAAATAGGCCCAAATGTAAAGTTTTTATCTGTCATTCCTTGTTGAATTATTTTATAAAAATCCTCATCAATGTAATCAGCTAGGAAAACATCTAACTTTGGATTACCTTTAAATTTATTAGAAATAAATTTTGGAGTAGTATCAGGAGATTCACCAAAGAATGTTACATCTTCATTATATAATTTTGATATTGGTATTCTTGGGTTATTAGGTGATCTAGTTTCCCCCACACCAGCCGGGTTACCAATGAGATTTAAGGTTTGAGATCTCTCCTCATATCTTGTTTCTGTTCCTGCTCCATAACCATCGACTCGCCCCATAGTAGAATCTGGAGCTATTACTTGTTTGAACAATAATCCTTGGTTAGACCAGTGCATAAGTTTTTTTCCTCTATCAGTCTGAGAGGTTGTAGTAGCTGTCCCACCTGTTACGGGACCTTGAGGTACATCCAAAGGGGGTACCACATCCCCAGGCCCCAGGCCAACTCCGGCAACTTCCCCCGCTAACCAAGAATAAGGTTCGCACAAGCTTGGGCAGCAGCACTTTCCACTTGGGTATCCTCCCTGCTTTTTACATGTCATGTGTTCCGAATAACACTCGCTACATTTAACAAATACTTGCTCACCAGTCACTGGATGTTGGTAGCACCAATGTCTATGAGGGCAGGGGAAATTTCCACGCTTGCATGGATATCCCTGGGATCCATCTTTTGGGAGACCATTAGAAACTTCACAACCAGTACATTTATATTGCTTTGTTGAACCACCCGTAAGCGGACCTGCTGGTCCTGGCGTTCTTGGTCCTCCTGGGTATGTTGGTGGGCCTGGTGGTCCTGGTGTTGTTGGAACTACTGGTCCTGGTGTTGTTGGCCCTGGTGCTCCTGGGAATGTTGGTGGGCCTGGTGGTCCTGGTGTTGTTGGAACTACTGGTCCTGGTGTTGTTGGCCCTGGTGCTCCTGGGAATGTTGGTGGGCCTGCTGGACCTGGTGTTGTTGGTCCTGTTGGTCCTGGCGTTCTTGGTCCTCCTGGGTATGTTGGTGGGCCATCATCATCATATTCAGGACAAGGCTCTTGTTTACAGCAATGACTAGCTCCATAGACCTGATCCTCGCAGGTATCAGCCCATGTGTCACTTTCACTACACTGAACCCACACTGACTCGCCTGTAACGGGATGGTTAAAACAGAAAACTTCCGTAGGGCACTTATATTGTGGATCTCTTATACAACTGTTAGTAATAGGATCCCATATTTCACACTCTGGACATGTTACTGGGCCANCATCATCCNTCTTCTTCTCAATTGGCGGGCACTCTTTCTTGCAGCATGGTTTAGCCGTGGTACCATCTCCACATATATCTTTTTCGTCATTAGTTTCGTGACAATGCCCAAAAACAGGATAACCTAAAGGACTAACATGACATGTTACCTTATCGGGACAAGACCCATATTTTCTTCTACAGGAAGATGTCTGAAAATCCCATACCTCACACGGAGGACACCTATCGGGGGTTGTTGGACCTGATGGACCTGGTGTTGTTGGACCTGATGGACCTGGTGTTNTTGGACCTGCTGGACCTGGTGTTATTGGACCTACTGGTCCTNTAATATCGGGACACTCTTTCTTACAACATTTTCCAACCGTACCCGTCNCNCCCGGTCCAGCAGAATCACACGAATCCTGTTCGGAATTAGTTTCGTGACAATGCCCCCAAATAATTGTTCCATCTGGCTTAGCACCACAATAAGCACGGCTTGGGCAGCTTGGGTATTTCCTTTCACAACCTAAAACTTCAGCCCCAAGAGGCCCACACATAGAAGTTGGATCAAGCGAAGGCTTACAGCATTCTGGACAACCACCCGATGTATCGGGTGGTGGGCACTCTTTTTCACAACACGGAACCCCCCCACCACCCCCTCCAGCAGTAGTTACATTAGCAGNAGTATCACTACATGTCTTCTTCTCGTCTTGAACTGGGTGACAATGCCCCCATATTACTTCTTGAGTAAAAGGTNNAAATCCACAATGAGCTTTAGCAGGACATGGAGGATATTTATTTNCACATCCTGATACNNCGTAACATATATCAGCTGGATCACCAGTAAATTTACAGCATACTGGACACACATCATCAGATCCCGGTGGTATAGTTATACATGTACAGCATTCAGGATCCGTACTATTTATATCAAAAGTACAATCCATCGTCCACCCACCGTGCATATTGATCTGAAACTGATCGCAATAGTTTGGATCCATTGCCCACCAGCACCACGGAATTNTAATATCTGGTGGACCGTCATCCTCGCTATCCTTAGGAATGTCTATATGTCCATCTGGTCTGTCCTTTGGCGGTTTATCGTTTGGAGGACCCCCAGGAAAGCTTCTTCCGCAAAAATACGGGGTGAAATCTGGGGCCATTTTAGTGCAAAGTTATTGTAGGATTGGTCGTGTTAAGGTTGTAATACCTACCCTGATAATTAGTTGGATATCCTGTAATTGAGAAGGTAACCGTTGGGAAGGTACAGATACCCAATCTGGGCTCATACTTATACTGAACGGCAGCAGCAGTACTAGTACTACCCCAAGTATGATGAGTAAGATCTTCATTTACAACACAAAATCCAGAAAAGAATCTACCGTCTCTTTGGGTTGCTGGATTTATATCAAACTGTTTGTGTACGGCAGAATCTTCTTGAATATCATCCTCTGCGGCCCACGCAGTATAAATAGTAAACTCTGTTGGCCGTTTTTCTACCCATACCCCTGCTGGTCTACCAGCCTCCTTTGATTTATGGGAAGTGCCCGCGTTAGTTTGTGGTACACAATTCCAAAATTGTACATCAACATCGTAATCAGTCATCCAAGTAACATCACCAAGAGCGAACTTAATAGTTTTTGCACAATATGCTACATTTGTTGACATAGAATGTCCTTGATTATTACTATTTCCTAGATGCTGCATTCTTCCAGAATTATGCATAGCTGCTGTCGATGCCACATCAGCGACCGCATCATCAACTTGAGTTCTAGATTTAAACGATGCAAAATCTGCTACATCGCTATGNNAGNNGGTTCCCCAGGTTCTTTGCCAAATAAGATTAACATAATCATTGGGATGTAATCCAATTTCTGAAGTAAGTGCGGTAGCATGTGGGCCTAAGTCCCAATCTGGATAAGTTGGAAGCGCCAGAGCCGCTGGCAGGTTATACTTTTGTTTTACCAAAGTCCATGCGTCTTCAAAATTCGTTGCCGCTCCACTTTGTAGCTCAATCTGTATAAGTACACTTTCTACTCCAAAATATGATCCACCAAATATCATTCCACCCCCTACAACTCTAGGTGTAGTTTGATTTCCTCCATCACCGCCTCCGTTGCCATCTGTGGATTTACCATCTACATATAGCTTCATAGATGCCATTTGAGAGTCTAGTTGAGCTTGCCCAACGGCTGGATTAGCGAAGGACAGCTGAGGAACCGCCGCCGCTATCCCAGCCCGCTCATTATAAGCAAGTTCGGCTGTACGGAAGAATGGGCGGATATCAATTAAGTCTGCCGCAACAAGAGTAGAAGAAGTCTTCTTAACTACCACATATGCTATAGGAAGAACTGATTGACCAACTAATTCATATTCAGTAGTTTCTAGAGAATTTAACAACAGAGGAGATATGTTCATTAAATCATCAGGAGATGGGAATGATCCATGAATACCTAATGCTGCAAAACCATTATCAGTATTAGCTTGATCGGCAGGATGAGCGAGGATTTGGGGATCCCCAGCAGAATCAGAAGAACCCGTTGGCTGATTTATATTTACTGTTGCTTTAGGGTCTTGGAAATCTATCCCCACGCCAGCACCTTTCACTAAGCCCAAAGTTGGGGCTGTAATTTTTGTTGGCTGATTGGCACCAGTTAATTTATTAATATGAACTGCGCTTGTATCAATTGGTTTTGAATAGATAAAAAGTAAATCTATTCTTTGAGTAGCTCCAGATATGAGTTGGGTAGCACCATCTTCATCAGTATAGAAAAATTCATTTTCATCAAAATCAGGAATTGTAAGTTCTAATTCAGAGGCCACATCTACAATAGAGGTGCGAGTAACACCGCGCCACCTTTTTATAAACGATGTCTCAAGACGATTTAATGAAACAAAGCCTGCTCCAGAACTTAATTGATCAAACACACTTAATGTTATTCCATCTGAAAGAGCATCAGCGGCATTTCTTCTGGCCCAGGTTAATACCTGACTATATGGGAAAGGCCCAGGGTCATCTTGCCCAGTCACTAAGGGTCCATCGGCAGTTCCTCCCACAAAAGCACTCTTTGTATCTTCATTAAAAAGGGGATAAGTAAAGGCGCGTTCTAGCAAACCGTTAACATTTAATGCTGTATTTGCTACGCTGGCTTTAAAAGTATCAACTATAGATTTTAAAGTATTATTAAGTGCAGACCCGAGTTGTGCTGTTGTGTCACTCCATAGTTCTAATTCTCCAAGAACAGAACCTTGTAATAGGGTAAGATAATTTAAGGGCTCTAAACCAAAAGCATCATTAATTCTAGCGGTATACCTGCCAGGATAAACATGAACAATTCTATCTCCCTCATTAACAAAGGGTTTAAGTTCTTTAAAGGAAGAGCGATCTAAATTAGTAACCTCTCCCGAAGTAATTTGATCTTTTAACCAAAGAGTATTTTCTTGAAGTTGCTTTAAGGGAATGTTATCCACTTCCCAATAGTAGGGATCATTAGCCTTAAAATACCGAATAGGATCAGTAAATTTATAGGTACTTTGATTAAAATTATAATCTACCATTAGTTACTCCTCTCTAAATCGAAGATATTATTTGAATGATAACCAGCCCCAAATCCCGCAGCTGAAGCATCGTACCCTTCCCCGCCCGCTGTAGTAACAGACTTATAGATAGATACCAATTTAGGTCTATTAGAAGTTCCTAAAGAGCCATTCTTGGCATTAGCGAAAGTGTTAGCAGCTGATTCATCTAAGAATACTCTATCATGGGCATCAGCAACAAAGTCCTTACATTGATAAGTTCCAGAAAGAGATTCTGGGAAAATTTCAATAGTGCCATCTTGATCAGGATCATCATGAAGTCTGAAATTATCGTGTAACGCACTTGCAACAGCCTCATAACCAGCCCTACCTGACAAGTTATAACCTTGCGCGAAAATTTGTTCTGCTGCTCCATGAGAACTAAGATCAACAGGTCCCGCAGCTGTGCCTAATCCAATCTTTATCTCAGAAGCTTCTGGTTTGGTAGAGAAATATAGCCTAAACGGTCCTCGATTACCTCGTGACCTATCTACAGAAGATCTACCAAGTGTAACATCAGGAATTAGGGTAGCCCCTGGAACAGGTATACCTGATGCATTTACTCTAGGTATCTTAACTCTAATTGGATCAACTCCATAGGAATCAAGCACACTCAATACTCCAGTGTCAGGAGTAGAGGATGCGGCACCAGAAGCTCCTGTAAGCCCCTGTGCGTACACGGCTGATGGCCCATGGTAGACTGCGGAAGCTGGGTTAAGTCCGCTTACAGAGCAGTATGAGGCGTTCATAGTGGAATTCCCTGCTATATTCCAGATATACAGCCTACTACACACGGCACTGGGGTCAAAAATGAGTGAAGAAGTCTCAGATTCATTATATCCTGTTGGGAAATGCACATTTTTTACCTTAATATGGCTACCGCCTAGGGCTCGTACACACACTCCACCAGAAGTTACGGTAGCTAGCTCGGCCACATTCCCACTGTTAGGATTTTTTATTAGATAATTAATTCTTGCCCCAGGTCCTCCTGTAGCTCCTGGCTGTCCCGCATATTGTTCTGTGGTAAATGTGGGATTCTCTCCCACAGTAAGTCCACTAGCCGTATTAACTGCTGCCAGTTGTGGATTAGGATAGAATTGCATTGATCCTCCAGAAGTGTACGGTACAACTTCTGCCAACCAACCAGATTGGTAATCTATCCCAGATAGAGAAGAAGCATAGTGCCAAGTAGAACTAAAGTTACCTAAGTCTTCCATACTTATTACTGATTGGTTATCAGCAACCAGACATGCTCTAGTGGAGTGTAATTCTATATTAGTATGGTTTCCGATAACATCAAGTGTCCATCCACTAACATCTAAACTCTTATTAATTCTATGAGGATTAAATTTGATATATGAATGATTATCTGCCAAGCAATCTACGCCATATCGTGCAATCGTAGTAGGCCCATTAAATTCAATCGTAGAGTTTTGATCAGCATAAGCTCCAGCAGTAACCTTCTGCTCATCATAAGTGCCTGGGCCGTATAATACTGTGGCTGCTTGAGAAGACCCTTTAAATACTGCCTTAGAATTTTCCTTTACTGATATGGCTGCTCCGTAAACAGCAGTATCAGCAACATAACCAGACGCAGCTAAAGCAAAGTTTCTAATATTTGCATGAACAAAAGTAGCTCTAGAAGCGTTCTTTAGTTCTACAGCAGGTAGAGAGTTTCTTTGGCGCTTCGATACACCGTGATTTTGGTGCATATAGAAATTACCATAATGTGTTGGCATATGATCTACAATTCTGGGCTCAAGAATAGAATTATCTAGAACGATATGTTGACCATTTCTGTGGAAGAAAGTTTGCTCAATAGCTACCTCTGAGTTAGCAACACTTCCAGCAACAAGTTGTGGTATTTTATGAGCCCTCGTATTATAAATTATACAAGAATTCCTAGCCATGATACCAAAATTATTATTTCGTTCAACAGTTAGAGCGTCAGTTAATAAGTTTGTACCATCCATTTGAATACCAGTGTCGTTTTCCCAAACATCCAATCGCCCATCCACTTCAATAGTTGAGTTAACCGCCTTTACACCGATCTTATTATGGGAAGCCTGAACATATCCAAATACCTCAGCCGCATCAGTCTGTGCTGCCGCAGGAAGTCCAACTCCCCCAGTCATCCTAGAGTTTTGTAGATCAATACCTACATCATTTCTAGCAAAGTGAACAAGAAAATCTATAGAACTTGCGTTTGTGGCATCTCCTTGGAACGATTCGACAGTAGCACTAAAGTGTATATCACTATTATATGCTCGGATCCCAGCACCAACAGAAGAAGTATTCCTAGCAATATTGCTTGATAATTCATAGTTGCGCCAACCAACAATACCCCTAGTTACCGTTACCCTGGAGTTGTTAAATTGGAAACCCGCCTTCTTGCATCGGGCCGCTGTGCAGTTTTCTAGTACTACCTTGGAGTTTGTTATTTCAACTCCAATGTCTATCTTTTGTGTAGTTGTAGTAACTTGGTTCGCTACTGTGCCATCAACAAAGAAATGTCGAATATATATTGGACCATTACAATTTTCTATACTAATCTTATGGAAGGAATTACCATAAAGTAGTCCTGACATTTTCTGATTTTGATCCGCATCTCCAGGAATATCTCTAAAGAGAGCCTCACTGCTAATTTGGTTGACGGCACTTACATCAGAAAGTTCTGTTGTACCATCATAAGCGGCTGGGTTAGCCTCATAATGATTAGGGTTATATATATTACCACTAGCCCCTCCTATTGAAGGGACAGGACTACAGAATAGATTCGAAGAACGCCCCTTTGCACTAGCCTCATACCCAGGAATATTGAATACTGTCTTTACTCCTGTTGAAAATCTTTCATCTGCTGCTCCACTAAATACCGCGCTACTCACAGACATAGCAGAAGCCGCGCCGAAAGTAGTACTTACATCTAAGGATGATAGTACATGTGGATACTTACCCACAGACTTAACCGATGATGCAGCTTCTCCCCATCTAGTTGAAGAGGCAGCATA
>NZAS01000113.1 GCA_002686195.1 Candidatus Pacearchaeota archaeon | reverse complement strand
GGACATCGGGCGACATTCTTTCACGTTGGCGAAGCCTGTGCGTAGAGTTACTCATTTCACTATCCGTTGTGTTCGATTAAAGTATACGAACCAAATTTAAGGAGTAAAGGAAACTGCCTGACTTTCAAGCTGAACGATAAGCGCATTCAGCATTTTGATAGTAATATCAAGTGCTTCGGTCTCAGAGGCAGTAACTCGTTGACGAGTATTAAGATGTTTGATGGTATTCTGATATACGGTGAGTTCTTCTAATGTAATCATTCTGTTCTCTCTCGACGATATTTCGTCTTTCCTATTTGATGGAAACAAGTTCCGTCATCAATGGCTTTGTACAAATAATGCTTTTCTACATCAAATGGACCGCCAATACCTTGTTGTCCAATCGCGTAATACCAAAAGCGTTTTGCACTTTCGCGATATACTATTCCAAATGTTTTGTTATTATCAACGTAAAGTAAATCACCCGGCTTCACTTTGAACTTTTTCATTTAATGGTCCAAGCCTCGGCAATCTCTTGCCAGTCTACTTCAGCCAAAGAACAACCATCCGGCGTTTCATTTTTCCAAAGGTATCGACAAAAGTTTTCAAACTGTGATGCGTCAACCATTTTCAAGGATAACACCATCCGATAAATATCAGAATCGTTGCCGAGCCACGAATGAACGCTCCACGTTGCCCGGTTTGTCCATCCGTTGTAATCGTTGTTGTCCATTACACTCCAACTATAAGCACGGGTTTTCAGAAGTAAAGGAAGGCGCAGGATTCGTCGGTATCTTTCCAGTAAATCCTATAGGCTGTCTTGCCTCCGGTGGACCACCTAAAGCCAATTGAGCCGCTACCTTATGGGCCTGTTTAATTGTATGATACGTTGCATATGCCTGTTCAAGACCAGCAGCGCATGAATATAAAAGATTGATTAGTTTACTCATTTTATTTATCGATGATGACAATCCGTTCATTTGTTTGAAAGTAAGGATTGTTTCCATTTCGCTTATCAGTCATCCACATACGCGAACACTTGCTAGGCTTTGGCTTAGGAGCACACATATCCGTTAGACAGATATGACCATCAAACTTGCCCTTGTTAACATATTCAGTGGGAGGATTAAAATCAGTCCCGCCATAAAGAACGCGCTCGCGCTTACGCTTTTCACCCTTTTTCCAAACGTAAACCTTATCCTCTGCAACTCGCGTATCAAACGGAATCACAGTAAACGTCGCGATATCGGCCAACTTGTTAAGCTCGCCATAGAATGCTGCCAGCATTTCATCGGAGACCGAACCAGACTGGTCAATACTAATTGCGATGCTAGCAACGCGCTCGACCTTTCGGCCAGGATGAACATAAGCATAGCGCTTGTTCAGACGTCGCGGGGTGCTACGCTTATTGGACCGCTGGGAACATTTGACGAACCAGCGCAACACTTTGCGCCAATCGACTTGGCTTGACAGTTTCTCGATGATTTCTCGACGGACACCGCTAGTCACGGAACCCCACGAATTAGACTTTGAGGCCTCGTTGACGGCATCCTTCATCGCTTCCTTCAAGCGTTCCTTTGCAATCTCCTTTACAGCATCATCACAAGCGCCGCCGCCCCATTGTCCGTGGTCATCAAATTGCCCAGCACTATCAGGGTCAAATCCGCCACCGTCGCCTTCGCCTTCGCCAGAGCCATCATCGTTCTGGTCCTCGCTCATTTGCTTCAGCTTATCGTAATACCATTCGCCCGTCATATCAGCCGGAAGTTCTGCGAATGGTCCCTCGCCGGGAAAGCAGCACATTTCTGGCAGCTTATCCTTTCCAATCAGACAATTGATGGAAAGGTCCGTTGCGATATTCCACAACTTGAAAAGAGCAACCTTATCCTTTGGAACATTCCCGTTATTGCTGAATACTCCAGCAAGTTCATCCGGCAGACGTCCGGTTACATGTTCAAAAACAAGGTGATAGAACTCATGAATGAGTACGCCACTTCGTTGTGCATCCGTCAGTCCCTCAAAGAAATCAGGATTGTACATCATTTCAAAATAGCCGGTGTCGGGATTAACACGGACACCAGCAGTCGGAATACCCTTAAACTCTTTCTTCTCGATGCGTCGAGAGAGCGCAGCAAAGAAAGGCTCGCGCTGTAGGAGTCGAAAGATATGATCGTTTAGATGAAAACTCATAATGACCTCCGTCTTACGCTATAACTATAAGTACGGTTCAATAGTAGTAAAGAAAAAGATGGTAGCGGGGCTGATTACTCGCAGAGCAGCCTTGCTATCTAGTTTTTTGATTAGTGACGCCACACGTCTCCGCCGAAACTAGCAAAGTGGCAGGTTTAAGTTATAAACTCCGCTACCATCGCCTCAAAAACTCTATGAAGTTAATGACTAAGAATCCTTGCCAGTAAGCATTTGAACCATACGGGCCGAAACCTTCGTTCCATCCGTCGAGGTAGCCTTGTGGAGTGAAATCACGTTAGCGTTGTCACCCTTTCCGAGTACCGTCCACAACTTCATTGCAGCCTCGGACGGAAGCATCACAAAGTAATCAGCGAGATTCTGAACCTGATTATCCGCCAGTGCCTCGCTAAACGTCTCACTGGCTTCCATCTTCTCAATCAGCGCACAATGCTCGTTGATTCCAAAATCAACAACCTTCGACATTTGTCCGTCATCCAGAATCATTTCAATCGTCACTTGACGCTCGTAGTTCTGTGCAAAGTCATTGAATGCCACAGCGGCTTCCATTCCAATGAATGCGGCCGACAAATGATAGACACCGGCGTCATTGCGCTTATCATCCGTGAGGAATCCAGCAGTGACGAGGCAATCGTTCAGACGCTTCCAAGACCGACGAGAAGGGTAAACCTTATTAGGCTCAAAATCCTCGCCATGCTCCAGGTGCGAGCGGTTCTGGTTGACGAAATCCCAAACGAGACCATCGACATTCGACTTGGCCCAATCAAGCCAATCCTCGACAGTCGGCTCGACATCGAACACAGTCCAACGGTCAAGCTCGGCAGGGTCCATTTCGCCAACCTGATACTGCGAGCCATGCTCGCCACCGTTCACAGCGGCGATAATGACAGTATCAGGATGAATGGGACGTCCGAACAACTTACGAGAATCCGTAAGCTCGAAAAGACCTTGGCGTACCTCGGTCACAGCGCGGTCAACCTCATCGAAGAAGAGAACAACGGCATTATCACATGCAAGCTGGAACCAATCGGGTGGACAAAACGAAGTGACATCGCCATCGGTCTTGGGAAGTCCAATGAGGTCACCCTCGGTCATTTGTGACGCGCGTCGCTCCACAACCGGCATATCGAGATCCTTGGCAATCTGATAGACGACCTCGGACTTGCCAACACCGTGGCGGCCACGAAGCAGAACAGGCTTNCGAACCNCGATGACGNGCGGGGCAACATTTCGGAATGTCTTGAAATCAACAGCCATTGTATTCTCCTATAATAAATAGTGGCTTNTCTTACACTTNAAANATAAGAACNGNTGAATAATAGTAAAGGNCTTTTAGTTCANAATATCAAAAGTGAAACTAATAGCAGCNAAAGTAGCATAACAAATGCTCAAAGTAACAAAATCCATAATAATCTCCGTAAGTTAATGGATTAAAAGTAANTGGTAGCATCGGAGGGACTCGAACCCTCAATCCCATTTGGGCGACGAATTTTAAGTCCGTAGCGTATACCAATTCCGCCACGATGCCTCAACACCCAAACTATAAGAACGAGGTTGGGTAGGTAAAGGACTAATCCTTTCTTTCTTTCTCATAAAGGCATATGCGACTGCTGCCACANCTGGGGCAATCAGCCTTNTGGGGACCAGGACGGCGTTTNGCNGGGATNAANTCAGCCTTCCANCCGCAAGAGCCGCAGTAACACTTTAACTTGCTGTAATCAATTCTCATTTCAAGACCTCATCTTTTACGGTGTTTACAGTTTCGCTCAATGTCCTACAAACATGATACGAGCTACACTCGTAATTACAATCACTTAGAAGTGAAGCCGTCATATAGACAATGGCAAACGGAACAATAAGATATGACAAAAAACTTAATGTAATTTCAATAAGTGTTCGCATTAGACCTTTGCGCGTTTAAGCCAGCGAACTTCAGTTTCAACTACCTCTGCCGTACCGACAGGCAACACGAGTACCGGAATGGCACCCTTGGCTGCGCCTGCAACCTTATCAGGATAATCGATAATCATAACCATTTTGTTTGCAAAGCGCCTGACCATCGATGTCGATGAATTTTTTGCGGTCTGGCGAATTTGAGCCATCGTTCCTACAGGAAAAGTAGGAACCGAACTCATGTTGTCAAGCACTTTTGCAACGTACTTATTTTCAACCATTGCATGATACTGTTTTTCACTTGGAATGAAATTAGTATCATCGAGGACGCGACGTGCAAGGTCTCCAAAATATGGAGGATTATTAAGATAATACCTCGCAGCAATCGTCATTTTCTCACGCATTTCATCGGTGTAATTTTCATTCCAAATCTTGCGCGCTGCCTGTGCAGCAGGATCCCGATTCTTTTCAATGCGTTGCAGAGTTTGTTCTTGTCGACCGGTCAAACTTCCATAGCGCTTCGCGCTATCTTTTAGACTGCCAAGAAAATTCTCCTCCCACTCAGAAAGACCAGAACTGTTTATGATAGTCTTTTCGATACGAGCAATCAATTCTGGATTAGCTCGACCATTAGAACGGGAATGGCTAGTGCGCGAAGAATTTTGTCGTCTGTAATAGCTCATCGCTATCTCCGTGTCCGGTTACGCTTAAATTATAAAAACGGATATGTCCAAGTCAAGAGCTAGCATGAGAAACAACCATTAGTTCCCAATTTTCGCGTACTTGTACACGAGATAGCGGTTTTTTGGTCGCTGTGAGCCCACTATATTCGCGAGGAACCAACTTTTCCTCGCACAGCCAATGGATCACAACATCATAGCGTTCCTCTTTTATTTGACTAAGAATTTTAGCATGATGTGTCTGTACTACGTGCGTTTTACCAATAACCAACGCATGCCTTGCGCTTGAAACATCATCAGGAAAATAGGCTTCTCGTACAATTGCACCACTTTGCAGCTTGCGTGCCTCTTTGAGATTCATTANCGNCGNCCCTCNATAAAATTCATTTTATCTTCTGANAAATCTTCAAACTCATGACGCCTTTGTGCNTTGACACTCATTTGTTCAGCAGTTAAAGGATTAATATCATTACGATAAATAGCCTTTTCNGTCTCNAAGATAGCTTGCTTCAGCTTCTTTCGATGGAAAGCCTTCATTGTAACTTCAACCCTTGATACAGAGTCATCGTCGCAGTGCGTGGTATTTTCTAAAACTTCATTGGCGACCTTAAGAAAGGTCTCTAGCGATTCGCGTGGGATAGGAATTGAATCCATTGTTGTGTCCTCCGTGGAATAATTATATGAACCAAAAATTAAAAGTAAGGATTAATCGTCATAGTCAATATTGTAATAATCGTAATGACGTTCCTTCTCAAAACGTCCGAGCGCAGCGGCCCGAACCAAACAGCCTTCCAGCGTAAGAAAATTATCAGGAATAACAACTTCCTCAATGGGTGAAACAATTTGATAACCGGCGCGGCGACTTTCAACAATATGATCAGAAACGCTATGGATATTGGAAATTGCGGGGTTCATCTTATCCCTAAAACATTCGCCATTAGGATAATCGGGTGTTGTCTTAACCGCGCGCGAAACAATTATGTCAGAAAACTCAGCANTGCCATTGAATGCCATTTCGTGCGTAATGTCTTCCCATTGAATTTTTTGTACAAGAGCCAAGACATTCTCAGAACGCCAAGTCTTTTTGTTAAGCAACGTGCCAACGCCCAATCCGGCAGTTTGAAAGTTTTCAGCAAACTTCTCGCGGGCGGCCAACATATGTGTGGCGTAACTATTCATATCACCCTTCCGCCGCTTGCAAGTTCGACGTGTATGGCCAGGGGTACTACAATAAGAACACTTGCGATTCTGTCCACGATTGACAGACTTGTTCAATTCAGCCTTGTGGCGTTCGAGACAACTCTTTGCGTGCCTACGCTCCCAATCATCACGGAAGTTATCTTCTGCGATTTGCTGTTCATATCCAGCAATATGATCCAAATGATTCTGCTTCTTTGCCTTGCACGAGCCCTTATTGTGGCCAGTCTCATAACAGTAGCCGCACCGCACGGTACGCCTGTAATTTCCATTTTTATCAGTTTTGTACGCCACTTCAATCCTCCGTTGCTGGCGGTTACAATATAATTATAGTTACGCGACCTTCAAAGTCAAGTAAGCATCGAGCATATCAACATGCTTGGGACTGTTTGTGATGTTGACGGGATAAACGTAACACTTGGCACCATTAGGCGCATAAACATTGGTGTCTTTTTCCGAAAGAGCAGCAAAAACTTGTGTAATATCAACATCTTCCAGGTAGTAAGAGCCACCGTCATCCCATTGCTTTTGGCGATAGGCGACGCCAGCTTCAACCAAAAGTATAAACATATTATCAGTCAAATATTGGCCAGGAACCGGCTCAGTATCAAAAGAAGTTTCGCTGTAATACTCACAACTTCCGGTGTCCATCCAAGCAGTCAGACATACCCATCCGTCTTTTAGAGTCTCATAATGATACTCAATTCCATTCTCACCCCACGCGAGATATTGGTCAACAAAACATCTAATCACCTTATCATAAATGTCTCTTGAAAACTTTGGCTTAAAAATCCAAGTGCTTTGCATTTTACCCTCTAGGGTCAAAATTAATGTTTGGTCGGCCCGGTGGGACTTGAACCCACGACTCCCACCTTATAAGGATGACGCTCTAACCTCTGAGCTACGGGCCATCGATTTACGCTTCAACTATAGGAACACAATTATCAGGGTCAAGCATCAGAAACAAGAATTAGTGTTTCTTCTCTTCGAGTAGAGTCTTCGCCTTCGAGCAAATACAACTTGACCACCTTGCCGTTCCTTTCGCTTTCAATAATTTCCACAATCATTTTGGCAGGATAGACTTCCTTATAATTAGAAAAAGCAGAAGGTATAACTAAATCACCGACTTTCATTTATTTTCTCCAGCCATCTTTCATTATTCCAAGAATAATCACCAACAAATTCTGGTGGATTAAACCAGTGTACTTTATAAGGACAACCATTCGGATTTGAAAGTTGTGCTTTGCTTACTTCTATTATAATCCCCAAATATCCCTGGTCAAGGGCGTGGGTATTATTTACCAAATCACCGACTTTCATACCTTCTCTAACCATTTGTCACTGTTCCAAGATGTTCCGGCGCGTCCCTCTGGAGGGTCTAGCCACTGTACCAAATATCTTGATAGCCAGTCGTCGGCCGACGGAGGCTTCACCTTTACTATAAGTCCCAAGTCACAACGGTCAAGGGCATCAAGATTTTTTACCAAATCACCCACTTTCATTTATGACCTCAAATGCGTTCTTCGAGAGATCGTGTTCGTATCCAAGCTGTGGGAACAAAACCCGATAATAGTGTTTGTGTTGCCATACAATAATGCCTAGCTCATCTTTAATATAGTGGGGCATTTGTACGGCGGCACCATTTTCAATATGCGAACAGCCAGGTTGCCATGTGCATCGAACCAAGTTACCAACTTTCATTCATTATCTCGATACACTCTAGTGGTGTCCAGCTTTCTTGCGGTTCATATTCCGCATCAAACCAGTAAATCCAGGCCCCCGCATTCTCACTCATCTGTTCCAGTCGCACTACAATACCCAAATGACCTACAAAATAAGCTCGACCGGGGTCAGCCCATCGTACTAGGTCACCAACTTTCATGCCCCTAACATAACAACGTCATTCTCCCAGTCAAGGTCCGCTGACGAAGTAACTACTAATTCTGCTATGGGATAATACTCAACGACCGGATGGTCTTTATCCAGCCACAAAACTTTAACGTCTGTTATATCGACTTTCATCACAACACCAAACGAATCATCGTCTGTATAATGTTTAATTAAATCACCTGTAATCATTCATTTTCTCCCGTGCTCACAACCTCTACCCATCCATTCTTAACAGCGTCCATATCCATTCTAAGCGGAGTGCGTTGTGATGGCCAGTGAACCATTACAAAGTCAACGACTCCCTCTTTCACATAAGAATTATAAGAATGAGGCTCTGTCAAGACAATGCCTATTTCACCGTCGCCAAAATCCATAATTAAATCACCGACTTTCACTAATCAACTCCAATTCGTGTGCGCCATGCCACAATGAGCAGGCGTTCCATTGTACGAGATAAGCTATCCAATTATCCTTGCCGTCTGGTCCCGTATCAAAGTTTATAATAATACCAAAACCGTCTCCTTCTGCAAGTTGATAATTCTCTTTGAGTTTTACAACATCACCCACTTTCACTGACAACCTCTATAAAATCTTCGCACATGGGCTGGGCCCAACCTTCTCTAATAGAGTGAAGCATCCATCGTTCGTCGCCGCTGACACCACGAACATTATGTTTCTCGACTACAATATAATAACTGCGTCGAGAAGGTAAAACGGTTACCAAATCACCAGGCTTAATCATGCTCTACTCAATATAGAAAACATACCACGACCTGTGTCAAAATCTTGGGAATCCCACGCATCTGTTAAGATCTGTCCAGAATTCCACGCCACCTTGACTGTCATTCCGTCGACATCATTCCAAATATCTATCAGGATACCAATATCAGCATCAGTACAGAGAATAACATCACCAATTTTTGGCAAATATGAGTAGCTAGGATTCATTGTGAACTATTAGTGCCTGTTCGTGAAGGTCATATACATAAGCTCTTCGCAGCTTCCACCAGAACACCCGAAACTTAGTCTCCGTTTTCTCGATGACAAGACCTAAATCTGATAGATCGGCAGGAGTTTTTACTAAGTCACCGACTTTCAATTTAATACCTGTAAGGAAAATACTCCAACAACTTCTGTGTGTCCATCCGACCACAAAACTTCACAAGCTACTGGTCGCGAAGAAATTTGTGTAATAATTCCAATCCGGCTGCCATTGAAGCGTTTAACTAAATTGCCTGCTTTCATTAATAATCTTTTCTTTTTGCTTTCGCGTTAATTGTTTGAATTTATATTCAGCTTGCTGTGCAGTCGACCTATCTTTATAAATGGCCCGGTAAACTACTTTAACGGGTCTTCTTGTCGCCGTGTACTTCGCACCTTTTGCGGAAGTATTGTGTTCTGTAAGACGTCGAGTGACGTCGGTTGTTACACCTGTATAGTAAGAACCATCGGCGCACAGTAAAACATAAAGATGCCAGTCTTTGGTCAAACTACAATATCCAAGCTGGCGTAGTGTATAGGAGAATGATATCCATTGACCCACATAACCAAACAAGTTTTTTTTCCGAGACTTTTCATTACTATCCCCAACACCGGAGCATCATTTTCCATCCCCAGATCGAATATGGTCTTAATGTAGTCGGTAGTGCAACATACGAGATCTCCAATTTTAGGGAGTTGTTTCTTCGCTCTCATAATATACGAACCGCCTACTCCAACGAAACAATAAAGTTGATCAGTGACGTGCGGGATGGCGAAATAACAACGTGATGAAAACTTTTATTGATTTGTGAAACAAGACCAATGATTTCACCAGAGATGTTAAGAATCGGTGCACCGGATGAGCCTGGATATGCGG
>NZAS01000112.1 GCA_002686195.1 Candidatus Pacearchaeota archaeon | reverse complement strand
CTTGAATGATGAGCTTGTCACAGAAGCTGAATATAAGCAACGAACACAAACACAGATGAATATTTTTGTAGCGCTTCATAATAAGCTGAAACAAGAAAATGTTATATGATATAATAAATAATAACGTGGAGTTATAATGGAAATTGAAGTGCTTGTAAAACGTGTACAGATTATACCACATCACAATGCAGACACTCTTGAAATTGCACAAATTGGTGATTATAGAAGCATCGTCCGTAAAGATACATTCAAAACAAATGATCTAGTTGCTTATATTCCCGAGCAAGCAATTCTCCCGGAACAACTCATTGAAGAAATGGGATTGACTGGACGTCTTGCCGGTTCACAGAAAAACCGCATCAAAGCTGTAAAACTAAGGGGAATTTTATCACAAGGGCTTTGTTATCCGGCGCGCTCTCACTGGAATGAAAATGATAATGTGGCAACTGAACTTGGTATTATCAAATGGGAACCAATAGTTCCAGCGCACATGAGCGGTGAATTATATTCAGCAGGCCTTAATAGAACAATTAAATATAACATTGAAAATATCAAGAAATATCCTCGTGTATTTTGTGAAGATGAACCAATCGCAATATTTTCTAAAATTCATGGAACTTGGTGTCAGATTGGTGTAATGTCTAAAAGCATGAAACATAAAACACATGGGCAGCTAGTTGTTGCATCTAAAGGAATTGCCGCACAAGGTCTTGCATTCAAACCAAACGCAGCAAAAAATAAGAACAATTTATATATTCGTGTTGCTAAACATTTAAATATGCTAGAGCGAATTGAGCGTGCATTTAAAGAGTTATTAAATATAGAACAATCCATATTTGTACTTGGTGAGATTTTTGGTGCAGGTATTCAAGATTTAGCATACGGTGCAAGTACTAGACGTGATGATACATTAGGTTTTCGCATATTCGATATATATGTTGGTATACCTGGGTTGGGAAACTATCTTAATGATCAAGAATTAGATAGCGCTTGTCAAAAACTTGACTTAAAAAGAGTTCCAGTTCTTTATAGAGGAAAGTGGAACAGAAATCTTGTTAGTGAATTTACTGATGGTGTGGAAGTGATCACTGGAAATGAAATGCATATTCGTGAAGGAATTGTTATCCGCCCACAGCAAGAGCGATATGATAGTAAAATTGGCAGAGTTCAATTAAAAAGCGTTTCAGAGAAGTACTTGCTCCGTAAAAAAGGAACAGAATTTAACTGATGAATATTAGAAATTGTATCGAATATAATGAGTATGGAGAACCAGCATTAACTGAAGCCAACTATAAACTATTTACCGAGCTTTATGACGTGTTTACCGATCACATTAAAGACGTAGCCTATTCAGTCCAAAAAGCACTCGGTAATAAATACATTGATGATGTCGTAGATTTTGAATTACCAGAATCACAAGATCAACCAGGTAATATTGAATATAAATTTGAAGAGCGCTGGCGATATGGTGGATATGACACTGGTTTTGCGTTAATGCCTGAACGTTTAGTTTGGGACGAAAATTATTTAGCTTCTTGGGTTCAAGAAAAGCTTAACAGAGAAAAGCTTGATAGAAAAAAACATCTTCGTACAATAGAAGAAAGAAAACGTATTGAATTAAAGAAAAAACTTAATGAAGCAAGAAAACTCTTACAAAAGGCTGGTGAATTATAAATGAATAATGCGTTACTTAACGAGTTTAAAAAAAGCTTTTCGTTAGAAGTTGATTCTGGTGCTATTAAAGAAGATGGCTTCTTGTCACAAGCTTTTGATTTAGATGATGATCATCCTTTAGTTACAAAATTGCTAAAAACTTATTTTGTAAATAATAAAATAACCGTTAATGTTGAAGTGATTGCTGATGAATACACTGATGGCACGTGGCTTATACGTGAAGTAAATATTAAGAGATGATATAACACATGAATAATCAATGGGAATTGATAACACAACATATGTGTCTTGTTAGAGATTGTGGCCATCAAGGGATGCTTTTTGGTGGGATAATGTTACAATGGCTTGATGAAGCTGCTGCGTTATTTGCAGAACAAAAAACATGTGCTTCAAAGCTCGTAACACGCGCTCTAAAAGATATGGAATTCATTTCACCAACACGTGTTGGTGAACGAGTTCGACTATACGGAAAAATTGAAAGAGTAGGAAAAACTTCGATAACGGTTTGTATCAAAGCAATAGTACACAATTTACAACACAACGAGAAGCATCTCATAACAAAAGCAACATTTGTATTTGTTGCATTAAATGCATTTGGTGCGCCGACAACTGTTAAATTAGTTAATCAATAATCATCAAGTGAAATAATGTCAAAGGTAAAACAAGTCATTGTGATGCGTAAAGACGTGCAAATGAGAAAAGGAAAAATGATTGCACAAGGTGCGCATGCAAGTATGAAAGTTCTCTTAGATACAAGAGAGCGTTCCGGCGCTGATAGTGATGAATGTCTTTTAGAGTTAACACCTGAAATGTGTGAGTGGTTGGCGGGCAGTTTTGCAAAAATTTGTGTGTATGTTAATTCAGAAGAAGAATTACTTATGCTATATAAACAAGCACAAGATGCAAATATTCCAAGCGCTTTAATCACCGATTCGGGAAGAACAGAGTTTCACGGCGTACCTACAAATACATGTATTGCAATCGGACCAGCGCTTTCAATAGAAATTGACAAAATTACCGGACATTTGAAGTTGTTATAACATTCAAGGGAAATAATGAATACTGAACTTATCTTTCCATTACTTATCATATATCAGTTTAAGCATTTTTTAGCTGATTATCTATTACAAACTAAATATCATTTAGGTAAATTTAAAGATGATTGGAATTTCTTTTTGCCATTATTGTCACACACTTTAGTACATGGTGTATTTACATTTTTAATTGTATATACTATTGTTCCAGCATTAGCATTACCGCTTGCACTTTTTGATATAGTTATCCATTTTGTAATGGATAGAATTAAAGCAGGTTCAAAATATTTAGGTCGTTTCAAAGATATAATGAAACCACAATTTTGGTGGTGTTTAGGGTTCGATCAAATGGTACATCATTTAACGCATTATTTCATAATTTGGTTACTTATTTCGGTATAAAATGAGTAATAAATCTAAATGTATAACTAATAGCATTGGTACTAAACGTTGGTACTTGAATAACAAGCTACACAGAGAAGATGGACCAGCTATTCTGCATCAGAATGGTGATAAGTATTGGTACTTAAACGGTAAGCTTGTCACAGAAGCAAAGCATAAGCAACGAACACAAGTGAATATTTTTGTAGCGCTTCATAATAAGTTGAAACAAGAAACCGTTATATGATATTATAAAATAATGAATATTTCAAAAGAAGATATTTTTGTAGCACTCGATAAAAAATTAAGAAGTGCGTACGGGATACCTATAGATAAGCGCCCTATATGTGAACTTATTGGTAAAGATGGAAATGCTTATGCAATTATGGGACGTGTTTCTAGAGCACTTAAAAAAGCCGGTTTCAAGCACAAAATAGATGAATATATCAGACGTGCTACTTCAAGTGATTATAATAATTTACTATGTGTTACACTTGATTATGTACGTGATCGATATATAATTGATCCTAAATACGCTATAGCAATCGATTACCTTAATGAAACTAAAGAAAAAGGATAGAATGAAAAATAACTCATTAGAACGTGAAATTAAAGACATACTTAATAAAACATCACGTGAAAATATAAGTGACACACCAGATTTTATTTTAGCAGAGTACTTGATTGATTGCCTTGAAGCATTTGAAAAAGCAACTAATAAACGTAATCAATGGTACACTACTGATAACAAGCCAGCATGTATAAGTATTACGTAGGTAAACTAATTCATTATGACGAGACGACAAGCTATAAGAGAGATGCTTGAAGAGAAGTTATGTACGCTCAAAGAAATTGCTAATACGTATGGTATCTCTTTGAAGCACGCTCAAAATGAAATAGAGCACATAATAAAGTCAGCACATGATATGTACTTAACTATTGATTATGCTGAGTGTCTTGCATGTGACTTTATGTTCTCAAATAGAACGCGTTTAAATAAGCCATCACGTTGTCCAGAATGTAAATCAGAACGAATAACAACACCATCATTTCAACTGATTATTTTGTAAATGAAACTTAGTAAAAACGATCATATTCGTTTCATGAATGATGATAACACAAGGCTTGTTGGGCATGTACATATTGTTAAGCGAAGTAATGATAACAATTGTGCTATCATGGTATGTGATATGCAAGATAGTAAAAATACAGCACAAATTGTTGATACAGTAGTATCCTGTCCACACTGTAAATACACGCTTGATTAAGAATTTAATCTATGCAAAAACATGAATTTTATGAATATTGTGGACCAAATAATAGCCTTAAAGGAACTGTTGTTCAAGTCATAGATATTGGCAAGAAAAATTGGCAAGGAAAAGTTATTTGTTCGAACAGTGAACATGTAACATGGAAACCAGGAAGTACATTTACAGCGCTATTTCACAAAAGCTGGTGCTATATTGACTATTGGAAACTACATGTATATTACAAATATATTAGTAATGATTATGGTTGTCACGGTTTAATAATTAAAATTATTGATAAGTATCCCTCGGAAGATCTGCATTGCTATACTGTTGAAGTTATAAAAGAATCGCCACAAGATCTCAACCCAACAGTTTTTCTTAGAGGGTGTCGCATGACATGGGCGATGGAGCCAAATGAGTGGGAGCAAGTAAAAGGTATAACAGTCTTTCATGAATTAGATGCAACTCTCAAAAAACATAATGTTTAAACTAAATGATACAGTTCAATTTAATCCAAACGTTGTAAAAGGAACGAAAGAAGAGCTTTTTACTAGATATGGTGAGGCAATCATTATATCTAATGAATATACTTTAAATGAAATTACTGATTCGAATCCTCGAAAACGATTTCATAGTAAAGGTGTACTCCACCGTCGTAATAATATATCCCCTCCAACAAACCAGGTACGCTTTGTAGATTTGAAATGGAAAAGAGATGAGAGCGATCACACATATTGGGAATATGTTGATTACTTAATGCTCATTGAAGAACATCAACGAGAAGAAAATATTTTTGTAGCGCTTCACAATCAATTGAGCAATATAAATGAGTAATAAACCTAAGTGTGTAACTGATAGTTTTGGCAATAAATATTGGTACTTAAATGGCAGGTTTCACAGAGAAGATGGGCCTGCTATTGTTTATACAAATGGTGATAACGTTTGCTTTAAACATTTAATTGGTGAGACGAAGATAACTGTACTCGGGCGAAAGCTTAATGAACTTGAGAAGACGGCGCCGTGGAAAAAGTGTGAAACAAGTTTAAAGAATGGTATATAATTAAAATAAGAAAGGAATAAGGACCCATAATTTAATAGGTGAAAATGTCGCTCTCATTTTTTTAAGTGCGCTAATAATGAAAGTTATTAGATGAACTGGGTGAATTCAGGGAAACCTCAGCACGTTGTGGTGGTGGCAATCCTGAGCCAAGCGCTTAGTACACTAAGCGAAGGTGCAGAGACTACTGGGTGTGAGTGAAGTCTCACATAATACCAGCAAGAGCGCCCGGCACCCAAGCAAGTAATGTTGCGGGTGATGATATAGTCCACAGAGTTTAGAAATAAACACAAATGTGAAAGCGAACAGTTCTGGTTCCAGTCCAGATGGGTCTACCATTTATTTACATAAAGTGCATTCATGAATAAAAGCACAGAGAGAAAATGTCAATAACAGAACAAAATACTATAGTATCCGAAACAGCGACCACACTTACAGAGAAATCGTTAGACTTTTTTGCAAGCGAATGTTGATAGAATCACATCTGTTTTGCAAGATACTGCACCTGAAGTGTGGAATGCAACTATCAAATATACATATGCACATGGCATTGGAGATTTCGTTGTCGCAGTTATATTTTTCATTATAACACTCACTTTAGCGTTCAATTTTTGAATCTTGCTAATGAAGCAAAAAATCATCGAGCTGAATTGTGTGAGTTTACGGCTTTTGGATTTGGGATTATAGCGGCAACCTTAGGGATAGCATCGGCTGTTAATTTAAAAGGCTTAATTGTAACGCTTATAGCACCAGAATTTCTCGCTATTAAACATCTCCTAAAACTTATTGCACAATAAACACATTTATTTATATGATCAATATTCTCGGTGATATCCCACGTAGAGTGGGTGTAGCATTATCAGGTGGGCTTGATAGTATTGCTATTTACGATTTTTTAGTACGTGATGGAAAACGCACTGTATATCCAATCTATTTCGATCATGGAACAAAACATGGAAGTGAAGCATACGAATTTGTAGTTAACTTTGTTGATAAATACAAGAGTTCACATGCGTTACAAAAACATGTAATTACGAATCAACGTATCAATGACGCACAACAAAAAAACGAATCACAAGAAGAATATTGGAGACGAATTCGTTACAGCTTTCTTGATGATGTAGCTAATCAATATAATATTAACATCATTACTTGTCATCATCTAGATGACGTAATTGAGACATGGATTTTTAGTGCATTACATGGAACACCTAAGTTGATTCCATTCAAAAGAAACAGAGTGATTAGGCCGTTCTTGACAACAAAAAAAGAAGATTTACGTAGTTGGTGTGAAAGACATGATCTTGGCTGGATTGAAGATCCAAGTAATAAAAACAAGCGCTTTATGCGCAATTTTATTCGTTCAGAACTTATGCCTAAAGCAAGACACATTAATCCGGGAATTCAAAAGACTATTAAGAAAAAAGTTATTAAAGAGTTCAAAAATCAAAAATAATAATGAGGAGTAAATAAAATGAATTTTACACATTTCACGTCCGAAGATATTTGTGGCATGATTTTCGAAGCGTTTCCAAATTTGGGAAAACGCTTTACGACTATGTACAATAACAGAGAAGACAATATTGAATTTATATCAATTGATGATATACAGAAACGTTTTATACTCACACGTATAGAAACATATGCACTCTTAAATGATGTTAACAATGAAGACGATTTTGTAAATGCTATCACTAGCACCACACCTTAAGATAAAAATACCATGCATAAAATGTCATAAGAAAAAGATGATTAAAACATATGCATATCTTGATGACAAAACTACATTAGTGTATACAAATAATAAGTGTTACAAATGTGGTTTTACACATTCAAAGCATCAACATATAAGAAAGCATACTATTATTGATGAAAATCATGCTTGGATAGGGCTACGTAATTATAAGGGTGTACACATTCATAAACAAACACCACAAAAGCACACGCATCAGATCCCAAAATTAGAAATTGAACAAAATATCACAAGTGAAATACTATAAATAGGGTGATGTTATATGATCACAAAAAAGAAATAAAAGACGATAATATGGAATGGTTTGCACCTGCGTATCTAGTAGCACAAATTGTCTTACACGCAGGATTTCTTGTATTTTGGACATATGCAAAATACTATTTATAACAAAAATATTTTTGATAAAACACGAATAAAGGAGAAATATGTCAAAGAAAGATCCATTTGCTGATTTGCAAAATAAATTAGATAATCAAGATAAAGAAAAAGCGCTACGAACAAGTATTACAGTCATCATTGATAAGAGCGGTTCAATGCGCGCGACGCGTGATGATGTAATTGGTGGATTTAATACGTTTGTAGAAGAACAGAAAATTGTACCTGGTGAAGCAACATTAAGTCTTGTCACGTTTTCTGGTAAACACATGACTGTTTTAGAAGATGTCTTACTAAGTGATGTTCAAGAATTAACAGAAGATTCGTATGTTCCTGGTGGTGGAACAGCATTACTTGATGCAATGGGTGATACAATCTCTTCGCTAAGAACGCGCATTAAAAATCTGCCTAAAGAGAAACGACCTGATAAAGTTGTTATCGTGATAATGACAGACGGTGCAGAAAACTCGAGCAAAGTGTGGGTGAAAGATAAAGTGTTTGAACTTGTTTCTAAAGCGACATCTGATGGTTGGGAGTTTCTATATATCGGGGCGAATCAAGATGCAATCTCGGCTGGTCAATCGATTGGTATTGCTCGAAACGCATCTATTAACTATACTGCGACTTCTATTGGGACACAAGATATATATAAATCTATGTCAAGAGCAGTAACAAGTGCACGTGCTGGTAAAACAATTGCTACTACAGATTGGAAAGCCGCCACAACATCAAAAACTAATGATGGTCCAGTCAATAAATAACAGGAAAATGGCATGTATATAATCGGCAATATCATATATGGAATTCCACTTCTCGAAGACGACTGTAACAGAATGCATGAATTAGAAATTTGGGATGAAGATATTTTAGAAGCCGGCTGGAAAATATTATATCATGGAGCATGGCCAAATACTGTTGCATACTTGGGCGTTAAGATTGATGAATTTAGTGAATGCAATGATCATTTCAAAATAAGTGATCTCGATATAACACCTACAGATAATGAGAAAACAGAAGCACATATTAAAATTAAAGGTGCGTTTGATATTCTTCCAGTAGGGTTCACAAGTAAATTACAAAATCCAGACATCTGGATTGTATGGTCAACTTCATAATATGAGCTTTGCATGCGGATTAGAAATCGTTATTATTACAAGTGTTATATGGGTGTATTGTAAGTGTAAAGATTTTCTTGTAGAGAAGTATACTTAGTTAAAAGCAAGTGTTTAAGAAAGGCAATCGAATTAGATTAAATCCAAAGTTTGTAAAAACAAAAGATGAAAATATGTTGATTACATTCTTTCTATCAAAAAGCGTCTTTATAGTACTTCACAATCAATTGAGCAATATAAATGAGTAATAAATCTGAATGTGAAACTAATAGCATTGGTACTAAACGTTGGTACTTGAATGATGAGCTACACAGAGAAGACGGGCCAGCTATTGTTTGTGCGAATGGTGATAAGTATTGGTACTTGAATGATGAGCTACACAGAGAAGACGGGCCAGCTATTCTGTGTCAGAATGGCACTAAACTTTGGTACTTGAATGATAAGCGTGTTACAGAAGCTGAACATACGCGACGAACACAAGTGAATATTTTTGTAGCGCTTCATAATAAATTGAAACAAATTTAAAATCAATGATATAATTTATATTCTTACTTTAGAAATTTGGAGATAATGTTATGACGGGTTCAGTTGTTGCCATCGTATGGTGTGCAGTATATGGTGTAGGAATTGTAAGTGGTTGTTTAGCAAGCAAATTTATGAAATAAATAGAGTGTATAAAATGTCACACATAGTTTACAAAATTCGAGATAAGAGAACTGGTTTATTTTCATCAGGAGGTTATTATCCTTATTGGGATAAATATGGAAAGATCTGGAAGCAAGAAGCGCATGTTAAATCACATTTAACAATGTATACAAATTGTTTTTATGGCCGAAAAGTTTTAGAAATAGAAAATTGGGAAATTGTTCCATATTCTTTAGAAGCATTAGAAGTTTATAGCGCAAACGTGTTGCACGTTCGACCAGCAAAGAAATAATCTTTATGCTTAGGAAAACAAAAAAATTAAAATACGATCCAAATAGCATTAAAGTTCTTAAAGGACGAGACGCAGTTCGTAATGTCACTGGAATGTATTTAGGCTCAACCATGGATAGCACAGGCCTCCACCACATGTGTTGGGAAGCAATCGATAATGCTATCGATGAACATCAAGCTGGATATTGTAATAAGATTAGTGTCATCTTAAACAAAAATAACTCAGTTACTATCATAGATAATGGTCGTGGTATACCTGTTGGGAAACACAAAGAGCTTGGCATTTCAGCCGCAACAGTTGTAATGACAGAGCTTCATGCCGGCGGCAAATTTGATTCTAATTCATATGAATTCAGTGGAGGGCTTCATGGCGTAGGAATAAGTGTTGTGAATTTCGTTTCTGAGTTTCTTGAAATGGAAATCTCGCAGAAGGGTAGAATATATTTCCAACGCTTTGAACAAGGGATTCCTGTTAAAAAACTTACAGCAACAAGAAAAAAAACAGGAAAAACTGGAACAAAAATAACATTCAAACCAGATAAAGAGATTTTCTCAAATATTGAATGGTCGTTTACAACATTAAATAACCGAATAAAAGAACTTGCGTATTTGAATGCAGGATTGAGTATTTCGATTACTGACGCTCGTAAAAAGAAAGTAATTAGTGAAACATATCAATATAAAAATGGGATTAAAGGTTTCATTAAAGAGCTCAACAAAAAGCGTGATCCACTTAATAAAACACCTGTTTACTTACAAAGTAAAGATAAAGATATTATTGTTGAAGCCTGTTTGCAATGGTGTGACTCATACTCTGAAAATATTCAATGTTATACGAACTCAATTAAAAACCAAGATGGTGGAACACATTTAGCTGGCTTAAAAAACGCAGTTACTCGTGCTGTTAATAAATACGCAACAGATAACAATCTTCTAAAGAAATTAAAGAGTACTCTTCAAGGCGATGATATTCGTGAGGGAATGTGCGTAATTCTCGCTATTAAAATGCATGATCCAAAGTTTTCAAGCCAAACAAAAGATAAACTCGTATCATCAGAAGTACGTCCTGTTGTTGAGAAGAAGATTGCTGAAGCGTTGGCAGAATTCTTTGAGAAAAAACCAGCTATAGCAAACGTGATTGTTAAAAAGTGCATCAACGCCGCATTAGGGCGAATCGCGGCAAGAAAAGCGAGAGAAGTTACTCGTAAGAAAGGGCTTCTTGATAGAAATGTTATACTTCCGGGAAAACTAACAGATTGTATTTCAAATAATCCAGAAGAGTGTGAGCTGAGCATATCCGAAGGATCATCGGCTGCAGGTTGTTTTCGTAATGATATCAATATCTTGTGTGATGGAGATACTAAACAATTGAAAGACATCAACATTGGTGATAAAGTATTAACACATACAGGTGAATATAAAAAAGTACTCGACAAATATGACACCTGGAAAAATCATAGAGCAAAATTGATTATTGGTGGCGAAGAAATTGTTTGCTCAGCAGATCACCCATTTTTAATCCAGCGAAATAATAAACTTATATGGATGTCATTAGAGCAAATAGACTTAAATAATGACTTATTTGTTCTAATAAAAAGTAAATAATATAGTATCTTTCCTTCGCTAATAATGATTGATAAGATACAAAATAGGAAAATGAAAACAGGAATTATATATGCGTAATATTGTTGATAATAACATAAAACATGAATATACATATCAATATATTAAAGCTGACAGTGTGGAATTCTATAAAGATAATTCTGAGCCATTATGGGATATTGAGATAGAAGACAATCATAGTTTTGTATTAGCAACTGGAGGTGGGGTTGTCGTACATAACTCTCTTAAGCAAGGCCGCGATAGACATACACAAGCGGTTCTCCCATTACGTGGAAAAGTGTTGAATACAGAGAAATCAACTATTGATAAGATACTTGATAATAAAGAACTCGTAGCAATCACGACAGCAATTGGTACAGGATTTGGTGATAGTTTTGATATTAGCAAACTTCGGTATCATAAGATTATTATAGCGTGTGATGCTGATTGCCTTGAAGAGAATACACAAGTTGTAACAGAAAGCAGTATAAAAAAGATAAAAGACGTTACAGCAGATGATAAAGTATTAACTCATGATGGATCATACAAACAAATAATTAATGTAACAAATAAATCATTTGATGAAGTAATAGAAATTGATGTTAATGGAACAATTATTGCATGTTCATTAGAACATAAATGGCCTGTATTACGCGATGGAAATGTAACAATTGTTAAAGCAAAGAATTTAAGAAAAACAGATTTCTTTTTATTTAAAAATAACTGATTGTGTTTTTCTACTTAAAAATAAAAATATAATGGTGATGATATGACAGATATAAACTTAGATGATTACATGTTAATTCAACCAAATAGTATTAACAGACACAAAAAAGAATTTAATGCAGTTGATATTACAGTAGAAGATAATCATACATTTTTTATACTAGATGAAAATAATAATAAATTACTAACACATAATTCTGATGGAGCGCATATCACAACATTATTATTAACTTATTTCTATAACTTCATGAGACCACTTATTGAAAATGGGCATGTTTTTGTAGCGCAACCTCCGCTTTATAAAATCAAATATAAGAAAAAACGTGTGTATGCAATAACCGAAAAAGAGAAAAACGAAATTACTAGCGAGTTAAACGAAAAAAATATAAAGTATACAATGACACGTTTTAAAGGTTTAGGTGAGTGTAATATCGACGACATCATTAAAACAATCTTAGACAAGAATACACGTGTTTTAAAGCAAATGAAGATTGTTGACGCTAAGAAAACGGCAACTATGTTCAAAACACTCATGGGTAATAATATTCCTGCACGAAAAGCATTTATCCAAGAAAACGCAACATACGCGAATATTGATGTGTGAAACAAATTACTTATCAATGGTTTGGAAACAATAATGTTTAAAGTCGGTGATATTGTCAAGTTTAATCCAGATTTTTTTGTTGATACTGATAGTGAACTATTAAAGAAATACGGTGTAGCTAGAGTTGCGAAAAGTACATATGCAACAAAGCCAGACGATCATTTGCCTCTTTTTGATATACCTATGTATAATTACGAGCCACAACAACATCTATATGTTAATATTGTGTGGGCACGCATGCCGCATAAAGTGTATTGGGAATATGTTGATTGTTTAACACTTGTTAAAGCCAAAGTAGATACAGAAAATATTTTTGTACAACTCAACAATGTATTAACAAAGAATAATACATGATTTTAGACCGTAGAAACAATATTTTGTTGACTTATTTATAAATAAATAATGAAATATCTGGCTAATGAATGTAGATGCATTTGTCATTCTAGTAAGTTTGGTATTGCTGGTGATTTAGGTTGTCTTGTTTATCATGACAAAGAGGCATGCACGGATGACGAGCAATGTATTAAAAAGAAAAAATACAAATCTGTTTTAGTGAAACAAGCTATCAAAAAATGATATAATATTTATAAGTGATTTAAATAGATAAACATCAGTAATAAAGTGGTGATTAAAGTAACTCGATAATTGAGATTAAGTTATGATTGATAGAAAACCCACAATTAAAGATGTATTTTATACGAATACCTTCACTGCAACTACGAAGTTTTACTAAAAATGTCTAAACACGAAAATAAGGAAATGCAAGATATTTGTTTCAATTGTCAACAAATAATGCGATCAAGATTAGATCATAGTCTTTATGCACCGAACGCAAGTGAGTATTGTGTACAAGCATTAGGTAACGAATTAAACGATTTAAAAGAACGGTTAATCCAATTGGAAGAAAATAATATTTATAGTTCATTAGCTGAAGATTTGTGTGATCGTATCCATGAGGCAGTGAAAAATATTCGTCTGTCAGGTGAAAGTTTAGATGAATGTGTTGAACGCCTGATCAAAGAGAAGGCTGAATTAGAAATTGCATTACAAAAAATAGCAAATGGTCGACGGAAAACGAAACATTGGCACAAAGCACCTATAGGTATTGATAGTGAAGAATGGATTACGGCTCGAGCTGCAGCACGTTTTGCACTTAAAAAACAATCTCAGTAAAAAGTAATAACAAATGACACATTGGAATACAGATAATATTATTAACTTATTGATGGATGATGATAAATGGGACATATCAACTACATCGCCTAGTGGCGATTATGATACAATAGGGCTACGACTTAAAGCTATTAGTAGAAAAATTGAACGTGAAGCATTGTTTGTATTTGGTTTTAAGTGTGATGAACCAATAAGCACGCGCTCTAACCATAATGATTGTGATATCGATTATATAGTTGTTGAAGATGGACAATCAAGTGATGGTGGGTTAAACTCATCAGATAGAGCAACATGCTTAATGTATGGTGAAGTTGTTTTTCGTTTAAGAAATGCTGGCTTCATCGTTATTAACAACATGTACATGTACTTCTAAAGAGATTAACTAATGAAATTACCTGATCACATAAATAAAGAATGCTTCGAAAAGCTTCGCTTACTTGTTCGTGAGTACGACTTTACAGAAGTTTTAACTTGTTTAGCGTATCTCTGTTCGTACAACCTTGGTGAGCAATATCTTTTAGCGACTGCTAATTCTATTTTGAAAGCGCGCAAGTATTATATGAAAGGTACACAAAAAATTGTTAAAGAAGATGATGAAAACAAAACACAGGAACTTAAATAATGTACACTAAAAAAATGATTACAATCTATCTTGATGACAATGATATTAAAGAATTTCTTTTAGAGCGCTTAAACAAAGAGTATGCAGATCATTTGTTAGAAAATCATTTCTGTATTGATTTTGTTGATGGTAAACTCGCCGTCTCGATAGATGGTGAAATTCCAGATAAACAAATTGTCGCTCTACAAAATAGTTAAAATATAACATTTATTATAGATATGTTATAATGATAAAATAAGGAGTAATAAGATAAATGTTAGTTAATGCAGTATTATGTGAATCATGTAACGATCTTGTTTATAGCAGAGCAGAACAAGATACAAGATTTTGTTCATGTGGTAGAGTTGGTGTCAGAGGCGGTCACAAATTTGTTAAACTTATTAACGAACACGTAGCTCATGTCAAACATAAAGTCGAAGTTGAAGCGACTGAAAAACAACTCATTGATGATTGGCGCTTATGTCAAAATGTGTTTGGATTGATTCGTGGCAAATAACTTTCCTCTTACAGATGTTGAGCTTTTAGTACACGCAATTTTAAGTTGTAGCAATGGCTACATAGATAATGATATGCATGCACAAGTTGCAGAAAATGAACTCTTAAGGCGGCAAAAAAAGAAGCATGAACAATCTGTTACTGAATATGAGAATCCACTTGAACCCCCAAGATACTTATAAGAATTAACTTGCTCGTGTATCTCCACTGTTTCCTAAACAGAAGAAGAGTAATTGGACACATGCAGGTTCGATCCCTGTCACGAGTACTTAAGTTTTAGATATTATTAAATGAGCTGGGCAAAATACGCTAAAGAAAAGCTTAAAATTGATAAGCAAGTATCAATACGACCATGTGGTAATTCAATGCGTGGTAAAATTGAAAGTCGTCAACTTGTAACTCTGCAAACATGCAAATTTGCAGATCTTAAAGTAAATGATATTGTGCTCGTTACAGTCAAAGGTAATGATTATTTACACCTTATAAAAGCAATTGATAAAAAACGCTTCCTAATTGGAAATAATCATGGTGGTATAAATGGGTGGGTTAACTTTAACGCAATTCATGGTAAAGTATTATCAATAAAATAATGGCTAATAAAAAGAAATTAGAAACGTTTATTGGGAAAAGTACATGTGGAAAACCTATAGTTAATGGTAAGCTTGTATTCAAGCTCGTTGATTCAGATGGAATTCCATTTACAGTTATTGATGACATTATTCGTGAAAATAACTGGGGCTTTGATATTGTAGATTTTATCAAAGCGATAAAACATAGCAAGAATTATTCAATGCAAAGTTGCGTTAGTATGCTTACAGGTCATCTAGAACGTAATACACGATTATATAGCATGACTATCAATGCTATAACACATGTATATTCAAAAAAATAATAAATTTAGTATTTTCCTAAACATTTTTAGAATGAATGATTTTTTTTATAAAGAGTGATTAACACTGTTAATACACTTTTATAAATGATTGCTTTATTATAGGAGATATAAGCATGAGTGATGTTCGAAATCTTACCGATAAGTATTTTACTAAAACGCACAAAATTATTGACAAATTGTATAATAAAGATTGCATAGTAACATATGCCGTGTTTATGCGAAGCCCAGTTCGGGCAGCACTCAAATTCGCAATACAATTTATTAAAGACAACAGTTCAGCACAAATAGCTTCTGTTCCGGAAGGAACGCTTGTAACGTCAAACCAACCTTTAATGTTAATTAAAGGTAAATTCTCTGAACTTGTTGAGCTTGAAACATTACTACTACAACATGTTGGCTTACCTTGTATTTGTGCTAAAAATGCATATAGAATGACACTTACGGCACCACAGTACTCATTTCTTGATTTTCACGCAAGACATGGTACAGGAGAAGAATTTGTAAAACTTGCTTCATATGGAGCATGGGTTGGAAGTGAAGCTGCAAAAAGAGAGCACCCAGAAGCAAAAGGATTTGTTGGTGCAAGTACTGATGTTGGCGGTGCATTTTATGGAAATACCGGTATCGGAACAATGCCACATGCTTTAATCGGTAAAGCAGGAAGCACACTACAGGCAGCAATTGACTATCATAAAGTGTTCCCTAATGAAAAATTAGTTGTGCTTATTGATTACTTCGGAAAAGAAGTAACTGATACGAAAGCACTCGTTAATCATTTTGGCCCAAATGCAGATGTAACTGTTCGTATTGACACACATGGTGGGCGCTACCTTGAAGGGTTGAGTTGGACAAAATCTTGTAATCTCATTGACACATACGACTCATGGTCAATGTCATTACGTGCTGGACAAGGTGTTTCTGTTGCAGCAGCATATAAAATCCGTCAAACACTTGATGAACTGGGTGCGAAAAAATGGAAGATTATTGTTAGTTCTGGTTTTGATGAAGAAAAAGTTGGAGTATTTGCACACGCAAATGCACCAATTGATATGATTGGAACAGGAAGCTTCTTACCACAAAATTGGCATCATACGTATGCAACAGTTGACATTATCAAGTATGATGATGATTATAAAGTAAAAGTAGGTAGAGAAATGCTAATCAGTAAATCGATTGAGCTACAAAACAAACTGAAGGAATAAATTATGAAATATATTACCGACGAATTTAAAGCGCTTCAAGAAGAAACTATTGAAGGCATCAGATTAGAAATGATAAGAAAATATCCAAATTTTGTACATGATAATATATCTGCGCAAAAGCGAATTGATAAAATTGTCAATGGATTAAAAGAATATTTCAAAGCAAATAGAATTAGAACAGTAGTTCTTGGGATGTCTGGTGGGCTTGATAGCACAGTAACTGCCGCACTATGTGCAAAAGCAGATGTAAATGTTATTGGATTAGTAATGCCTATAGAACAAAAACCCGAAGAAACGCTAAGAGGATTAAAAACTGCTGCGCAATATTGTAGTGCGTATGCAATGATTGACTTAACTGCAAACTTTAAGATTTTAAGTGAAAAGTTATCAAAGAAAACATATACAACGACCAAACATCATAAGTGGACGTCACGTAGTGCACAGCTTCGTAATATTAACTTAGGAAACATTAAAGCGCGATTACGCATGATTACACTTTACGATGAGGCACGTACTCGTGACGGCATTGTTATGAGTACTGATAATTACTCAGAGTTACTCATGGGCTTCTGGACACTTCATGGAGATACAGGAGATGTCAGCCCAATTCAGATGGTATTTAAAGGGTTTGAATTGAGTTACATCGCAAAAGAGCTTGGTGTTTTAGAAGACATTATTAACGCTGTACCAACTGATGGTCTTGGCATATCAAATTCAGATGAAGATCAACTAGGTGCAAGTTATCGCTTTGTTGATGCGGTTATGTGTAACCATTTGAATTATGTAGAAAATAGATGTGTTCTAAATCCTAAAAATCTTGATGCACTAGAAATCTTTAAACAAGATGGTAAATCTAGTTGGCGTACAGCGTGGGATATATATCAAGCTGCACTCAATATTGTTGATAGACATAAACGAACAGAATTTAAACGAAACAATCCATACATGATTGAGCATGAAGATACCCTGTTTATGCTGAGAGATAAGTAATGAGCTCATTAGGCGTTATAGTTGGGCGCATGCAACCTTTACATTTGGGGCATATTGAAGTAATCGAAAAAGCGCTTATAGAAAATGATATTGTTGTCGTTTTTCTGGGATCAGCACAATTTTCAAGAACACATATTAACCCATTTACAGTTCAAGAACGTATTTCATTTTTGAAAACGGCATTTCCGAACAGCAAAGAGCGTGGATTGAAGCTTGTACCTATCAATGATATTCAAGCTATCATACGTAAAGACTGGCAAGATTATTTAAGCGGAAAATTATTAGCACTCAATATTGTAAATACAAACGATATTACCATCAAGTATTATGCCGGCAGCAATGAAGATGCAATCTGGTATACTGATTGGGCAAACGAGATAGAGATTGTTGATCGCTATAAGAATAAAATCACAGCAACAGATATTCGTAATTCGTTAATATTAGGAACAAATACATGGAAAGAGAAAGTTCCTAAAGAAATTCATAACTTAGTTTCTAATTCATTTCCAGATGAATTTAGAACAAGAATAGATTGTTAATCGAAAAGGAGGATGAATAATCATGAGAAAATTATTAGTAATTGTAGATTTTCAAAACGACTTTGTCTTGCAAAATGGTGCTCTTTTTGTACCAAACGCAAATAAGCTTATTGAACAAGCAAGTAAATCATTAACAAAAAATAAACTTAAAGAATATGATGATATTCTAGTTCAATTTGACACACATACTGAAGTTGATTATCCAAGTACAGAAGAAAGTAAACAATTTCCTATCCATTGCATTCCTGGGACATTTGGGTGGAATTTAGCATTTAAAGATTTAGACGTGCTTGATTATTTACACTCATATGCGTATCATGCATTTAAGCCTCAATTTGATATTTGGAGAGGCGCATCATATGTGAAACAAGATATTATGGTAGGTGTTAGTATTCCAACAACAGAAACACAATTTCTTGCTAATCATTCAAATAATGAATGGGAAGTACATGTATTTGGAATTGCAGGAGATGTATGTGTAAAAGAAACAATTATAGGATGGGTTATGAGAGGGTATAAAGTAACGGCTTTCAGAAATTTAATTGTTGGGTTTGAAAAAGATATTGATACTATTAGAGAAGAAATAGGATTAGACTTTAATATTGTTAATTCTGAAACAATTACATAAAATATGATATAATTTATTTAAGTAATAGTGATCATAAGATGCACAGAATAACACGTAAAGATCGCTACAAATTGAAAACTAAGACTGCAAAAAAATATCCTATTCATGTAGCAAGTGTTTGTTTTATGCATGATGGTAACATTGCATATTTGATTCGAGCAGCCGCATGTTTTGGGGCAAAATCGATGTTTGTCATTGGAAGGTTACCACCCAGAAAAGTTTTAAATCCACTCTCTGGAAGCACATATGATTATGTTGATATCATACAATTTGCAAATCCAAACAAATTTTTAAAACACATGCGCAATCTAAGTATTAAGCTTGTCTGCGCAGAAATAACAGAAGACGCCGTTCCATTAGCAAATTATAAATTTGATTTTAGCACGCCTATTTGTATTGTAACTGGTCATGAAGAATGTGGTGTTCCAACTGATCTATTGATAAATAGTGATGTTGTAAAAATTGACACATCAGGAATTGGGTATTGTCTAAATACGGCACAAACAGCAAACATTATGTTATATGAAGCAATCAAACAATTTAAACAACAACAAATATAAAAAATATATAACTGATGATTATGGCAACAAGAGATGGTACTTAAACGGTGAGTTGCACAGAGAAGATGGACCAGCTATTCTGTGTCATGATGGTGACAAACGTTGGTATTTGAACGGTAAACGACACAGAGAAGATGGACCGGCTGTTATTTATGCGAATGGTTGCAAGTTTTGGTACTTGAACGGCAAGTTGCACAGAGAAGATGGACCAGCTATTCTGTATCAGAATGGTGATAAGTATTGGTGCTTGAATGGCAAGTTTATCACAGAAGCTGAGCATAAGCAGCGAACACAAGTGAATATTTTTGTAGCACTTCATAAAGCATTAAAAAATGCAAATTAAAATTAAAAAATATTATAGAATATATTGTATTTAAAGAAAAAAACTCAAGAGTAATAATTATGGCGAAAATAACTAATTGGCGACCAAACGAAAAATGGTCATATAATTTCTTCAAAAGACCAGCTGCTTGTTCTACAATTATTGTAATGCATGGTAATGATGTACTTCTTATGAAGCGAAATGTTAAAACACGTGCTGAACCTGGAAAATTTGCATTTCCAGGTGGATTTATCAACACTGATATAGAGACACTTGAACAATGCGCTCTACGTGAGCTTGAAGAAGAAACAGGCCTCAATGGATTTGAAGAAATAAGTTTAAAATTATTGACAGTTAATTCAGATCCAACATCAGATCCAAGAGCACATGTTATCAATGCTGTATATGTACTAATACTTGATGATGATAAACCAAAACCCTGTATTACGCCTGATGATGATGTTGTTGATTATAAATGGATGTGCATTCGTGAATATGCAAGTAAGCCACAAGCATTCAAGCAAGAAAAACTCGCAAAAAAATATTTAGAATGGAGAGAAAAATAAACCCTTCAAAAAACGATTATTGGCGTTACCAATCAAAAAATAGAAAAGAAGATTACGTAATAAAAATCACAAAAGTATCTGGTGATAAAGTTCATGGGTATCCAGTCAAAGCCTTAACAAAATGTAAGCATATGCTTTTTCTAATTAAGGTTGGCTGGACAATTCATACCGAACCTGAATGTTGGGTACAAGTCGAGTGGCCAGATTTGAAACCTATTAAAGCAAAATAGATTAACTTAAAATGAATTATAAAACAATATTATTCGTAGCAGGAACTTTTAATGAAAATGGTGGTAAACGATCATCAGTTGCTAATGATATCGTAAATGGTATATTAGAACATGAGCTTGTCAATATAACAGATGTTTTTATATACAATGGTGGTAATTTACAAGATATTATACCATGTGGCGCAATTGAAGAATTTTATGAAATCATTAATGTTATTTCTAATAAAAAGAGTGTTAATTTTGCAATTAACTTACGTGGGCATGGTTCTATTGTATTTGCAGATAATGTAGAATTCTTAAATGAAATCGATTATAGTTCACGCCCATTTCCAGAAAAATATAATCCATGAAACATTTTTTGAAAGAATGATATAATTGAAATATGAAAAATACAAAAATAAAAGTTGAAATCGAATTTGAATTTGAACATGATGATAGTTGGTTAACTGAAAATTTGACTGACTTATCAAGTGATATGTGTAATAACATACGAGAAATACCTCGTCATTGGACGGTTGAAGGAATAGATAATTGGTATATTACTAATATACATGCTAATATAATTGAGAACTAGAAAATGAAATATCCAACATTATATGCGAAAGCTAGCACTGGTAAAATCAAACAATGGCGTATCTGGACAGAAGGAAATTTACTCTGTACAGAACATGGGTATATTGATGGCACTTTGCAATGTCCTGCTCCTAAAGAAATTAGAGGAAAGAATATTGGCAAAGTAAATGAAACATCCCCGGAAGAGCAGGCTATTCGGCAAGCGACATCAAAGTGGACAAGACAAACCGAAAAAGGATATGTTAAGTCACCAGATTTGATTAAAGAGAAGAATGAAGTTGAACTCTTTAAACCGATGCTTGCAAAGAATGCGTTGAAACAACAACATAAAATTGTGTACCCGTGCATGGTTCAACCAAAATTAGATGGTGTTCGTTGCTTAGCAAGAAAAAAGAATGGAAAGATTACTCTTTGGTCTAGAGCAGGAAAGCTTTTCGATACAAATATTCTCAAAGAGCTTTGTGAAGATCTTTTAAATGTGCTAAGTGAAAATCAAGTTGTTGATGGTGAACTGTTTCATCCAGAGTGGAATTTTCAACAGATTACACGAACGTATAAGAAGCGTCGTGATGAAGAAACAGACGAATATAAACGTTCAGCAGATCTTCAATGTTGGATTTATGACATACCTTGTGATAAACCATGGAGAACTAGAGCGCTAGTATTAGAACTCACGAAACAAACAAAAAGGGTTCGAACGGTAAATCATGCTATAGCAGAATCGTGGGAAGATATTTGCAAATATGAAAAGCGATATCTGAAACAAGGGTATGAGGGGCTTATTATTAGAAACCTTGAGGGTGCTTATAAATATGATGGACGTTCTTCAGATTTATTAAAATTAAAGCAATTTACCGATGAAGAGTATATAATTGTTGGTGGCAAAGAAGCAGTTGGCGATGATGCGGGAACAGTTGTATTTACATGCGTAACACCAGAAAGATTGGAATTTAATGTACGTCCAATGGGTACAAGAGAAGTACGTGCGGAATATTGGCAAAATTTGCAGAACTATATTGGAAAACAATTAGTTGTTAAATTTTTTGAAAAAAGTGAAGACAATATCCCAAGATTCCCAGTCGGAAAAGGAATAAGGGAAAATAATGAGTGATAAAGAAAAACCAGTTTTATTTTACGGGTTCAAATCGGGACAAAAATACGGATGTTTTTCTAATTTTTATCCAGCATCGTTTACACTTGATGAGAAATTATGGCCAACAACCGAACACTATTTTATGGCGCAGAAGACACTAAATCCGGAGAAAGTTGAGAAGATACGAAGGGCAGACGGCCCTAGAGAAGCAAGGCGTTTAGGAAGAATAGTTGAACTTCGCCCTAATTGGGATAACATTAAATATAATATTATGGTCAAGGCACTTCACGCAAAGTTTACTCAAAATGAGCATATTTGTGAAATACTTTTAAGTACAGGTGACAGAAGTATTCATGAAAATTGTAAAGATCCATGGTGGGGTGGTGGTCCGAATTTTCCTGGTGGAAGAGATTTATTAGGAAAAGCACTAATAGAGGTTCGTACATTAATAAAAACAGTTAATTCGTTAAAAGAAAAATGATCAAACCTAAATTACAACGACACCCAGAATATCTTAATTATTTCGATTGTGTTCAATGGATAGAAGAGAAGTACAAATGTGATTTAAGAAACTTTACTAGTCATAAAATTATTGAAAATGACTACCAAGACTTTTGGCAGTTTATTCTAAAAATGTGTGATGTCTATAATGGAGCATTCATTTGGATGTATAGAGATTGGAAAGAAACTTGTAAACCATGGGAAGCAGAAATTATTGATATCTTTTTTGCTGAATTTGGTGAGTTTACTTTTGAACAAAATGATGCGTTACACTTTTTAGTAGCGTGGTAGCAAAAGTTGAGTGAATATACTTATGTTTTATATAGATTAAAAGATATGATGATATCATATAAAAGCGTATTAAAACGAATTGTTAATTAGCGAAATAATTATGGGACAGTAGCTCAATTTGGGAGAGCGCTGGCTTTGCAAGCCGGGCCTGTTGTGGGATCGTGCCCCACCTGTTCCAACCTATTAGTATTCATACGCTTATGAGCGTTACAACTATGAAACACTGTACATACTGTAATTCAGAAGAATTTGAAATCGATGATCATCTTGAATGGTGTTTAGAATGTGGTGAACCGAGAACACAAACTAGATTCAAAACACAATCAGAACACATACTTTATGAATTAAAAAAAGAAATATGTGATGAAAAAGCCTTTTTCGAAAACATTTGGGACGTACAGTGGTGGATGCACACAAATGGTAAATCAAATATAGGTTATTATCAATGTGATATTTGTAATGGATATCACTTAACAAGAAGGAGAAATAATGCATAAATTATTTTCAGTTGTAGCAATATTAGCAATATTGTCATGCACAAAAACTGTGCCTACTACTTCACAAGCAGTAACTGATAGTAAGACAACACAAGAAATAACAAATAAAGATTGTTGTACGATGAGAACTTATGGAATATGTCGTATTTTTGATGTAGTTAACAATGTAAAAGCAAAAAGCGAAACAAAAAAGATTTGTGATATAAAAACCGTCATTTGGGACATTACATGTGAACATATTTTAAGAGAAAAAACAACTAATAATCTATACTGTCAAGATAATAATAAACTTGTACGTTGCTTCACATGTGAATAATAAAAATTATGTAATAATATAGCAAAATTAATGAAACATTTATCAATGATATAATAAAATAATATTAAAAGATGAAAGAAGAATTAGATAAGAAACTTGTAAAAGTGTTTCCATTACTTTATAGTGATCGCTATGCTTCAATGCAAAGCACATGTATGTGCTGGGGTTTTGATTGTGACTCCGGATGGTTTGATCTCATCGCTGAATTATCAGCAAAACTTGAAGTTCTAATCATAAAGTACATTGAAGAAAATCCTGATATGTGTTCGTGCTATCATGATCGTGACACACACGACGATGGTGATCGATGCCAATACATTTATAAAGAATCTGCACCTAACATAGATGTATTTAAGTGTGAGTGTAACAAATTTAATATTTTTCATCCCAAAGCAAGTCAAGTAAAAGAGAAATTAGGAGATCTATCGTTTTATATGACATCTGGAACAGATGAAATATTTGATCTTATTTATGAATATGAAACTAAATCTGCGGTTACTTGTGAGGTATGTGGTGAAATTGGTATGTTAATGGCTACCAATAATGGTATTGGTAATTGGTACAAAACATTATGTGATGCATGTGCTAACAGTGATACATACAAATTACAACAATATGCAAAAATAAAATAATGAAGTATAATCCGACATTATTATTTGATGTTAAGCTGTTAACAAACGAAGACGGTTCACCACACGTTGATATAGCGTGTAGTATGGGATTACTAAAACATGTTCTTGATTGTTTAAATAAACATGAAGGTTCTTCAATGAAACGTGAAGAAGTGATATCATTTATATATGAATATATTACAGATTACGCATTTATGGTTTCAAATATAGAGCAAAATTAGAATGAAATCTTACCCATCTATATTAGGCCCACAAAAAGCTCCTAACTTACCGTGTATCGCTTTTGATAAAATTGATGGTTCACAAATTCGTGCAGTATGGTCTCGTAAACGTGAGTGGTACAAGTTTGGAACACGAAAACGCTTATTTGATAAGGTTGACAAAGATTTTGGATGTGCTATTAAAATATTTCAATATAAATTTGCAGAAAGCATTGTAAAGATAATTAAGCGACACAAAAAATATCGTGATGCACAAACAATCACTGCATTCTGTGAATTTTTTGGAGAAAATTCGTTTGCAGGTAATCATTATGTCGATGATGAAAAAGATTTAATATTATTTGATGTGGCCGTTCATAAGCATGGAATACTTGGACCAAAAGAATTTATAGATCTTTTTGGCAATTTAGACATTCCGGAAATTATTTACACTGGAAATTTAAATAAACAGTTCATTAACGATATTCTTGAAGGAAGATACCCTGTTACATTTGAAGGAGTTGTATGTAAGAGTGGAACAAAACATGATTTATGGATGCGTAAAATAAAGACAAAAGTGTGGTTAACACGTTTAAAAGAAAAACATCCAGATAATTATGATGAACTTAAATAATAAATGAGGTAATAAAATGGAATGGGAATTGTTAATTTTTGTTGCAGCAATTGTTGTTGGTGCAATAGCACTTTGGTCAGTAATCGATTTATGGATTGATAATAAATGATTGTTAAAGAAATAATTGCTGTAGGTTTGATAGTTGTTTTTATATTCTTAATTGCACTTAATGTAAAGTTGCGCATTGATACTTCTTATTGTAGAGGATTAGTACATAATTCACAAGTAGAAATAATGATTAAAAATAATAACTGTTACAAACTTGATAATGAAAGTAAAGACTATAAACTAGTTGGTAATATATCTAATGAATAATATTGTCTGTATTAAATGTTGTGATCCTAATACAAATGTATTTATTGTTAATAACATATCTTGGTGTGCTATATGTTATGATTATTATCAACAAACATTAATTATGTGGAAAACTTACGTAAGTATTCTACAAAGTGTTTTTTATAAATCACGTAAGTTTGATTGTTATTATTGCACACAAGAAGTTAATGGACGTTTCAAGCGTTTCAAAATAAAACGTGCTGTTGTTATCGACGCCGATAATAAAGATACATGCACTAAACATATAGTCGGTAAAAGAAAATTATCTGATATTTATCTTGATGAGTATCAAGCGTTTGTAAAAAACGCGCCTTGGAAAAAGAAAACGCATGGGAAAACCGAAAAAACACAAAAGAAAGGGACCGAAATCAACTAGAGCAGGTTGTTTATTGTGTAAACCACACAAACATCAAGCAAATAAATATAGTGATGTTAAGCGCCAAGAAAAATTATCACGTTTAAAAGAAAAAGAATATAAAGACGACCTTAAGTAAAATGAAAAAAGTAATACTTGAATCACCATATGCAGGTGATATAAGGCGAAATGTGCATTATGCACGCTTATGTATGCATGACTCACTTATGCGTAATGAAGCACCTATTGCATCACATTTGTTATATACACAACCAAACATTCTTGATGATAATATACTAATTGAGCGTGATTTGGGAATTAACGCTGGATTATTATGGGGTGAGAAAGCAGAATTAACTGTTGCATATACAGACTTTGGTATCTCACGTGGTATGCAGTATGGAATAGACAAAGCTACACTTGTAAATAGAGAAATAGAATTTAGAAAGTTATTCGGAGGATTTATTGTTGAAAATAGTGAATTCTCTTTACATAATAAAAGTGCAATTCAAGATAGTGAATTTTGTGCTTGTTATTATTGTGAAAAATATTTTTCTCCTAGAGAAATATCTTGTTGGGTTGATATAAATAATGACACACCACTGTGTCCATATTGTGGTACCGATACAATAGTTGGAAGTGCACAAGATCCAGCAATAAGTGATCCAACTATAATTAGAAATTTGCATAATTTTTTCTTTGACAAAGAAAGTTGGTATTAAAATAACAATAAATGAATATTAAAATTGGTCAAATCTAGCGTAATATAGCTGGTGATGTAAAATCATATTTAATAAATGATCAAAAAATTGTTGAAATAATCACAGGTAAAACCACAACAACAATCATAACAATATGTATCAATGCTATTAACTGTACATGTACCACTAAGGCAGGGCCGAAGCATGTACATATCTTTCTTGAAGAAGATAGTGATTTTTGGTTTAAGAATTATACGTTGATTAAAGATACACATAGTTATCATAACATTTTTGTAGAACTAAACAATATTTTAACAAGAAAAAAAACGTGGAGCAATAAATAAATGGGATATTATACACAATTTTCACTTGACTTTGAAGCACCTACTAAGAAAAGTCGTGATGAAGTTATAAGTTATTTTGAAGCAAATAGAGATAATATGGAATGTTATGCTTGGAGAGAAAAAGCATATGGTACAGATGATTGTAAGTGGTACACTTATGATGATGATATGCATGCGCTTTCGAAATTGTTTCCAAATGTGTTATTCAAACTTTCAGGTGTAGGTGAAGATCATTCAGATATGTGGTGTGCTTATTATAAAGTAGGTAAAGTACAATTTGAACGTGCTCAAATCGTATATGCAGAATTTGACGAGTCTAAATTAAAATAAATTTATGAAAAGCAAGAATTATAAGAAAATAATTCTTGCTGAGTTTCCTGTAGATATAATATTAAATCTTGTTGAAAAACGTCACGTATATTTTGGCAAATTTAGAATATACATGAATTCAATAAAACTTTGTGTTTTTAAAGAAAAAAACGCAATATGTCAATTCTGTAAATTGAGAGCAACAATTTTCAAACTTTGTGTCTTTTTGCCTAAAGATATTTCGATTAAAGAAGCGATTGAGATGCAAAACTTTAAACACGCTTTTTTTAATATATATGGCGAACCTCAACGTTCCACTGAGCGTGAATTTACATTAGATCACATAGTTGCACGTGCTAATAAAGGAACGAATGATATTAGTAACTTACAACCAACATGTGCCAAATGTAATAACTTAAAGGGGGCTATTGATAATATGCGTTTTAAAAAAATGATTATCGGCGTTACAAAAAACTATGAATTAGTTTTGAAGAAATAAATAAAACTTTTTATAAAACAATGATATAATTTATTTAATGATATTGAGAATTTGATGAACCCTAGTGGTATACTGTGCAGTGATCGTAACTAGCGATAATCACAGAATAAGCATAATCTGATTCTCAATTATGGGTCGATAGCTCAGTTGGTAGTTTAGCGCCGGCGTGAATTTCCGGAGGTCGTAAGTTCAATTCTTACTCGGCCCACTAAGAAAATGAGCAAACTAAATGAATGAACGAAAGATTTGGCTACGAATGAAACATATTAAAGACGATATAATATGGGCGATTTTTAACAATCAAGTATATGCTACATGCATTGCTGGTGTACTAATACTATTAACAATAACGCTTGTCAATTGTTAATATGATTGAATATTATATTGGAAGTGTAAGTAAAATATTTGGACATGATACCATTGTAGTCACTAACAAACTAGTATTGCTTAGTGAATCACTCTTTGAAGAAGGATGGATTTTAATGTCAGGTAAGGATGAAAAATTTGACGAACTCTGGATTACACCGTTAAAAAGTGTAAAAAAGTTACAATGTTTCTAATACTTTTAGGGCCACCAGGTGTAGGTAAAGGAACACAAGCGAAACTTCTTGCTAAAAAATATAGTATACCACATATTTCAGCAGGTGAGATATTGCGAGAATATTCAAAACAAAATACTGCATTGGGAAGAAAAATTAAATCAATTATTGACATTGGAAATTTAGTTCCAGACAAGTTAATAACTAAAGTAATTTCTGATAGAGTGTCTAGGGACGATTGCGATTTAGGTGTCATTCTTGATGGTTACCCAAGAACTTTGCAACAAGCACAAGATCTTAAAACATTTTGTAGAGTTTCTATGATTATTAAAATTGAACTCGATGAAATCACACTCATAGAGCGACTTTTGAATAGAAAAACATGTAATTTATGTAAACAAGCTAGTAATTCTAAAAGCAACATTTGTAATTGTGGGAATGTTTTAATAAAACGCGTTGATGACAATAGAAGTTCGATTTTAGAACGCTTAAAGATTTATAGAAAAAACATTTCACAAATTATAGATTTTTATACAAATGATTACCCAGCAGTTCCGATAACTCATGTAGAAAATTCAGGAACTATAGAAGAAACTAAAGAAGAAATTTGGAATAATTTACATGCGATATTATCGTAAAATAATATGAAACATGTTAATAATAGATGATATAATTTTATTATAGATAGAAGCAATAAATAACTTTATTGTATTAAACACAGTAAGCAAGAAGGAAATAATGACTATCAATGAAATTAAAGATGAGATTTCTAAAGTTTCTTCGTTAGAAGATTTACGAACAATTAGAAATAGTGTAAATACACACTATAATACGCTAAGTACCCAACGTAAATTTGATTTTTGTATTGGTGATCGTGTAATGTTTCATACACGCGGTGGTGCAGTTATTACCGGTAAAGTAATTAAAAGAATGCGTAAAAATATTAAAGTCAATACTGATAGCGGTGTGCAGTGGCGAGTTGCGCCATCATTACTTAAGCACGTAGTATAGTTTTGCACGATCATGTTCCAAGGTAGGCGACGAAAACTCCAAATTTTCGTGTGGTGTGTTCGATTCACATATCGTGTGAATTATTTATTGGGCGATGATGATCGGATAGCATGTCGAAAGCCGACAATGGCACCATGTAATCTCCGTGTTTGAGTCACGGATCGTCCACAATTAAAAGACAAAAGTGATGATCATAGTACAGATCTTGTAAGTTACGATGTATATGTTAACATATTCAAAGCAAGAATTTGTAATCTTCAAAATCAGTAAAACATGTGAAACATTGATAATAACAGTGATATAATTATTAAAGATAATTAAATAAAAATTTGGAGAAATTAAATGCGTTTTAAAGATGCTGTAGTTGGAGAACTTTATAGAGTAAAACGAGTACCATCATACCGGAATGATGTTACTCTTAAAAAAGATGGTCAGCACGCATCACTCTATAAAGGATTCTTATTAGAGTGTATAAAGATAAATTCAGGTCCACAATGGGATAGAACTACTGAATATAAGGTGTTAGAAGTCCCAATACATGGAAGTACATATCGAAAACCCAAAGTTGGTCAGATACTTGTTGTTCGTGTACATACTTGCTTAGAATTAGCAGATGGTTTGGTTTTAGAAGGTTTATCAGCAAGACAACGAAAAGCAAAAGCACTTGAACGTGAACTTGAACAAGGTAGAAAAGAAATTAAATCACTTCGACAAAAAGCTGATGATCTTGAAGTTTCTATTTCTGAGATAGAAACTAAAATTAAAGCACTTAATGAATTTGAAAGTGATGAAGCGGAATTAGCATATACACTCGCAGAAATGTTTAGAGCCGGCGGCGATGAAGAAAAAATTCTTGAACTTTTACTTAAACGAAGTAAAACAGATAAACTATAATCTTCATTATGAAGAAGCATAAAAATGCATTAAAATGCATTAAACTTGAACATCCGAACTTGATGCCAGGTTGGGGTTGTTGTGAGTGCAATACATATAATGGCAACCCTAGATTAGTTTGTAAAGTTCCTAGTTGTGGTCATGAACGTTGTGATATAGACAAAAAAGCTCTAGAACAATATAAAAATCAACTAAATTGAAAATTAAGTGTACAAGATAAATTTATATGTTATTATAGTAAAGTCATCATAATAAAAGGTTTGATTATTAAGAAATAAAATTTGTAGGGTCGATTCACGTAAGTTATCATAGATAAAGAGCCTTATGTGTATACACTTATCCTACTTTGTTTAAAAAGCAATTTGGGCCGATGAGAGTTGGTTATCGGCGAAAGGTTTCGATTCCTTATTGCGTTAGGCAATAAAAATATTTTTCCAATTTTCGTAAACTTGCCCATTTGTTTACATAAGTTTTGGGGCCGGAGAGGCACGGTTATCAGCTTTGGGACGTTGGTTCGAATCCAACTATGAACTGCGGTTCATGTAGCTCAGTGGGAGAGCAAAAGCCATTATTATTCCGAGTTTCATAAACTCGCCCCAACTATTTTGCTCCAAGAGAAATACTAGAGCAGTGTCTTGATGAGTCGGAGACATTAAATAAACTTGACTCAATATTGCTGCCTGGCTGGGTAGATCTAAGTTCGAATCTTAGAGCAGCAACTAAGCGGGCCGGAGGATGTCGGTTATCTTTTTACTTTGGAAAAAACGGCGAGGTTCGAAGCCTCATAAAAAACTGGATGCCATAACTTCGACGCCATAACTTGACCGCTTAACTTTATCTTAGATAAAAGGATCTAAAATGAGTACGCAACACCTAAAGAATTTTAGCACAAAGAGAACACACCAATCACAGCCAATTCCAGGACGTAGTGATATGAAAGCTAATCACGCTGGTGGTTTCTCATTTGAAGTTGATGATTGGAAGCGATTAGAGCGCTTCCTTATTCTTGGTACAGAGGGTGGAACTTATTACGTTAACCAGCAAACTCTAACAAAAGAGAATGCAGAAGCAGTACTTCGTTGTATCAACAAAGATGGTTTGCGTACTGTGAACACAATTGTTGAAGTTAGTGACCAGGGTCGTGCACCAAAAAACGATTCAGCACTATTTGCACTAGCACTGTGTGCTGCAGCAGATAGCTTAGAAACCCGTAGAGCAGCTCTTGAAGCACTACCAAAAGTAGCACGTATTGGTACTCACCTTTTCAACTTTGCCTCATTTGTTGAGCAGTTCAGAGGTTGGGGTCGTGCATTAAGAACAGCTATTGGTAATTGGTATAATGACAAAGATGCAGATAAGCTAGCATATCAACTAGTAAAGTATCGCCAACGTGGTGGGTGGTCACATAGAGATCTGCTCAGACTAGCACACCCAGTGGCACCAACAGAAAAGCACCATGCTCTATATAGCTGGGTTACACAAGGTGAAGCAAGTAAAGCATACACCGATACAATAGCTTATGCTTTTGATCGCATTCAAGCAGCAACTGACAAGAATACTGTTGTCGATTTGATTCAGAATCACAACTTACCACGTGAGTGTGTTCCAACTGAATTCTTAAATGATGTAGATGTGTGGTCTGCACTTCTAAAGCATATGCCAATTACGGCTCTTGTTAGGAACTTAGGTAAGATGACGAAAGTTGGGTTACTCGAGTCATTTAATGATGCGACACAACATGTTGTTAACTTATTGACAAACGAAGATCTTCTTCGTAAAGGTCGTGTACATCCAATGCAAATTCTAGCAGCACTAAAGACTTATGAAAATGGACATGGCACTAGAGGTAAGTTGTCATGGAACCCAGTAACAAAAATTGTTGATGCACTTGACAACGCATTCTATAAGACTTTTCAAAATGTTATTCCAACTGGAAAGCGCTTCTACTTAGGTCTTGATGTATCCGGCTCAATGTGCTGGCCAGAATTACAAGGTATACCCGGATTGACGCCACGTATTGGTTCAGCAGCCATGGCACTAATTACAGCAAGCACAGAGCAAAATTATCATATTGCTGGATTCACAGGGCATATGCAGAACTTAAATATCTCACCTCGTCAAAGGCTAGATGATGTAGTTCGTAATATATCAAATCTTCCATTTGGAAGTACAGACTGTGCATTACCAATGAGAGATGCTCTAAGTAAAAGGTTACCTGTCGACACATTTGTGATCTACACAGATAGCGAAAGTTGGTACGGGTCGATGCATCCATGTCAAGCCCTACAAGAGTATCGTCAAAAAATGAGTATCCCAGCGAAACTAGCAGTTGTTAGTATGGTAGCAAATTGGCAAACAATTGCAGATCCAAAAGATGCAGGAATGCTAGATGTTACTGGATTTGATACTGCAACACCAAAAATTATCTCCGATTTTGCAAGAGATTAAATGAAGATAAGTGCATTAGTAAAACAACTTACAGAAATCTTTAACAAAAAAGGTGATATACAGGTAGTTTTATTACATAATAGTAGAAGTAATTCATTTTCACCATGTGACATGGTATCTGACGACTATTTTTATGTAGCAATAAATTCATGGAGTGGTGATATTTATTCTAAAGATGATCTTGATTACTGTAAAATAAGTAAAGATGATGCGGAACTTGTTGTCACATTATGGTCTTAAATTAGTGAAACAATTATCGAAGATATGATATAATAATCTTATATAAGAAATAATAAGAGATTATCATTAGTGCTTACTGTAACAACAGCGCCTACCAAAGTAAAAAACGCATTCAAAAATTCAAAAGATAAAAAGTTTCATTGGTCTTTTCAAATAGATGGTGAAAGTCATATTCTGTGTATTAAAATCACTTCTAAAGATAGAAACTCTAACGATTTATATAAATGTCGCATCTTAGATTGTGACTGTGAATATTTAGAGACGCAACACACTTATAGATGTAAATACTATTCACGAATAGAAATTAACATAAAGAAAAATGATTTAATTTATCCATGTGGTTGTGGTAAAGCGATGTGGAATGTATTAGATGCGATGCTCAAGACGAACAAAAAATGAATAAATGGAATCGACGAGATAAAAAAAGAGAAAAAGAAAACTCATATCGCTTCAAAGAAGATATTACTTTCAAAAAGAATAAGAAAAAAGTTAAGAAGTATAAAAAGAAATAGTGAACATGTCATATGATGATTCCAAAACAATCATTAAGCGCTTAGCTATAATTAAAAATGTTAGCTATGGTTTACGCATTAAAGGAAATATAGAACCACGCTTATGGTTTACTGTTTGGATGAGTGAAAAAAGTTGTAATACTTTAGAGTTTACAGGTAATAAAATTAAATCACTTCTAAAAGATGCAAACATTTTGAAAATTGAAGAACTAGAAGGTAAACCTTGTTGGGTGTTTACTAGTGGTGCCGACGTTACATATCATTCATTATTTAACATTCCAATAATTGATAACTAATAATATAAATGCTTCTAATATTAACATTAATTACTTTAGCATTTATATTAGGCAGATTTGCTGAGCGCATTTATATCAATGAATTGTTTGATAATACGTTAATAGAATTTAGTGAAAAAGATTATAAAAACTTTTGTGAGATTGTGAATAGAAAAAATAAAAAACTTGCTAAGATATTAGATGTAAGAAGCGAAAATTATGAGCGATAAAACAAGCCTTGGTAATCGTATGAAACAGTACGAAAATGTTTCAAGACAATTGTTAACGCGACGTATGCCTATGATTATACGTGTTGATGGGCGTGCATTTCATACACTCTTGAAAAATGCAGAAAAACCATGGGATAAAAATGTAACTATTGCCATAGCAGATACTAGTTTAGCTCTTTGTAGAAATATTGTCGGCGCTAAACTTGCTTATTGGCAGGGCGATGAAATCTCAGTTCTTGTAACTGATTATGATCAATTAAATACGCAACCTTGGTTCAATAAAAGTGTGCAAAAAATTGCATCTGTTTCAGCAAGTATTGCAACTATGGCATTTAATCAATCATATAAAAGTCATATAGCAACAGCAACATTTGATGCACGATGTTTTGTACTTCCCAAAGAAGAAGTATGTAACTACGTAATATGGCGTCAACAAGACGCTATACGAAATTCTGTTCAATCATTAGCACAAGCTTTTTTTTCACATAAAAGTTTACAAAATCTAAACTGTGATGAACTTATATTAAAACTTTCTATTGATAAAGCAATTGATTGGTCACAATGTTTAGATTGGCAAAAACGTGGAGCATGTACTAAAAAAGACAATAATGGAAATTGGAAAGTTGATTGGAATGTTCCTCATTTTATAGAAAATAGAGAATATATTAACAAATATGTCAACATCTGAATTTTCACGTATAGAATTAGAAGACGCAATTATTGATGTGAAGAAAGGCGGACTTCCAACAGCATTAGAATTGAATTTGATTAAAAAGCTTCGTTCAAGAATTAGAAAAGAAGATATTGCAACCGCAATGCAAAAATATAATGCTTATGCAAGTGTATACGCAATAAATATTCTTGTTAAAAGCGTTGAAGAAAAACCTTCACTTAGAAGACGCTTGAAAGTTTTTAATAATGATGTCAATTTTGACAGCGCAAAGGAAGGTTTAATACTATCGGGGTGCTCTTCTATAGTATTTATTACAATATCATTATTTAGTGGAGTTGGAGTGTTTCCTGTAATACTATTCTTTATGTTTATAAACATATTTTTTCTAATGAAAATACTCAATATAAAGTTCATTGATGAGCTTAGATTAGTAGCAGACGCATACCATAATGAACTTAGACTTATTGGTCCACAATATATGATTGATGAAATAATGCCAAACGAAATTCATGCAGCTATGGAAAGGTGGATTTTGAGCAAAGAACAAGAAGAAATTGAAAGCGCAACCGCACAGGATGTATTAGATGTATGTGAACATGAATTATACAACACAATAAAGGAATAAAAATGAAACGAATGAATTTTCCGGAACGTAAAAAACAAAGACGAATTGACGCCGTAAACCGTCAAGTATTATATGAAGCACGAAGTTCAGATGAGCAATTAGCTGAACTTGATAATCGTTTTGGAAAAGATCTTGGGGCAAAAAAAGAACGTGCTAAACTTGAAGGTATTGTAACGATACAACGTTTGAAAGATAAATTCAAAAGCTCTAAAAAAAATAAACAATCAAAGAAAAAGAAGAAAGAAAAATAAGTATACGAACTGTTTCTGTTCATGTTTTAAATGCTTAAAATAGACATCAATCGATAATCTAAATATTTATAAATGTGAATATGTTAAAGCGATTTCTAATCTATGAAATAGAGCAACACCTACGCTCTAGAGGCATTGATCTTGAAAAAACAAATACCATTCTTGATAAAGAAACAAGGACTGCAGTTTTCTTATTATATAATTTGTCAGGTCAGTTAATAGGATATCAAAGATATAATCCAAAAGGAATAAAAGGAAAAGAAGCATCCAAAGTAGTGCCAATACTTAGAAGATATTATACATACGTAACACGAGCTGATAATAGAAATGTTGCTATAGCTGTTTGGGGTTTAGACACTTATAATAAACTTGATAAGTATTTATTTATTACAGAAGGCATCTTTGATGCTAATAAAATACATAATGCTGGATATCCTGCTATTGCAATATTGAACGCAACGGGTGATAAACGATTGAGAACATGGTTACGTATGTTGCCTCAAGCAATTATATCAATAAGTGATAATGATCCTGCTGGTAAAATGATAAAGAAATTATCAGATCGAATGTATGTAACACCAAATCCATATAAAGATTTAGGTGAAATGCCACAAAACGAAGTGAACTCTTTTCTAAAACAAATTGTTCAAAATATTGAAACAAATCCAATAAATAAAGTAAAATTGATTACAGAGGAATAATATTATGTATAATAAAATAATTGGTAAATGTTCAATCTGTGAAGGTTATGTCACTGTACCACAAGTATGGTGGGGAGTTATTCCACCTGTACCAACATGTGAAGAATGTGGGGCAATAAAAGATAGTGATTTACCAGTAATTAAAATGAAACTAGCACCGCAAACATGGCTATCTGCTGGTACTACAATTACATCTCACACGAGTAGAGCAAATGAGTAAAGCAGCAAAAAGACGAGCGCAACAACAAAAATTGAAGTTAAAGTCAAAAAATCAAATTCGTAAACAACGATATGAAGCAATGGCTGGCGGAAAAAAGAAAGAAACGAGATCGGCAAAACGGTCACGATTAAAAGCGCAACGTACAAAAACAGTCAGAACAACTAATCATCAAGCAGGTGAAGGACCACGTTGTTATAATATTGGTTGTAAACGATGTTTTCCAGAACTAAATAAACCTAAGAGCTATTATGGGCAAAAATAAGAGACGACATAAAATAATTAACGTTATTGATGTTGAAAGTACATGCTGGGAAACTGGTGCATCTAAAAATCAAACTAGTGAAATTATTGAAATAGGAGTTTGTTGTCTTCACTTAGACACATTTGAAATAACAAACAAGAAAAGTATCTTATTAAAACCAATAAAATCTAGTATCAGTACATTTTGCACAGAATTAACAACACTAACACAAGATTTAATTAATGAACAAGGTGTTAATTATATCGAAGCTATTGATATTCTAAAGTATGAGTATTTTACAAAATCAAGAATGTGGGCAAGTTGGGGTGACTATGATCGAAAAATGTTTGAGCGTATGCAAAAAATTTATCCATTCAAAAGTAACTTATATCCTTTTGGTCCACGTCATATGAATGTAAAATCACTATTTGCACTTTTATGTAATAATGGTTACGAATGTGGTATGCCTAATGGGTTAAAGTATTTTAATCTTCCACTGGAAGGAACACATCATCGTGGGCACGATGATGCAGAAAATATTGCAAAAATTCTAAGAAAAATTATTGAAACATGTAAGTTATAATATGAAAAATTTGACAGGACCTATTAGCTATCTTGAAGCGCTTAAAAAAGCAAAACAATTGTATAAAGAAATATATGTAAATAATTCGTGTTTTAATCATTGTGTGCACTTGCTTTTTAAAAGTGGAACAACAATATTTTTTCAAAATGCATTTGCTTTAAAATGTGATAAATGGTTGTTCATATTTACACGTAATAATCATGAAGTTTTTGATTACGACACACTTCATCGCTATGGGCAATATAAACTTGTTGGAATAGAAGTCATCTAATATCAATGAAATGATTATGTAATATATAACTATAAATAATGTTTCTGCTTAGGCTGTGGGCCCTGAGAGCATTTATAGATGATTATTTGATAGAAATACATTGTTATAAATAAGAGAATAATAAAAGTATAAACTCATACAACAAAAAATTAACACGTAAATTATTATTGCAAGTAACACACGTAATATTGAGATACTTATATATGTGAAGAATATAAATAAGCGAATCAATATTGATAGTACATCTAATAATGAAAAAGCTAATAATATTATACGTTTATATATTCGTTATGTTGCTAAATGTATCGGAAAAGAGGGAAAATTTAGTTGGGCAGTCATAGATAGAAAAACAAGCAAACCTCTTGATAATTGGGCTACAACTAATCTTAAAGAGCATATTGCAAAACAAATGGCAAAACGTTTAAACTTAGAACTAATTCACAAGCTCAACTCATAATCTGAAACATTTATTTATAATGTAATATAATATTAATATGAACATTGTATATCTTGGTAATTTAAACGAATCTGATATTAAAGTTGGAATGAAATTAGTATCTCGCCTTGGAACACATGGAGAAATAACTCATTTAGAAGATACTAGAGGAGGCTTAGATATTAGTATCTTATGGAAAAATGGTAATAGAAGTCAAGTTTGGCACTTAGAAGAATATACGAATCCAAGAATTAGAGTAATTCTTGAGGATTAGTGCTTATAGTTTAATTAGGTGAAAATATTCGGCTGATAACCGAAAGCTCAAGGTTCAAATCCTTGTAAGCACACCCATAAAGGTATATAATGAATATTTTTAAAAAACTTGATGAGATACTTAATGCTCCATCATGGGCAAAACAAAATTCCAAACACACAGAAATATTTGAAGCAATTACAGAAGGGCGTGTGTCAATACATACGCTTGAAAAACATTATCACGTACCTGAACTTTTGAAAATATTAACAGAAGCAGGATATATTCGAAATAGAAATTCAGAACCTGGATTTAATAAAGGATCGTTAACACATTGGGTACGTGATAATACAAGAATTGAATTAGTAATATCCCATTTTATGGGTGATTTCATTAACGTTCATATACTTGATCAGATATAAATAATGAATGATAAAGATCTTTTAACTAAAGAAAATTATAATCTCTTATTGAAGTTACAAAAAGCATTTGCAAATGCTGCATGTGAAATAAATCATAATGCATTATTTAGTAATAAACAACAATTCATTTATAATGATGGTGTAACATTTACACAAGAAGGTGTCTTATTTGCAAAAGCTGGTAAAGTTTTTAGTTGTATTCCTATTGAATTTTTAATAGACGATACCAAATTAAAAAAATATATTCAAGAACGAATAAAATACTTAGAGAATAATATGAAAGGTACTATCATAAATAACTCTCTTAAGGAAAATATAGAAGATGTTTAAGTTAGTATTACCAAACAGTTCAGTTAAAATTGATACTAAACATGAATTAGATTTTAATATTTATAATTCAAAAATTATCGAAATAAATAAAAATAAAGTACTTGTTGTCTCACTTCCATCATTTTTAACATTTTATGTTGATACACATAATAATTCACATGCTAAAGCTGTAGCGTATACAGTAGAAAATCACAATTTTGATAATTCACTTAATGATGAGCTTGCTATTCGTAGCACAAACGCCACAAGTATAAATCATATTTTAGTATGGTACCCAAGTCAAAAGTCAATATCAAAAAATATTATTCGATGTATAACGATACCACACGTATTAAATTGAGTATCTTTATGAAACATTTTTTAAAAAAATGATAAAATTCTTATAAAGAAAGGTAAAAATAATGAATGATATAAATATTCATGATAATGAATGGCCGTATCCAGATGATGATGGTGATGAACTAGAAATATACGGTTTTCATGAACTACCAGAAGATGATAATTTCTTAAAACGTATTTTAAACGATGAAGGTATATTAGAATCCCTTCTACAAGAATATAAAGAAGAAAACAATGAGCTCTAATAATATCATTAACACAATCAGTAATATGATTGATAATTTTGCATTAATAAGCACGTTAAATAATTTAGAAAATATTGAAAAACAATATGGTAAAGAATTTACAGAGCGTGGATTATTAAATATTGTTAATACATTATTAAAAACAAAAAATAGAGGAAGTATTGTCTGGAACTAAAGAAAAAAATATTATTGCATTTACTGGTTCTCAGATAATTACAGATGATGATAGCAAATTGATTGAGCAAATTATCTCTAAACTTGAAAAACCCAATTGTTTTATTACAGGTGGATGTATTGGTGTTGATTATTTTGCAGCAAAAATGATTACAAAATACTTTCCTGATACTGAACATGTAGCAATATTACCATATAACTTGAGTAAGGTCCCTAAAGATATTTATAGATACGCTACACAAGTTGTAGGACTTGAAAAGGGTACTACTTACCGTGACAGAAATGAAGCGATGGTTCGTAATGGATCTAGATTGATTGCTTTCTGGACAGGTAAAAAAGCTTATTCAGGCACATTTATGACTATGAATATTGCAAGTCGTGAGAATAAACTTAAATATTCTGATATTTATATGATTGGTAAAAACTTAGGGTTAAACGCAAAGGATTATTATCGTGATCGAGCATTACTTTAAACAAATATCAAAAACTCCTCTCTTAACAAAAGAAGAAGAAATTGAATTAGCAAAACGTATTGAAGCAGGTGATAAAGAAGCAAAAGAAAAAATGATTACCGCAAATCTTCGTCTTGTAGTATCAGTTGCAAAGAAATATAAGTGTAATGCATTAACGCTTGATGATTTAATTCAAGAAGGAACAATCGGTTTAATACGAGGTATAGAGAAATTTAATTATCGTTATGGTTATAAATTAAGTACATATGTTGTTTGGTGGATTAGACAAGGAATTACACGCGCTATAGCAGATAAATCAAGAACTATTCGACAACCAGTTTATACAACATTACTTAAAAGCAAGATATTAAAAACGACTGATAAATTACAAACCATTCTTGGTCGAGAACCATCACCACAAGAAGTATCTGAAGAAATCGATATTACGATTAAAGATTATAAGAAAATTATGACCATGCCTAAGAATACAATTTCGCTTGAAACACCTATAGGCACGGAAGGTCGTGATATCATTGATACAATTGAAGATGTTAATGTATCTTCACCTGAAGATACGGTGATCTTTAAAGATTTAACTGTGGTAACACAAAAAGCAATCAATAGATTATCAAAACGTGAAGCAAATATTGTTCATATGCGTTTTGGAATTGATCCAATTGACATTGAAGATTTAGAGATATCAGATAATGATTTAGAAAAGATTAAGAAGCAAATTAAATAATGAAACATTTATTTATAATATGATATTATATACTTAGGAGTATACAATATATGTCATCAAAAGACAAAATGCATGTATTTAAAACTGGTTTTGAAATATGTGCATCAGCGCTTGGTGGGCCATGGGTAAAAAAGAACCCGCTTTTCTTTACAGCACTGGCAGATACTGATTTATATGAATCAGATTTTTCTTTTAGAAAAAAACTTGTAGGAATATTCAAAAGACTAAGTACACTTGATACACATATAAAGTATTTAATTGCAATCGATATTGACCCTGGATTAGCATATGAATTTAATATGTTACTTCGTAATAATAATGCATTTAAACGTAAATTTTACACATTTTTGATTAGATATTTACTTTCTGCTATGTTTTATGGTTGGACATTTAAAGATCAATTCAAAAATTGCACTAGTTACAATAAAAAAGACGTTATCAATAATATTATGATGTGTACTTTTAGTAATCAAGGCATTTTTTATAATATAGAACACGCAGATGTTACTAAGTTCGTTGATAACTTGTTATTAAGTAACATGTCACTTAAAGATTATTGTATTAAACATTTTGCGCCAACAACTAAATTAAATAATTGGGGTTATAAAGATCGTATCTACAAAGATTTTCCTGGAACAGATGTGCATTTTCGTATTGATAAAATTTGGTCAGACGCTTTTAATCTTTGATCAATTTATTAACTAAATTCATTAGCACTATAATTACATTGCTAATACTAGGCGTATCTTATATTCTAAGTGCATTACTCACTATCATTATAATGATAGTTTTAATAATTATGTTACTCTAACACTTGAAATAAGTTTTAATAATAACCTTAAAGAGATAACAAAATATTGTAAATTATGTCTGAACAACAAATACAAAAATCTACTAAAACACTTAAAGCCGAACGAAAAGCTAGAATGCAAAGGCTTGTAAATATTTGGAAATCTTTTTCAGATAGACAAATTGTATTAGCAATGCGTAGTATTAACGTTCTAAACATTCAATGGGATAAACGTATACCAACAGCATGTGTTGGTTTTATGCCTGGCATTACTAAACCTATATTTAAATTTAACCCATTATTCTTTGATGTTTTAAGTGATGAAGAAATAGCATTTGTGATTGCTCACGAAACATCACATATGGTGCTTAAGCATCTCTTACGTTTAAAATCAAACGAAGAATATAAAAAGAAGTGGCGTGCTTTTAACGTCGCCGCTGATTGTATTATCAATGATTGGTTAGATGAAGAGAATTATCCAGAAGGACCATGGTTCTACGGAAAGAAATATTTTTGTGATAAATGTAATGGTTACGGTTGTGGAGATCTTTTAGATAAGTGTGATGGAAAAAAATGTAAGTCATGTGGTGGGATTGGATGTAGATCATTAAATACTTGTAGTGGTATTGATTGTTCTGATCGAACACTTCATGAAGTTTTTAAGTGGACGCTTAAACGCTTTGAAGAGCAACAGCAACAACCAGGTGATGGAGAAAATAATGAACCTTGTGATGGTGGTGAGAACTGCCCACACAAGAGTAAAAATGATAGTAATGATCAACAAAGTACGCCATGCCCTAATGCTCATAGTGGTATGGGTGGTGAGATGGTTGATGATCATAGTAATTGGAAAAATGCAGATCAAAAAACTGTAAGTGATTGGGTAGATAAAAATGTCTCTAACGAGTTTAAAGATAAACTAAAAAATAAAGTAGAAAGTGAAGATAAAGAAAATTCTAAAGATGAAGAAGAAAGTTTAAACGAAAATAAAGAAGAAGAAGATGATAATATCCGAACATCTGATACTGATTCATTTACTGATTCTCAAATAGAAACTGGTAGTGATAATGGTGGTGTCAAACCGAAGTTCTATACAACAGCCGATCATATTGTTGGCGCTGGATCAATTTTTGATGTTAATAAATTATCAAATGTTAGGGCAAATTGGCGTGCCATTTTAGAAGATGGTAAAGCAACAAAAGAAAAGCTCAAGTTTACTTGGCGCCGTCAACCAGCTGTACTTATGGGCTATGATACACAATATAGATTACCTCATGAAGAAGGTGAACCACAGCTTAGAATCCTTGTTGCTCTTGATGTTTCTGGATCAGTATCTTCTGAAGATAAGAAATTATTTTTTGCTTGCTATCGTGGTATTCCTAGAAATATGTTTGATGTCAAAACAGTAGCATTTGCAAATCGCTGTGCTGAAGTATCTCTTAATAGAAGTACAAATGAAATTAAACATGGTCATGTGGGTTACGGCACTGAATTTAGTTCTATTTGTGATTGGATCCGTGAAAATAATTATAATCCGGATAAAATTGTGGTTATTACTGATGGTGGATCATCATGGCGTTATAGAGTAGATAATCCACAAGATTGGAACTTTGTAATTCGTTGTCAATATTACGAACATAAGGATGGTACAGTCAACATAGATAAGTTAATTTCTGCATGGGGTTCTTATGGAACAACTAAAAACAATGATTGGAAGAAGGCAAAATATTTTGGATTTTCTAAATTTGCTAGAATACTAGGTGGTGTATGAAACATTTATTAAAAATATTATATAATAATAATAGCAGAAATAATATTGATTAACAAATTAACGCGGATAAATAATGCGAAGATTAAATTATAAAGATGCTAAAACAGTATTACTTAATACTGCTGTGGGTGAATTTAACGCAATTATTGTTGGTTCACATGGTATTGGTAAAACATATATGGTACAAGAAATTGCACAAGAATTAAATCTCAATTTAGGATATTGGAGTGCCTCAACAATGGATCCATATATTGATTTAGTTGGTGTTCCATATCCAGACAAAGACACTGGACGTCTTAGATTTGCACAGCGCGATGATATTTTCAACATGGAATTTCTATTCTTTGATGAGCTCAATAGAGCGCATCTTAAAGTTAGAAACTCAATCCTCGAATTGATTCAATTTAAACGTATTAACGGTGTTAAACTACCTAAACTAAAAATGGTATGGGCGGCAATCAATCCACCAACCGAAGAATATCAGGTGGATGATTTAGATCCTGCATTGCGTGATAGATTTCATGTTCATATTGAATTAGCACCAACACCTTGTGTTGATTTTTTAAAGACAAAAATGAAAAATGAAACCGCAGAGTTTATTTATAATTGGTGGAATCAATTAGGTCAAGATGATAAAGAAAAAGTAACACCACGTAGACTTGAATACTTGGGTATGTGTTACGACACTGGTATTAGTGTATTAGATGCGGCTGGTGATGCGATTGGTAAAAATGCACTAAGTCTTTTAGATACATATTTAAAACAAAGTAATAATAAAGCTAAAATCAAAGGTCTTGATGTTGGTAATCCAAAAATTATCAAAAATAAGATGAACAAAATCATTCAATCAGTTTGGGAAGATGCTAAATAACAAAATGAAATTTGATATTGATAAAGCTCTTCTCGTTGCAAGAACATTACGAACAACAGAAATTGCAACACCTACTTGGGTAAACAAATATCCTTTGTGGTTTATGGCGTTACGCACAGAAGACATTATAGATATTCACAATATTATCTGGTCTAAAAGACGTACTCAAACATTTGCACGTTATGCAGAACAACTTGCAAATCTTGAATGCACATTATTTGCGCCAGATATATTACATTCTTCTTCTTCTGTAGAAAAAATTATTGTTGCTAATGATGAAGCACGATTAAAGTTTTATCAATATTTGATTGCCATTTTATTTGTTCCTGGATTACGAACAATAGACACTGCAGTACATGGTTATCACGTTTGGGGTCATAAGTATTTTTGCGGTGAAAAATTTGATACTTTATTTAAATCAATTGATGTAAATGAATTAAAACGCATTGTATTAAGTGCGCCTGTTGGAATTGTCAATGAAATTTTTATTTCTTTCAAGAAGATACCATCAAAGTTGATGTACTCAAATATTGCATCACTTACAACATCTAATGTTAAGAAAATTATAAATAATACTGTGATTGCATCTTGTAAAGCAGGTAACCCTATGAAGTATGTGTATGGTTATGGTTGGAAAAAACAAGATAGATTTAAATCACTATATCACTATAAACAAAAATAATTCAATGACAAAAATAAAAATTAAAGAATGTGATATTAAGTTTTATGGCGAATGTCATGATAATACTAAGAATTCACATAAATATTATCTTGTTTATAAAGTCGAAGAATCAATTGACTTATATAAATCTGCTTATGGCAGAATACCTGGGTTCGGTAATAAAGGAAGTGTTCAGTTTGTTTCTATCTCATCTTTACGAGATGCAAATGAAAAAATAAGTAAAAAAAGAAAAAAATATAAAAAAGTTTCTAGTATACCATCATGGTTACAAAAAATGGTTAATATAGCTATTGAAAATAAACCGAATATGTGGCTTCAATTACAAGAACTTTTGAATAACAAAACGTAAATCATATAAATATAACAAATATGGCTAAAAAAAGAGAAAGTAAATTGTTACAAACAAATGAAATAGAACTCTGGCAAGCATATAGAGAGGGCCCATATTTAAATAAAAAAAAATCAGATATACGTATTATAATACCTATTAAACGTGATAATGATGGTAACGTAACATGTAAACTTGTAAAAGTTATTATGGATAAAAAATCAGAAACTTTAAATGTCCAATATATGCGCTATGGCGTGAATTATTCTTTTATAGAAGTTGACATGAAGCTCGATGAAGATTGGTTGAAAGTTCTAGCATTAGAAAAAGTAAAAAAAGCAAAAGTAAAAAAAGAAGATGAACAACCCCAAAAGAAAAAAAGAGGACGTCCCAAAAAAAAATCTTCTTAATGTAGATGATGATTTTTTTGCAGATGTTGCGCTATCGTTTTCTAACTTTATGGAGCTTGTTGAAGCTTGTGACTGGGATGAAAACCTTGCACAAGAATTATTAACATCATCGATTGATAAATTAGTTGATATAATTAAGTTTACTGAGTATGATAAATCAATAATCGATTCACAAGATTCTTTAGAAGCATTATTAAGAACAAATATTCAAGATGTTTCTGATGCACAATTTAATGCAATTAAGAAACTTATTGTTGCACATATAAAATATCGTGCACAACAAATTCATATGAATGAACATGAGCACTACAATTGATATTTTGTAATGATATACTTTTAATTGATATGGAGATGAGTTCAAACAATCCACAAAAATGTGACCCACTACAATTAGCAGCTGCACTCATTGACAAAGACACATTAGATATTAAAGAAGAATATTGTACACTTATAAAACCTCATACAGATGACTGGGAAATAGCAGCAGCAAATGTCCACGGTTTAAATAGAAATTTCTTATTGAAGGCTGGTGAAAAACATACCAAAGTATTTAATGAGTTTAGTGAAAACTTTGATTTAGACGTATTACGTTTATCTTCATGGAATATATTTGATATTGAAGTATTGCGAAGATTCACACAACGTGGAATAAACAATCTTCATAAGATAATAGAATTATGGAGCTTTACATATCCCTACTTTCTTGTTAATAACATTGAACTTCCAAAAGAAAAAGTTCATGGATTAACATATGTTTGTGATTATTTCGGTATAAATCGTATAAATGCACATGATGCATTAGATGATGTTAGAGTAGAAGCAAAAATATTAAAACTTGTAATAGAATATTATAAAGCATATAATGTAGAACATTAACAGAAATAGTATTATTATAAAATAAAAGGAGAAAAAATGAAAAAAGGTACGTTAATACAAATAAATGAGTTAACTTACAAAGTAACGAAAATTGAAAATAACTTTGTTTGGGGATCATTTGTTATTGACTTAGAGAAAAAAACTTGTAGACGGGGTCGACCAAGTAAATTCTCAATAAACGATGTTACTATACTATAAAATAAGATAATTATAATATGACAAACACTAACACATTAAAAGTGGCTACTACAAAAAAACAACCACTTAGACGTAATAAACAAGCATCATTAAAACTTCAACGTGACATGACAAAGCGTATTGTTGAAGAAGAAGCTATTAAATTAAAGCGATTAAATAATTTGTCATACTCATTCTATGAAATTTCAAAAGAAACAAAAATAGTTTTTGTCAAAGAGAGTAGTGAAAATACTGAGAAATTGACACATGTTATGCTTAATGCGCTTAGAAAACGTATTAAGTTAGTTAATAAACGTTTCTTAGTAGGTTTCTTCCCATCAAACCATCATCAAGTTAATGTCAAGAAAGATCTTTCTATAGAAGACGAATTTGATGTTAATGCACTATCCCCAGAAGAATTTGAAATATTATTGTTAACGGGTGAACTTAATAAAGAACCAATTACAATAAATACTAATGAAAATATAATTTTTGATGTTGATGAATTTGATAGTAGAAAAACTGATACAGAATTATCTAGCGTAGATCTTGAAGAAAACAATAATTTAAATGATCAAAAGTAATTCACTAATTAAACTTTGAGAAGCATGATTTGTAGACCAGTTGACGGTGAGAATATTGCATCACATTTTAAATCATATAAGTTTGATGATGATCTTGATTACAGTATCTTCTGTGAAGCGTGTAAAGTATGCTGGATGAGCAATGGTGAATTACCTTCATTACATAAAGCAATAAAAACAATTAACGTTTCTTTATACACACAAAATAATGATTATTGTAAATATATAGTATGTGTGTCATGTAAACGTGCTTAATAAATAAGAGAAAACATGAAATGTAAAGACATCACTGAATGGCAACTAAAAAAATTATATGATGATATCAACAGTGAAAGAAAAAAGAATAAGTTATTGATAATGACATCAGGTGGTTTTGATCCAATCCATATTGGGCATATACGTTGCATACAAGAAAGTAGAACTTTATTTCCAAATGATATCATAGCAGTTTTAGTAAACGGTGATGAATTTTTAAAACGTAAAAAGGGCGCGCCTTTTATGAATATTGATGAGCGTATAGAAATAGTTGCATCAATTGTAGGTGTTGATTTTGCAGTAAAGTGGAATGACGATACACAAACAGTTTGTAAAGCATTAGAATTATTTAAACCAGATGTTTTTGTGAAAGGTGGAGATAGATTTCCAGATAATATTCCCGAATGGGATACATGTATTAAGATTGGTTGTAAAATGATGTTTAACGTTGGCGTTGGTGGAAAAGTACAATCAAGTAGCAAACTAATAGCAAATGCAAAATTAACATAAAAGATCGATAATTATGAAATACATTGATATCAAAAAAAATCAAGTGTGGCAAGAAAATAAATATAAAAATAGAATATATGTTATCATGAATATAAATGTTGATAGTATTCATATGTTTGCAATTGATAATTTAGAATTTGGTAATGTATTATATACACAAGATACTACACGTGATACATTACAAAAATATTTTACATTAATTGCCGATAAGTACATTATGTTACGTGATAATAATTCTTTTATGTTGTGAGCAAAAAAATGTCAGAATTAAAAATTGAAATATTTCCTAGTAAGTCGCTTAATACACCTGCTGAAGTAATTACAAATATAACAGATGAAATTATAGCGTTGACAAATAATATGTCAGAAACAATGTATCGCAGTAGAGGAATCGGATTAGCGGCAAATCAAGTTAATGTTTTAAAGCGTGTAATAGTTGCAGACACAGGATATTTGTTTAACGAATCAACATTACACATATTATGCAATCCAGTAATTAGTGAATCACATAATGATATTATTGTTAAAGAAGGTTGCTTATCATTTCCAGAAATTACCATCAGTGTTGTTCGTGCATCAAATGTCGTTGTTAAAGCATTAAATATTCATGAAAATGAGATAGAATTTGAAGCATCTGGTTTATTAGCTGTCTGTCTTCAACATGAAATTGATCATATCAATGGTATTACATTTTTTGACAAAATTAGCAATCTTGGTAAGAAAATTGCTAATGATAAACTTATAAGAGTGAAAAAGAAAATAGCTAGAATGAAGAAAAAGAACAACAAGTAAAATGTACATATATATAATATGCAATTACTCTTACGAAAATATATATCACAAGTTATAACAGAAGCAATCCAACCTACAAAAGAGCAAATTACTGCAGCTCTTGAATTATTAACTAAAATTGTAAAAAGTTCAGACAAATATCGTAGTCATGTTTTTTTGGTGGGAGGAGCAGTTCGTGATCAAGTAATGGGTAAAGAACCTAAAGATTTAGATATAGTTATAGACCTTCCAAAAGGTGGAATAGAGTTTGCTGAATATTTAGCAAAATACTTGAATATTTTTAAGCAAGGATCTAACCCGGTTGTTTTTCCAAATTTTGGTACTGCAAAAATTGATTTGCGTGGCGTAGTATACAATAACATAGACTTAACAGGTGTTGATATAGAAGCTGTTGTCACAAGAACAGAAATATATGAACCTGGTAGCCGTAAACCACAAGTTGGTTTTGGCACGATAAATCAAGATGTTATGCGAAGAGATCTAACAATCAATTCTTTAGTTAAAGATTTAACAACAGGTAAAATATTAGATTTAACCGGGAAAGGTTTAAAAGACATAAGAAGTGGTATCATACGCACAACATCTACACCTGAAGTTATTTTAACTGAAGATCCTTTAAGGATTTTACGTGCAATAAGATTTGCTTCTAAATATAAATACAAAATAGATAATGTGTTAGAAAGTATAATAAAAAAGAAAGCTAACGAATTAACAAACATATCATTTGAGCGTATACGTGATGAATTTGAAAAAATGCTTGTTAATAAAAACGCAGCATATGCATTAGAACTACTTTTCAATAATAATTTAATGCAATATATAATACCAGAATTATCTCAAAAGAAAAAAGATACAATTACGATTGCAGAAAAACAGAAAGGTAACTTTGATTTTATAGAAATGCTTACACTTATAATGCATAATCTTGATGTTAACATTATTAAAAGCAATTTGAAAAAATTAAAGTTATCAAATGAAGAAATTAAGCGCATAACTGCGCTTGCTAATGCCATTCAAGTACTTAAAGCAAATAGCGCTAAAAATGTGGCTTTAAAAGTTGGCGCTTTTCTAAATAAAAATAACGTATTAAAACATATAGAAGTACTTTACGTAATAGATTCATCATTACGTAATATAATCAAATCATTAAAAGATTTTGGAAAACAACCTACAATATTCTTTGATGGAAACGAGTTAATGCAATTATTCAACTTACGACCTGGTGTAGAAATTGGAAAGTTAATATCACTTCAACGTGAATTATGGTTTAATGATCCAAATATAACAAAAGATAAAGTAATAAAGTTTATAAAATCGCAACAAAGAGCCAATAATAGATGATTATAAGGTTGATTCATGAAAACAACTAAAGAAAGATTAGCACAGCTTGAAAAAGTACATGCAGAAGCAAAAGAGCTCTTCTGTAGAAAAAATAGTGATTATGGCGATTCATTCTCTACATATGGGCCGATTGGTGTCATTATGCGTTTAGGTGATAAAATACAGCGTTTAACATCGATTTCTAAAAACACTATTCAAATTGAGTCAGAATCAATGCGTGATACACTTATTGATTTACATAATTATGCCGCAATGGTGATTATGCTACTTGATGAAGATTGACATATTATAAAATCTAATCTATTTACAATTTAATTTTGTGTATCACATAGATTGTTTATATATATATTGTACGAACTGTGTGGAGGCAAAATAACAAAATATGTCAAATAACAAAATTAGACGTTTAGCAAAGGCAAATGTACTTCTTTTAGAAGAAGCAAAAGATTCAAGAAATTTTGTTGAATTATTTAATAGAAATTTTAGTAAACGTATCAATGAACATCTTACATTAGTAGAAAATATTGTTAGTAATATTATTCATATTAAAGCGTATGGTGATAACATGTATAGTACATTAAACGAAAATCTGTCAAAGCAGGATATTAAAAATCTTGTAAAAGAACAACTTAAAGTAGAATTAAAAAAGCGTCAAAATTTGAAATTGCTTGAAAAACATACAAATTATATTAATGAATTATTTGGTTTATTTAGTATACTAAGTAATGTATTAACATTAAAAGAAAAATCATCGATTGGTATTGTAAATAAAACATGTACATTAATGTTAGAATCAGTAAAAGAAAATGATATAAAAAGTACTTTTAGCGCATATAAAAAATCAGTAAGATTAGCTAGTAGCACGTCAACACAAAGTTTATTATCAAAAATGAATTCTACCACAACATCATTTAGTGATTTAGGCGTGCTTGCTGCAACTTCATTGAAAACAATTCGTGAAAATGTAAAACCTGAAGCTCTTGAATGGTGGAGGAATACACTTCTTTTAAAAGAAAGTGAGTTTAGAACACCTAAAAATATACTTATCAAGTTACAAAAGATATTACTTGAAACAGAATCAAAATTTGAAGAATTTAGCAAGCAAATTGAAGATGTGAGAATTTGAAGTTGAGCTTAATTAACAAAAACCGTGATGTATTAGACTGGATAAAGTTTTTTGTATTCTTGGGTGCGGTACTTGCTGGTATTATTGTGTGGTATTATAATGATACAAATATGAAATATGTTAATAAGGAAGTATATGATACGCAACAATCTAGTATAACACAAAAATTAAGTGATATACAAAACCATATAACAATAAGTAAAGATGAAGTAAAAGAATCAGTAAAAGCTTCAAAAAAAAATATAACAGAACAAGTAGACTCATTAAAAGAAGATCTTAATAGCAAGCATAATATATTAAAAAGTAAAGTTGATCAAGTTGCAACACAACAAGCGGTTATAAAAAGTAGACAGGCACGACTAATTGAAGATGTTAAAAAGATCAATAAATAATAAATGCAAAATTCTTTACATAAATTTATAGAAAAATCTTTAATTTTAGAAAATAGAAATCTCGACTTAAAAAATAAATTACAAATTATTATTGATAAAGTTTTAACCGGTGATGAACATTGGTTAGAAGAGAAATCAATAAGTGTTAAAAAAAAAGATAGTTATTTTGTATTAAATTATAACCAGTTTGGTAATAGAAATGATTTTAATAAAATAACTCGAGGGCTTGTAATAGATACACAAGGCAACATTGTTAGTTTCCCATTCATTAGATTTTTTAATTTGGGTGAAAAAGAAGCTGAGCCCATTGACTTAGCAAGTAGTGATATTATTGAAAAACTTGATGGAACATTAGTCGGTTTAGCATTTTTACGTGATCAGAACAACAAACCGATTTGGCATACACGTAAAATGTTATCTTCTTCAGATACAGACCTTAATGTGATAATTAACTTATTCACAGGTGGTAAAATTAGCTTATTAAAAGAAATAAGTAAATATATCAAGAAACTGACATTATCACGTGACGTTTATAATTATACGTTAATCTTTGAAGCAATCCTCTCAGAAAGACCTGTTATTACACAATATACACGTGAAGAATTGGGATTGTATTTGATAGGTGCTAGAGATCTTGAAACACTAACTGAGTTAGGAGAAGCACAATTAGATAGATTAGCAAAAAAGATTAGCGCAAAACGCCCCAGAATATTTGATGTGGAAACAGACTATGATAATATCATTAAAATGATGGATAGCTTTCAAGATGATTTTGAAGGATTTGTTGTTAGGCAACGTGGAACAGATAAACGTATTAAAATAAAAAAAGAAACTTATTTAAAACGTCATCGTTTAATAGGACAATTACAATATAAAAATTTAGTACCATTATGGTTAGAAGGTGAACGTGAAGAAATAGAAGCATATTTTGAAGAATCAAAAGAAATGTTTAGTAAAATTGAAGATAGTGTTAATAAATTAGTTATACAAGTACAAAATGCATTTGATAATATCAAGCATATTTCTAATAGAAAAGAGTATGCAGCAATCGTTTTAAGTAATTACAAAAATATTTCTTCTTTTCTTTTCAAGTTGTTTGGTAAAGATATAGAAAATTTATATAATTTTATTATAGACTTGTTGAAAAAAACAAAAATTGACAATACACTTAAATTATTAAATTTGCATGATAAAAAAATTAGTGAAGATAGTACAGAAAATCTTTGAATCGATAATTGACCCACCACAAAAAACTTTAGATCAACATGTGTTTAGTAATGACACATTATTGACACAATATTCAAGAAAACAAGTTAATAACGCATTAAATGAATTCCTTAATAACATTAAAATATTTCCAAAAATTGAAGGTATAGTGATAGTTGGTAGTATTTTAACACGTCAATGGACAGAAAATTCAGATATTGATGTTGGTATTATCATAGATTACGATATATTGATAAAATACTTACAAGTTAATGACAGAATTGAAGTATATAAATATTTGTCAATATTTTTACAAGATGTAAATAATAAGTATTTTATCAATAAACACCCGATTAATATTTATATCAATGATATCAATGATCAAATTTTTAAGCGTGATGTTAACATATATAATTTTATAACAAATACATGGACAAAAAAAATAAATAGAATTGTTTATAATCCTAAAGAAATACAAGCACAAAAAGATATTGTACGTAAATGTATTATAAAAATCAATAATCTTATCTCAAATACAACGATTGATATTATTGATTATAAAATGTTAAAACATGAAATAAGCATTAAGATTGATAATCATGAGCAAATATTACCACTATGTGACAAATTACATATAATAAAGAAAAAATTAGAAAATGATTTATCAAACTTAGAATTAGTTTTTAATAATATTAAATATACGAGAAAAAGTGTACTAGATAAAAGCAATAACGAATCTATACCAACCGAAATAAGATATAAATTGTACGAACGTTATAATATATTAAACGCTATACGAGTACTTATAAAAACATTGAATATGATATTACTTGATAATTAAACACTTGTAATATTAAGCTCTGTATTAGATTCCTCTTTTTCAACTTCCTCTTCGGCACTAGGCTCTTCAAGTTCTTGTGATTTTTCTTCACTTTCTTGATTACTAACAATTTGTGCAACATTAGCTAATGCAGACAAAAACTTCTTAAGATCTTCGAGCTTTGCCTTATCCCACCACATATTAAGGCTTTTAACAATATCATCATCTTTCATTGATGAACCAGATCTAATAGCGTTAAATAATTTAATCATAGTTTCAACTGTATATAACGCTTCACCTGTCTCTTCTTCAGATGCCTCAACATCTGATTGAGGTTCTGTTTCTACTTCAGGTTCTTTTGCTGGTAATACATCGTCTTGTTTTTCTTGTTCAATATGCAACATTTCTCTTAAGATATGTTGCACATGATTTCTAAGTTCATTTGAAGTCATAATTTAATTCTTCCTAATAATATTTTATTTATAATTTCAGTTATTGTATCATTACCATCAACAACAACAAAATCATCATGATTTATATTTGTCATAAATATTGTATATTTTTGCTCATGATAGATTATTAAATATAATTTTTTGTCTTTATAATCTTGCATTATAATGGCATCATAGTTATATTCTGACGCCATATCAGTACGTATATATGATTGTTTTGTTTTATCTTGTATGTGTATCGTATACGTATCTCTTGTATTAGCTACTTCCTGTAATTTTTTTATTATATTATTAGTAACTTGTTGTGCATTAGCGTTATAAGACATAAATATGATACTAAATAATATTGTTATTACACTTATAAATTTCATTTTTTATTTTTAATACCTTGCCTATTATGCATTAATACTAATTGCCCTGTTAGGTTCGTTTCATCATTACGAAATTTTGCATTTAATATCTCTTCTTCATGTGAGTTTAATTTCTTGTTTGAGAATAAAAAGTTATATGCAAGCCTGTTATATCCCAACGCATGTGCGTCTAATGCTTTAAGTAATAATGTTCTGTTTAAATTAATATTTTTCATTGAATTTGCAACAAAATGTAATTCACGAGTAATATCATCATGTTTTTCATATGTCTTCCATGCATTAACATCATCACTTAATCTAATTAATGTTTTTATAATATCATCTAATATTTGTGTTTTATCAACCATCTTTAATCCCTAATGCATGTTTAAGATCATCCCAAACACCTTTTACAAACTTTTTATCTTTTGTAGGTTGAGAGTTAAGAAATACTCTTAACGCATCTTTTGTTCCTAATTTAACTAATTCTCTTAATAGTGAACTTGACATCAATTTAACAGGTATTTTACTTAATGATAGTATTTTATTTATATTTGTACTGTTTTTTAGAGTACTTTCACTGCGGGTTAATACTCTAAATTTAGGAATCCTATATGGCCAATTTTGCTTACCTGATTTTAAGTAACGTGTAAATTGTTTCTTATAAATACTTTCTAATCCACGTCGTTGTTCATCTGCATCATCTGGTTCACTACTTAAATAAGCTCTATCTGAACCTGACCATATTGTAAAATTTATTTCTTGTATTTCACTTTCAGTAAAGCTCTGTTTAAGCAAATCTGGTATAAATCCTGTTAACATATCCAATACTTTAACCTTACCTGCATACCCACTATCACGTATATATTTATTTAGTATTTCTTTCTTTCTTTCTGGATCTAAATATTTTTTAATTTTAGACATAAACAATATAACTTCATCACTTTCATCAAGCATTTCACTTACTATTTGCATGTGTCCTGTGTGTGCAGGATCGAATTTACCTATAAAAATAGAAATATTCTTCAATTCATCAGTAGAATACTCATGTTCATTTATGTCAAAAACTTCTACAACCCCATCAGATTTTCTAACAAATTTAATTGAGAATAATGTTTGAAGCATCTTTAAGAACATGTTAATAACAGTATCAGTTGAATTTAGTGCTTTTAAAAATTGTTCGAACTGATATGCTGAAATAAGTACAGAGCGCTTTGTTTGCTCGAGCTTTTCACCAAATTGTTCAGGATTTTCTTTAATTTCATTCCATATTTTAGATAATTCATTTAATGCAACAGTAGAATAACGCACTAAAATATTATATACGTTAATATCTTCTTGATCTAATAGAAAATCTGCTCTTTTATATTTTGTTGATCTATTAGCTAAAAATTGTTTTGCAATTTCATGTTTTGTTGTATCCACATCAGCATATTTTCTAAAAGAAGCATCAGTTAAAGTTATAAGTTTTTGGATACCAAAAGCCTCACTCAGGGCATTACCGGTAAATAGTTTTTTAACTGTGGGAATTGTATTACGTAAATAATCCCAAGAACTTTGATTAAGTGCTGCAAAATCACCTGTAATTTTAACTAATTGATCATTAAGATCACCGGTTGTTGTCTTGAATACTATTCCTTCTATACCTGGGTGTCCTGTTTGTATTCTAACATCGGGATCTGCTAATGCTGATTTGAGTATTGAGAGCATTTTTCCACCAGCAAGTGCAACTAATTCTTTACTAACATCTTGTTTTTGTTCATCAGTTAATGTAATATCACCTTTTATATGTTTATAAAGCGCTTTATATTCATCATGTGTTTTAAGATCTTTTAATATTATTTCTAATTGATCTTTAATATTACCTAAATCAACGCTAATTGGTCCAGTAAATTGCCATTTACTTTTTTCTTGTACAATTTCTTTAGTAACACCACCTGGTACGCCAAAAAATCTAACAACGTCGGATGTAATTTCAAGTTCACCCAATCTATTTGCTAATTTATTAAGTAATTTGTTTGTATCAATATCACTATCAATTATCGGATCTCCATACTTCGTATCTTTTCTACCCCTAAATGAATGAAATACTATATAATTTTTAATTTTACTATAAGGAATTAAATTAGGCACTTCACCATAAATTATTTCAGCATTAATAAAATTATTAGGTTCGTTATTACGTAATAATGAAAAATATTCAAGCTCATCATTACTTAATGAATCAAATGCAGTTTGCACCGCAACTAATGCCGCACCAAAAACATCGTATGCTGGATGTGCTGTTGTAAATTTATCAGTAACTTTTGAAAATGGTTCTTCTGTTTTGTTTCGTGCAAATACTATCTGCTTATTGTCATTAAGTCCAAAAAAAATATTAACACCATCAACTTTTTCTGTACCTACTAAATCACCAGTAAAGAGTTTTTCAATAAAGTTAAGTAAATCTTTTGGATCTAATACTTCATATGGATGATGCATATGTCCAGCAAGACCGCCGCATAATAATAATTGTCTCTCTTCACATAGTATCATAATTAACTATTCTTCTCAATTTTGAAACATATATCAATTATTTATTATAATAATATTAAATAGGATTATAGAAAAACAAAAAACTGGTTAATTGACAAAAATGGTACAATAGTAGATATATATAAGATATATGCGAAGCATAGTAGTAATAGTTGGAGTATTAATTAACTTAATATTGATAAGTTGTATTTCTGTACAACCTACACAACATCCAATTGAAGTATCTAATACTACAACATCGCATTATAGTGTAATAAATATCAATTCATCAAAAGTCGATCCGGTGTTTAATTCTGTTGTGATGCTTAATCGTGATGTAATTCTAACATTAGATGGAGACAAGAATGTAGCCACAACTTTAGCTACAGGATTTATTATTAGAAATGTTAAGACTAAAAAAGGTAAGTATAATAGTATAGGTTTATCTGTCAAACACTTCTGTAGAGATAGAAATAATAAGCTAAAAGTATTTAAGCAATTAGATAGAAAAGAAACAAAGCTTTATAAGGGAAAAGTTTTATATATTTCTGATGATGTTGATTTATGTGTGTTTAAGATTTATAATACAAACGCAAATTTTACACCACTCAAGTTAGCGGAAGAACTACCTTATATGGGTGAGAAACTATTTATTATTGGTGCACCACTAGGAACATTTCCTGCAAAAGTAGATGGTTACATGATTAGAATATTAAATGATGATAATGAAATGATAGAAACAACATTGCCAGTTACAAACGGTAATTCTGGAAGTCCTGTATATAACAGTCATTTTGAGGTGGTTGGTGTCCTGATAGGGGTACATAAACGATTCCCACATATAAGCGCAACACTTCATGTAAGTGCGATCAAAAAACATTTACAAGAAACAAATTATTTACGTAAATAATTGTACAAACAATAAAAATATTTTTACAATAAAAGAGAAACAAGGTGAGGGGGATCCCTTTCTTTTCTCTTAATTTAATGGAGATTAAATGCCTGATAAAAATTATAGTGTAATTAAAAATTTAAATAAAAATTTAAGAGAAGAAGTAATTGAAAAAACTGATCTTGTTAAGAAGTTTTTTTCATTAGGAAAAAAGTATAGACTTACTATTTCTGGAGAAGAATTTGTTGGAGAGTCACATAATTTATTTAAGTTAGCTAAAGAAAAAGATCATATACAAGTAGAATTTCTAGATATAGAAGGTTTTTCTAAGTATGGTTATGAAGTTAGTATTTATAAACGAAGAAAGAAAGATTCACTTAAATCTTTCTTTGAGGCGCGATGCTTTGTTAATGGTGGTGTACTACATATCACTTTCAGTGGTGCTGAATTTTATAATTACACTATTTGTCATCAGAATGATAAGACAGAAGTTCAATATAATGTTTGGTTAGTACAAGAAGATAAATTAAAGCTTTTTGGATCATTCCTTAAGGAGTTTAAAGAATTTAAACGAATTTTAGGTGCTACAGAAAAACTTGTTACTGTATACGGTGGTGAAAATTATACCGTAAATAACCTTAGTTATGATTGGGAAGATATTATCTTACCATTACCTGTTAAAGATAGTATTAGAGAATCAGTTGATTTCTGGTATAATAATGAAACATGGTATAGAGAACGTAAATTCCCTTATAAACGTGGTGTTTTAATTCATGGTTACCCAGGAAATGGAAAAACGTTTCTAACTAAGATTATAATCTCACAATATGATTTAAATATTGTCCAATTTAACTTTGGTAATCCACAACTTGGTAATGCTGATTTAACACGTGCATTTAAGACAGCAAAAGAAAATGCGCCATCACTCTTTTTATTAGAAGATATAGATAGAATATTTTCAAAACACGAAAAACAAATTAGTGGTGTAACTAAAGATTGCTTATTTAACTGCCTAGATGGCGTCGAAGAACTAGATGGCGTATTAGTGTTAGCAACAGCAAATTACCCGGAAGATTTAGATTCTGCATTCTTAAATCGTCCATCAAGATTCGATACAATTATCGAACTATCAGTACCAAGCTTAGATTTACGTTTTGAATATCTAAAGAAACTATTCGAAAAAGACTTGAAAGATGATGATACAATAGCGCATGTGGCACGTCACTGTGATGGAATGTCGATGGCATTCATGAAAGAAATATATTTTAAGAGTGTTATAATAGCGTTAAGCACAAAGCAAACTTTAAATTCTGAGCATATTGAAGAAGCATTAAATCAATGTCTAACACATTATAATACTGCAATAACTAAAAAATCAGAACGTTCGGCAGGATTTACCAGTAATAAAGGCAGTACTAAAGTACCTAATATCAATATATCCAAACAACCAAAAAGCCCAATGGCTTTATAATGACAAAGTTAGAAACTCTTTATAAAGCTTATCATGATAGTCAATTTAAAATATCTGATGAGGGCTGTAAGATACCGTTAATGGGTATGATAAATGGGACAGAACTTTTATTTGTTGGCCAAAACCCAGGAATTCCTTTTCAAAAAGATCATATAGAACTATTTAGAGAGTTCACTAGTTTATCTTATGATGAACAACAAAAAGTATTCAAGAAATCTTGGATTAAATCAATGTTTGTTAAATTTATTATAAATGTTTGTAATGGTGTTAACATTGATTTTCATAATAATGTTGGAGTAACAAATATAGTTAAATATTGGACACAAAATAATAGGTGTCCAACTATCACAGAAGCTGATCAAAAGTTGTTAACATGTGAAATAGAATTATTAAAACCAAAATGTGTTATTTTTCTATCAAAATTTGCTTTTAATCAGTTTAAATATAAAAACAAAATAACAACTAAATGTTTATCATTCGATCATCCTGCAGCACATAGATATGCACGTTCATATACAAATGAAATTATTAACTCTTTAAAAGAATATGTATGAGAAAACCACAAACATTAGAACAATTACTAAGCATGATAGACGAATATGGCAATTGTAATGAAATACCAAAACATAAAATAATACGAGAAAAAGTGCGTATATCAAGAAAATTTGAAAAACTTTTTGAAATTGAAAAAGTTCGTATGATTAGGGTCATAACTGGAAAGCTAATAAATGTGTTACCCAAATGGACAAAAAAGAAACAAGTTAAGCATAATCAAGATATATAAAATATGAAAAACGATGTATACCAATTAAAAGAAGCTCGAAAAAAAGAACGACATTATCCATGGCAAATATGGAAAACAGCAAGAGGAAATTTCAGAGCACAAGATAATAAAGGTCGGCAACGTTCATTTAAAACATACGCAGAAGCACGTGCTTGGCTTGATGCAATTAAAGTTAAAGATAAAGAGTTACACACTTTAAAAGTCAAAGGTATAACACCAAAAACAGAATTAAGAAAAGTTATTGGTTATATACGGGCTCAGCTTGCACAAGCTGATGAATTAGTTGATCATAAAAAAGTTTTACGTAAATCATTAAATGCGTTATCAAAAATCCATGTTAAAATGTAATAAGGAATAACGTGAAAAAAAATATATTAGTAATAGGAACGGGAACTATAGGATCACCACTTATAGGGTTTTTAGCTGATTTTCGTGATCAATTAGATATTGATGTTTATTTTCATAAGCACACACCTTTAAGACATGAAGTTGCTCGAGTTAATAACTTTACAAAACGTGGAGCAAAACTCGTTACTGATACAACAACTATAAATGCTTTTGAAGCTCTAGGACACAAAGTTTATGACAATAAAGTTAATGCTATCTCTCAATCAGATGTTGTAATTGATTGCACACCAATAGGAAATAAAAATAAAGAACTGTATGTGAAGAATTCTAAAGCAACAACATTTATAGCTCAAGGTTCAGAAAAAGGATTTGGCGTACCATATGCACATGGCATTAATGATTCTGTCCTTAAGCAAAATCACAAATTTATACAAGTAGTAAGCTGTAATACACATAATATTGCATGTATATTAAAAACAATACCATTAAGTTTATCAAAAATTATTGATAGTGATTTTGTTTGTATCCGTAGGGCTAATGATATAAGTCAAGAATCTGGATTCGTATCGTCACCCGTTATAAGTGTGCACAATGATGAATTATATGGAACACACCATGCAAGAGATGTACATGATCTTTTCAAAACAGTAAACAAACATATTAGTGTTTATTCGAGTGCACTTAAACAAAATACTCAATATATGCACACAATCAGATTTAAACTTGTATTAGACGAAAAAGATTTATCGGTAGCACATATAATCAATAGAATACGAGAAAATAAATTCGCCGCTTTAACACAAAAGCACGACTCTGCAAGAGTTTTTTCGTTCGGTAGAGATCATGGATATTATGGTAGAATACTAAATCAAGCCGTCTTTATTGAAGATTCAATATCAGTATTGAATATAAATGATTGTACTATAGTTAATGGTTTCTGCTTCACTCCACAAGATGGAAACAGCATTATTAGTTCACTTGCAGCTACAATACATACACTATCAGAAAATAATATGACTAAACAGATGAAATTATTTGATGAGTTTCTTTTTAATGAAATCTGAGGAAGTGAAATGAAAAGATTTATAATATTTGTTATACTACTATTAACAATATCATGTAGTAGCATTAACACATCATGTCAAGCGCATAATCAAGAAAAATTAGATAGTATCGAGACAATTCGCTCTAAAATACCATCATTAGATTATATTACAAAAAATTGTGAACCAATTGTTCAACCTATGTCTATTATTGCTTTCAATAAACCATATATGATTTTCTTATTTAACGACTGTTATGAGTATTCAAACTTATTAGCGGTATTATGGGGACCAGAATTAAATGATGATGAAATTATTTTAGCAAAATCAATAGCAACATATTTTAGAATGCGTATGGAAGTAAATAATAAAACACAATTAAATGAGCGTTATCTGGGCGTTAGCTCAAAAACACAAGATGTTTTAGAAAAAGGTGCTATCAACACAATACATATGGCATTTTTTGAACTAATGCCCAAAAGTGAATAATAATATAACGTTCTCTTTAGATAAAGAACATATAAAAACTTTTGATCTTATATGTGAAAGATAGGTCAATCAATCAAAACTTATTTTAAAATTTGGATAGAACATAAATTAGGAATATAAAATGATTATTTGTAGTGCAGTTACAGATTTACGGTTTGGCGATTGTGCAAAAGGTAAAGTTGTATACAATTTAGCTAAAAATTATGATATAGTATTACGGCATTGTGGATCACAAAATGCTGGACATACAATTTTTCATAACAATATAAAACATGTAACGCATATAATACCTACTGGTATTTTCTGGAATAAAACATCAATTATTGGCCCTCAATGTATGCTTAACGTACCAGCATTGTTTGATGAAATAAAAGAACTTGAAAAACTTAATATTGACGTTGTTTCAAATTTAAAAATCGATTATAGGGCACATATAATAACGGACAAACATCTTAAAGAAGATAGTAATGAAATACGTATTGGAACAACACGACGCGGTGTAGGACAATGTGCAACAGATAAATTTGCGCGTATCGGAACAAGAGCCGAAGATATACCATTATTAAAACAATTTTTAATTGATTGTACAGATTATTTTTATTCACAAACACAAGATGAGAAGACAATTTTATGTGAAGGTGCCCAAGGTTACTATCTTACTATTGATAGTAAATATTATCCATATGTCACTAGTGCTGACGTGACTTTAGGATCTGTTATCGCTAGCGGGATCCCACCGCAATCTATTAAAAGTATATATGGCGTTGCAAAAGCATATGATACTTATGTTGGAACACGCAAATTCCAACCAACTGGTGCTATCTTCAATAAAATAGCTGATTGTGGTCATGAGTATGGTGCAACAACAGGACGTCGACGTCAATGTAATTGGCTTAATCTTGATGAGCTAATACAAGCAGCGTTAGTAAGTGGTACAACACACATCATAATCAATAAAATTGATGTCTTAGAATTAGTAGGTGTATATAAACTTATTCATAATAAAGATATCAAAGAATTTTCTTCAATACAAGATTTTAAAGATTTTATAACACACCAAATTAAAACAGCATTCACAAATCGACAATTTAGTTATCCTGAAACAATATTCAGTGATAATCCGTACACAATATAAAATTATATGGTTAACACATTAATGTTGACGGCAGCACTTTTACATAATACAATTATAACGCATATACCTCATGAGCAAGTTTATGATGGAGTGCAAGAAATAGTTTTTTATGCTGAAAAGTATGGTAATGATCCATTTGAGATGGTTACATTAGCATGGTATGAATCTAGATTTAGAAAAAGTATTATTTCTTCTGCTGGTGCATGTGGAGTATTACAAGTTATTCCACGATGGCATGTATATTCGTGTAACGAAATGAATAATTCATATTCAAAAGCAGCTGAAGCTGGAAACTTTATAGCAGCACGATGGAAAAAACGTTTTAAAAAAAGATATGATTGGATTTGTCATTATAATGCAGGAAATAAATGTCATGACAAATCTAAAAGATGGGCCCGTTCATTAAAACGATTAAGTAAGCGTATTAAACGAACATACGAATCACATATGATGCTACAATGTCGATATTGAAGTTAATATTATACTTCATTTGTATTTTTATAAATATATTTCTTTTGAATATACAAGAATTTACACAAAATAAAGAGTTTATAACACTTATTTATTTTAATTTTTTGTTTCTTAGCATAGGAATTATTAATGATTTAGTACAACTGCACAAGAATAATGGCAAATAATTCCTGTACATTTGGTGATATAGATATTATTTTTAGCATAAGACATAAGAGTTTAATATGACAGATAATTTTAATGAATTATTATTTGAAAATGATGCAAGGCAAAAGTTACTTGTGGGTGCAACAAAATTAACTAAAGCCGTTAAAAGTACATTAGGACCTAAAGGTAGGAATGTAATTATACAAAGAAGTAATCATGAACAATTAGTTACAAAAGATGGCGTTACTGTTGCTGAGTCAATTACCCTTAAAGATAAATTTGAAAATTTAGGGGCACAGTTAGTTAGAGAAGTTGCAACTCGAACAAGTGAAACGGCTGGTGATGGTACAACAACCGCTACAGTATTAGCACATACATTATTAACAAATGGAAACGCTCTTATAAATGAAGGACATGATCCTGTGATGTTAAAACGTGGTATGGAAATAGCATTAAGTGATATTACACAAGTTTTACAACAACACTCAACAGAGATATCTTCGTTTATTGAAGTAGAACATATAGGTACGATTTCGGCTAATAATGATAAAATTATTGGTAGCATTATAGCAAATGCAATGCGTGAAGTTGGAAAAGAAGGTGTTATCACTATTGAAGAATCAAATAACTTTGAAACAAGATTAGAAATTGTACAAGGAATACGTTTTGACAGAGGTTACGCATCACACTTCTTTATAACAAATCTAGAACGAGAAGAAGTCGTATTCTCAGAACCACTCATTTTAATAACAAATAAAAAGTTCACTAAAATGGCAGAGTTAGTTCCGATATTAGAAGGTATAGCAAGGCTTGATAGAGAATTACTAATTGTTGCCGGTGATATCGAAGGTGAAGCATTAAACGCACTAGTTATCAATAAAGTTCGTGGTGCCATTAAAGTGTGCGCAGTAAGAGCACCATCATTTGGTGAACAACGTGAAAAACTTCTTAAAGATTTGGCAACAGTTACAGGCGCAAAATATTTTGATGTGAATACTGATAAAGATTTTACTGCGCAATTCGATGTAGATGCTTTAGGATCGGCACGTCGTATAATTGTATCAAAATCTACCACTACAATAGTTGATGGCGCATGTACACAAGAGAATTTGAATAATAGAATAAATCTTTTAAAAGAGCAATTAAGTCAAGAAAATCTTGTTGAGCGAGAAATAGAAAGTCTAAAATACAGAATAGCGGCGTTATCGGGTGGTATAGCCATAATTAAAGTTGGTGCGTTTACAGAGCTTGAACTTAAAGAGAAAGTTGCTAGAATTGAAGATGCACTAAATGCAACACAGGCAGCAGTGGATGAAGGAATAGTCAAAGGCGGAGGTTTAGCATTATTAACAATCTCTAATGAATTACAGATGAGAGATTATGACGCTAATGATGATCCTAGCTTGACAGAAGGGCGTAAACTAGTTATTCAGTCATGCAGAGCGCCATTTGAACAAATAAATAAAAATGCAGGTTTCGATCCATTAGTAATTCAAGAAAAACTTAACAAAGAAAATTTTGATGGGTTTAACACATTGACAGGCGAATATGTAAATATGTATGATGCAGGAATTATAGATCCAACTAAAGTGGAGAGGTGCGCATTAGAAAATGCTGTATCTGTAACTAGTTTATTATTAACAACAGATACGCTTATTACTACTGAAAAATGTTTAATATCAACACAAATATAGCAACACATAATAAAGTTGACATACATGATTTTATAAAAACAAGTAAAATAAAAGATATGTTACCTAATATAATGGCAACAATTTATATTGCTATAGAAGATATCAATTTTAATGAGAAGAATTCGACATTAACTTTAGAAGAATTTATAGAATGCGTACCAAATAATAGAATGCTCAAAGTTATTTTATATTGTGCACAAAACGATACAGAAATAATGAAGCAGTGTATGCATGAAGTTGAAAAAATTAAATTACTTAAGGAGAAAATATATGAGTGCAGAAAATAATCTATTGATTAAATTAAACGAAACATTACTTTACGCAAAACAACAATTGAGTACGGCATTATGTAAATTAAATACAGAAGGCGAAATTGATGTATCTCAAAATGATTTAAGTATCATAACACAAAAGTTAAACTTAGTAATGGATAAAGTATATCGTGATATGGCAAATGAGTTTAGTACAATCAAAGAAGCAATCAAAAATGAACGCAAAGAATTACAAAATTCTTCTCAATCAGTAGCAACACATTCGAATACATTAAGAGAACGCTTCTTATCAAGAGAAAATCAATAATTGCTATTAACGCATACAATTGCGCAATCAAATATTCCATACTCAGGTAATTACGAGTTTATAGATATAATTGATTTTTTATCTAATTTAAAAAGTTCTAAAAATTACCCCGTTAAGTTACAAATTATTCTAAATGCAATTAAATTGTGGTCTGTTGCATGCAGAGATGGTAATATTACATGCAACAGAGAGTCGCTTATAGAAGGTCTTAACGAATATTTTATAAGATTAGATTATGTGATCAATACAGAAATTAATGATGATGCTACTAAAACTAAATGTTGGAATAACAGTGGCAATTCATTATTTAAGCAAACAATAAATAATCTATCATGAATAACAGCGTTAAACACATTATAACATGTCGTTGTATTCTCACACAACATCGTAGACTTAATGATCCACCATTCTTTTCGTTCATAGTATTTTCATTATTTAATAAACAAGGCGATATAATACCCAAACTTGTAAAGTGCACATACTGTGGTGTAACTCATAAAGTTTATGAGGTATGTAAAAGTGAAATAATCAGTACAGAATCAGAAAATATTGTTAATAAAGAAGATATTTCATTATTTCTTCCACAAAAACTTTCAACAATACTAAATGATTATAATTGTGAATTGTACATATTCGAAGAAGCGAAGTATATTATAGATAATAAGTTATGGGAAAATATTGATCTTCCTACACCTTTTTTAATCTTAACAAGAGAAGAAATTAAAAATAACGATAAACATTTTTATGAAGGAAAAATGTTAAAAATATATGATGAATTTAAATATAGCATTGAATATTGGAAATCTAATTATTAGGAGTGTATAATGAGGCCAACAGAAATAGAAAAACTACAAAAATTTCGTGAATCAGTAATAAATTTATATACTAAATTTGGTCAAGAAGCAAGAGAAAAAATTTGGATAAATCATGAAGTTAAAAGTGATATAAAACGCTTAATCAGATATTATGACGAGTTATTCAAAGATGAGTTACTAACTAAGTAATGTCAAGTGATATTATTACAAAAAATATTCCTAAAGAACTAATAACAAAAGTACAAGAAGATCTTTTAGAGAAAGATGAATGCAGAAATATAGTTAAAGAAATAATGGACTTTGGTGTGTCTCAAAGACAGATAATTGAAATTATTAATATTTTAGCACTTGAATTAGAAAACAGAGAACAGATGATATCTATTCGCAACGCTACAAAAAAAATTAAAGGTGATTCTTTAATTATAGGTAAAGTTGACTAGATGAATCTTTCTTATAAAGAACGCTTGAAAATACCAGTTATATGTGACAACAAATTTATAAATTTTTATACAAAATCTGGAGAACATATAATTACACATTACAACCGTATAGTTATAGGTCAACGAGGGCCATATGTAGAATTAGAATTTGAAGATTTAATTGAAGATAGCTTTCATGTACCAAAAGATAAAGAATATAGAATAAATAGTGATAAATGTTATTATATTGAACTTAGATCTAATAAAGATAATGTTAAAATATACTGGCAAAAACGATTAGTTAAATACGCAGATTACAAAATTGGAAAAATATACATTTCACCCTTTGATTTATTCTTAACAAATAACAGAGCAATAATCCTTAGTCAAGAACAATGTTAAATATTATAGTAGCAATATCAGAGAACAATGTGATAGGGAAAGATAATAACATACCATGGGCAGGAGCATACCCTGAAGACCTCAGAAGATTTAAGAAACTAACATTAGGATGTACAGTTGTTATGGGGAGAAAAACATGGGAATCAATGAATTGTAAAGCGTTAAAACAGCGTACAAATATTGTTATAACAAGTGAAGCAGAATCAAAAGAGTATAGAAAAAAATATAGTGGTGCTTATGTAGAAAAATCGATTGAAAGAGCAATAGAACTTCATTATAATATTAAGAATCGATGTGAACAAGCATGGTTTATAGGTGGTACATCGATCTATGAAGAAGCACTTAAATATGCTGAGTTAATTGATATCACATATATACCTGAAGTAGTTAAAGGTAATAATCTTATAAAATTTCCTGATTTTGACAGAAATGAATGGAAAATATGGGAAAAATTTGAAAATGATAGAGATAATCGGTTACAACATCAGATTTTTACTAGAAAGTTTTATACAGAATTATAAGTACATGATACAATAACATTGTGAAGGAGCACAAAAATATGAACGGAAATAGAAATAAATGGGAACAAGTTGTTAAGCTCGTTAATGAACTTAAAGTTGATGCGACTAAAACATATACAAAAGGAAATAGATCAGCAGGTTTACGACTACGTAAAGGTTTAATGCAATTGCGTGAATTAGCAAAAGAATGCAGGGCAGAAACGTTAAATCTATAAATAATGAAATGCTTTAAAGCACACCAAGAATATAATGCTATTTGTAATAAAAAATCATGTAAATACTGGATCAATTCAGAGTGTGATTTTAATTGTACAATAATTGCTACTTCAACCTCACCTAAAACATTTGAAGAAATTGCGTCAATGTATAATCTTACAAAGATGCGTATATGTCAAATTCAACACAATGCTGTTGCAAAAATAAAAAATAAACTAAAAAACTACCAATAAATAAACTATTCATTTTCATATCTTACAAGATAATTACTCTAAAGAACATTATCTCCATGGAGTAATCATATCATGAATGTAAGCTTAAGCTTAATCGAGTTAAAAACAATCGTTTCAGAAGAAGTTAATAAAATTATAGATGAAGCACAAGAAAAGAAGTATACAAAACGCGAACTTGCTAGGCATCTCTTAGGTGACAGAACAGTACGACAGTTTGTTGACGAATTTGGTGGTTCTATAGCGACTGTAAGCCGAAGAATGCAAGCAATCACGCTACCGATGCTCAAACGACAACGAGGTGAAGAACCGACGCCAAAAGAATTAGCAAAAGCAGAAGCCGCCGCAAAAGAACTCAATTTAAAACAAATTAGTGATGTAGGGCAAAGTGCTGCAGAAACCGCTGATGAACTTCATGATGTTTTTATAAAGATAGCAACAGAAATTGCCGGCCATCCAGATTTAAGCCCAGAATATAAACAAAAAAGCGCAGAAGAGCTTGCAATAGATCCAGAATGGCAAAACAACATTATTAAATTTGCTAAAATGTACTACGAAACACGTGAAGAAAAAGGTATTGAAGTTGATTTCTTACATAAACAAATGTTAGATCACCTTGCTTCTATTGAAGATTTAATGACAAGGTTTCCAGCTGATTACACATCACGACCAGAATATGGTAAGCTTATGTTTAATCTTAAAACCGCAACTCGTGAACTGGGGCAAAGATTGGGTAAAGATGTTGAAGGGCTTTAATTTGTGGGTGCAATCAATTATACAAGAAGTAGGCTTAAAGTAGTTTACCCGTTTAGCGGGTATGATGCATCCAAGTCAGAAGTTAAAACAGTTCCTGCAGAAACAGTCGCATTAAGTGATAAAATTGAATTCATAGAAAGTAAAGACTATCAATTCACAGATGTAACTAGTGAAATCGGTTTTGAAAGTGTATTTGCTAATGCCGGTAAAGGTGCACCTAATGTTTTTGTAGTTGACTCATCGGGATCAACACCACAACTAGGAAATTTATATATTTCTTCTGTATCAACTGGTAGTGTAATTATTGGTCAATCAAATACAGAAAATGGTAGTTTTAGTGCATTAGCATTGGTGGTACTCTAAAATGCCAAATGCATTTGCATTAGATAAAAATAGAGTTAAATATTCATATCTTAAAGCAAATATCGGAACAAAAACAGGTTTAGAGAAAAAAATAACAGAAAAAATTGTAGTTACTTCTTTTATTGCCTCTGATATGTTAGAAATTGATTTTGGTGTCGAAGTATTTACCGCCAGTAATAGTCAAACAATAACGTCCGATATAACATTTTCTGAAATACCAACTGTAATAGCGATACCAGATGATAACGTTAATATGTCTATATCTGCTACAACAACAAGTATAACACTACACTCATCAGATATATTTACTGGTAATGTTTACTGGATAGCGATTAACAAAACAACAATTGATGGTGATAGTAGTGCAAGAGATGTTGCTATGCTTGTCGATACAGGAACCACTACTGTCACATCATCAAATAGTACATCGGTAACATTTACAAAAAAGAATGATTTTCAAATTTGCGCACGTGCTTACAATCTAACGCCAATAATATTAGTAAGTGCAAGTAAAAACGTTAATCTATATATATCTAATGTTACACCAGAAGGATTTACACTCAACGCTTCAGAAGAATTTACAGGTACCGTATACTGGACGGCATTAATGATTAGAAAACTGTAAATAATTGATGTGTAATAAATACATATATTGACATGCCAATATTCAAAGCAGATAGAATACAAACAAATGAGCTGTTAACAACAGGATCAACTGGTGGAACAGAAGGTTTAATACGGGTCTCTTCATCACTTGATCTTGCAACAACATCATCTGTTGATTTTTGGGATTCAACTGTAGCAATAAGTGCTTCTGCGCCTGGTGAATTAAATGTTGTTGCAGATAATATCTATCTATCTGGTACATTATATGCTGGTAGTGTATCTGGCGTTTCATTAGATGAAGCATATGATGATGGTGGTACAGGTGCAGGTGCAGTTATAACAGTTGATGGACAGCCAGTTCAAATACAAGGTACTGGTGCTGAAACTGTAATAGTATTTGCCGTAACGGGAACAATTGATACACCTTATATAAGCGCAACAGGTAGTAGTCAAGGATTATATATAGAGGCTGGAAAGCATTTGTATCTTGAAGCCGCAAAAGATACAAAAACAGGTGAGTTATATTTAAGTGGTAATGATGTTAATATACGTAGTAGAGAAGTACTGTTTGAAACACGACGTTTAACAAATGCATTTATTATTGATCATGAAGATTTTGATACGAATAATGCCGTCACTGCTTCAAGTTATGGTGCGCTTGAATTATCAAACAGATATGGTAGTGCTGGTGATGGTATCAACATATCTGCTAAAAATGATTTATTATTAGACACATCACAAGCTGATATTATTCTTAATCCATCACAAAGAACACTCATTGGATCATCAAGCGTAAATGTCCCAGGTACCGATGTTACACTCTATGTATCAGGTTCAACAGGTGGTGTAACATCACAAGGCGTTTCAGTATTTACTGGTGATACAGTTGTATCTGGTTCATTAACTATAGGTTCGGGATCACTAACAATAACATCAGCAGATATTCAATTTACCAGTGGCAGTTCAACAGCATTAGTTACTCTGAGTAGTTCGAATGATTTAACATTCTACGATGCTAATGCAGGCGCAGTATCACTTAAAGATCTTGCTACGCAAACAACTGATACGCAAAATACATTAGATCAAGCATATGACGAAGGTGGTACCGGCGCTGGAGCAATCATAGTAGCCGATGGACAGCCAGTTCAAATACAAAGTACTCGAGAAACTACGTTAGCCACAACTGGTACACTTGCGGTCGTCGCATCAGACGGTGATTATATGGCGTTGTATCATGACACATCAAACGCATACATCACATCATCAGCTGGTACATTATACATTCAAGCCGGTGGTAATGTATTTCGGGTCAATAATGCCGGCACAACAGTAACTACAATATCTCCATCAACAGTATTTGATCAATTTACCTTTGGCATCGATGGTGCGGCTGGTCGACAACTCGTATTATGTGACGATGATGTTGCATTAAGTGATTTCGATCATACTATCCCACTTAATCCGACATTATTTATTCAATCAGTAACAAACCCTAATACTGACAATACGCAATGGCTTTCATTACATCATGATACCGCAGATGCCGTAATTGAAACTGGTCTAGGTGATCTGATAGTATCTGGTACTACACTTTCTGTTCAACCAGGTAGTATCATACAAAAAACTGGTGATGTTGGTACTGATGTTGGTATCTTACTATCAGGTGCAATCGGTGGCAAAGACACAATAAACAATACCGTAACTACATTCGGTGGAGACATGTTAACGTCGGGCAGCGCATATTTCATGCGCTCTGGTGATAATAATGGTGTTGGAATCGGTACTGTATCTCCACAAACTAATTTACATGTTACTGGCGCTATAGCATTTGGTGTTCCGGCATCTGGTTCACATATAAGTGGATGGAATCTTAATGAGAATTATGCGTGCACCATCACATATGAATCAGGTAGCTCTAGTAAGAAATTGCATTTTATTATACGAGATGACGTCACTGCTGAAAGTGAAATGGTGGGAGAAATCGATTTATCAGCAACAGGCGAAGAAGAAGGTTTTTCTTGTTTTATAGCAGGAACTATGATACGTATGTTTGATGGCACTGATAAAAAAATTGAAGATGTTATTATTGGTGATGAATTGCTTGGATATCATGGCGAGAAAAATAAAGTTCTTGCTTTTGATCGACCATTACTAAATAGAAGAACATTATATGCAATCAATGACAAAAATTGTTTTGTAACAGAAGAACACCCATTTTTAACAACTGTTGGATGGAAAAGTATATATCCTCCATCACTTAAAGCTGAAGATGAAAACATGTATCAGCAACTTGAAATTGATTATATGTGCCTTGGACAAGATTTAATTACACTTAATGGAACTAAGAAACTTGACTCATTAAGTTTTGATAAAAAAGCAAGCAATCAAACGGTGTATAATTTTATACTTGATGGTAATAACACTTACTATGCTAATGGATATCTTGTACATAATAAGTTCCACACAGATTATGCTGACAGACGCTTACAAGAAAATATAATGCCAATATCTGAAACATATATCGATAAGATGTTGCAATTGTCTGCAGAGCAATTTGATTTTAATGAGAGAGCAAAAATAGAACCCAGAAACATAGAAGAAGGTAAATCATTTGGTTTAGATCCAAAAGAAGTATCTGATATCTTTAGTGATATCAATATGGTTTGGGATGATAAATTTGATAGATTTCAACGAATAAGTTATTGGAAGTTCATACCAGTACTTATTGAATGTTGTAAACGACAACAAATTGAGATTGATGAGTTAAAACAATTATTAAACACAGGTAAAAATAATTAATGACATATAAAACAAAACATCTAAATTTTGAAACAGCTAAAATTGATGATCAGGAAAATCTCGTAATTGACAAATATCAAACTATTAACGACAAAGAAAGTTCTTATAAATATTCCGGACAACGCGTTACAATAAATAAGAAGAAAGTTGTTACTACTAAAATATATTCTATCGATTATATTAATGACGCTATAGCGTCATGTAAAGCTGTAAAGAAGTTAACTGGTAAAGCAGCCCCGCGTTTAAAAGAATGGCAAGATCTTAAAAAAGTTTATAATTCATTAAAAGTTCAACAATAAAATTAACTTATAAGAACGGATATTTTAAAATAAAAATTAAAACCGGGAGGATAATATTGCCAATATATGAATACAAATGTTTAAAATGCAACGAGATATTTGATATCAATGTAAAAATAACTGATGAAATTGTCAACCCACTACACTTTTCTGATTTTTGTGATGGTGAAGTGACTATAAGACAAGTATCACGTACCTCTTTTAAGTTAAAAGGTGATGGGTGGTATAAAGATGGGTATTCTAAAGCACCTAAAGGTAATTTACAATCAACAATGCGTGAACTAAGATCTAATCTTGATAATACTAAATCATCTCTTAAAAAGAAAGCAAACAAGATTGATTAATGAAACATATAGACACTAACGCATTTAACATTCCGACAAAAGTATTGATACCTGATAATACAGATATTATTATTGTTAATGATTTCTTCATAGAAGATCTTGTTGGTGGCGCTGAATTAACAACTGAAGCATTGATACAATCAACGAATTTAAATATTGCAAAACTTAGATCGAAACAAGTTACCGTAGAGCTTCTTCAACAATTCCAACAACTACATTGGGTATTCGCAAATACAGCAAACATAGATCTTAATCTGTTGCCAACAATAGCGAACAACATCAAATATTCAGTAATAAATTTCGATTATCGATTTTGTAAATATAGATTAAAAGAGCTTCACTTCGAAAGTGAAAAAAAGAAGTGTGATTGCGCAAATGATTTTTTTGGAAAGTTAATATCAACATTTATGTATCAAGCAGAGTCATTGTGGTTTATGTCTGAAGCACAAGCAAATATATGGTTTAATGAATTTCCATTTTTACGTGATAGAAATGTAACAGTGCTATCATCAGTATTCGATGAAAATTTCTTTAGAAGGGTTATGGTATTAAAAGCGAAACTTAATAGCGATGAAATAACTAAAAATAACAAGTATTTAGTTCTTGGATCAACATCTTGGATAAAAGGTACTGATGACGCTATAGAATATTGTGAAAAAAATGATTTAGAATTTGAAGTAATTGCAGGATTGTCATATGAAAAAATGCTTGATAAACTTGCAAAAAGCAAAGGATTGGTTTATCTACCACGTGGTGGTGATACTTGCCCAAGATTAGTAATTGAAGCTAAACTTTTGGGTTGTGATCTTATTCTAAATAATAATGTTCAACATAAAGATGAAGAATGGTTTGATACAGATGATGAACAAATAATCACAAGTTATTTATACATGGCTAGAGATCGATTTTGGAATGGTATTAAACACATTACTGAATACAATCCAATAATAAGTGGGTATACTACAACAAGAAACTGTATTGAACAAAATTATCCATGGAAAGCGTGTATTACTTCATTATTAGATTTTTGTGATGAAGTTATTGTTGTTGATGGTGGCTCAACCGATGGGACGTGGGAAGAATTACAAAAACTTGCAAAAGTTGAAGATAAATTACTTATTAAACAATTTATAAGGGATTGGGATCATAAACGGTTTGCTGTTTTTGATGGGTTACAAAAAGCATTAGCACGATCATTATGTACTGGTGATTTCTGTTGGCAATCAGATGTTGATGAAGTTGTACACGAAGACAGTTATAATAAAATAAAACAATTAGTTAGAGATTTTCCGAAAAATATTGCGTTAATGGTTTTACCAGTTATAGAATATTGGGGGAAAAGAGGCAAAGTACGGGTTGATGTTCATCCTTGGAAATGGCGTTTAAGTAGAAATCTTCCACATATAACACATGGTATACCAATACAACATAGACGTTTCGATGATGATGGTGATGTGTATTCATTAGGATCAGATGGCTGTGATTACATTAGAAGTGATACATTTGAACCAATAAATCATGCAACATTTTACACACCTGATGTAGATCAAGTAAGACGTGAAGCAATTACTGATACAAAACAACTAGAGGTTTATGAAAATTGGCTTAATAGTGCTATACAAGTACTTCCAGCTATTCATCATTATTCATGGTTTGATGTGAAGCGAAAGATTTATACATATAAAAATTATTGGTCAAAACATTGGTCAAGTCTATTTTCTAGAGATTGTAAACAAATTATAGATACGACTGAAAATAATAAATTTTTTGACAAACCATGGAGCGATGTTAAGGATGATGAAATTTGTGATCTCTCAAAACGTTTAGAACATACGATGGGTGGTTGGATATTTCATGAAAAAATAGATTTTTCAAAACAAACACCATCTATAAAACTCAACATAACACATCCAAGTGTGCTAAAAGATTGGATAATTAAATATAATAAAGAGGGTTCATGAAAGTTGTCTTTGTAATTCCATGCTTTAACGCATCAAAAAATCTTGAAATATTATACACTTCTTTACAAAATCAAAAAAATGATAACTGGTCAGCTTGGTTTATTGATGACATATCAACTGATGATACTTGGAAGAAAATTGAAGAGTTATGTTCAAAAGATAAGCGAATGTTTAGTACAAAATTAGTTGAAAATTCAATTATGTGGAATGGAACATGTAGTAGTAAAAATACAGAAAAGAAATTCGCTCTTAAAAACATTATAGAAATAGCTCGTCAGTTTGAAAATAGTGAAGATATAATTGTAGCTATAATTGATGGTGATGATTCGTTATGTAATGAAAATACTGTAGGAATGATACTTCATGAATACGAGAAAAATGCAGATGTCGTATGGACAGCACATAAATGGGATATCAATGATATGAATATTAGTAAACCAATACCAGATAATGTTGATCCTTATTTTTGGCCATGGAGTTCAAGTCACTTGAAAACATTTAGAGCAAGTCTTTTGAAAGAGATTTCTGATAGTAACTTTAAAGATCTAGATGGAGATTGGTTTCAAAGAGGTTACGATGCTGCACTAATGTTACCACTTTTATACAAGTCTAGAAAGAATGTATATATACCAACTATTTGTTATCAATATAACATTAATTCAGTATCCGTTAATGATAGAAATTGGGCAGAAATGAAACAGTTAAATACTATAAATCTTGTTCGTGCACGAGGATTTATAAAATGAACTTATTAAAAACTGTAGAAAAATATAGAAATGATCTATTAATGTTAAATTTTTATGGTTTTAATAAAAAATCAATTCCNNATTACANNAAAGGCTCAATTAGAACTTGTGAAGCACAAACACTATATTCTATAATAAGANAAAATAAATATAAAAATATTATTGANATTGGTACNGGGCCTGGATTTAGTGCTATGTATTTTGCGCAAGCATTAAAAGATGANCATATTGAAGACGGAAAAGTAGAAACTATTGACATAACTTTGAACGANGTACCNGTTAACTTGATTAACAAATTCGATTTGAATGATTTTGTTTCTTTTAATAATGGTTCGTCAACAGATATACTTCCATCATTTAAATTTAGATCTGATGTTCAATATTGGGATTTTGTACTAATCGATGGCGAGCACAGCTATGAGCAATCAAAGATAGATTTTGAAAATGCATATGAACTTATAAGAACTGGTGGATGCATAGCATTTCACGATGTATATCCACGTCCAGCTAATTCACCAGGCGTTAGAGATTTTATTGATACAATTCCTATAACAATGGGTGAAATTATATTTTTTAAACAAGAAATATTTGATTTCTTTAATTACGATGAAGATGTTCAAGATTATCTTAGAATAAGTCAAAAATGGGCACACTATAATTATAGTTATGTCGATCGGTTATTAGCTAATGCAAAAGAACTAATGGCGGTGTTCTTTAAAAAATGAAGAAAATAATATTACTTTTAGCGTTGCTTTTATCAAGCTGTTCAGCTATAACCATTTTTAATAATAATATCACGTTTAATAACGTTAGAAAAAATTGTATGCCTGTTGCCGTGCAAACACTTGTTATTGATAGTACTATGTTTAAAGCTGTTCTTACTAAAAATTGCCTTAACGTCAAAGAAATGCTTACAATAATGTGGATTGTAAACAATGAAAATACAGAACTTGCTGCTAGAATCGCAGCAGAACATTTTTTAGCAACACATGCTGTCATTACAGGTATTCAATATACAACAGAGTTTCTTATAGCAGATAAAGAACTCATCAATAATAATGGTAAAGAAATTACTGTATGGGTTCATATTTATAAAATGAAGGAAATAAATGCCAATAATTGAAGTAAAGGGTAATTTGTTAATATCTGATTGTGATATTATTGCTCATGGGTGTAATTGCTTCAATAATCTAGGTGGGGCATTGCATATCAAATTCAAGCTATATTTCCTGAAGCGCAGAGAGTTGACTTTTTTGAAACAAAGATGGGTGATAGAAACAAATTAGGAACTTTCACCAAAGCGACACAGAATAACAAAACAATATATAATTTGTATACCCAATATAAATATGGACGTACAAAAGTATACGTAGAATATGATAAACTTGAACAAGCTTTAGAAGCGATGAAAAATGATTTAATAATACAAGATTTATATGAATATGTTAAAATAGGTTTACCTCGTATAGGTTGCGGGTTAGCGAGAGGTGATTGGAATATAGTAAAACCAATTATAGAAAAGGTATTTAATGATAAAGAAGTTTTTGTATATGTATTATGAAAAATATATAAAAATATATGTTGCTAAAAAAATATCATTATGAAGGGAATCATATTAGCAGGAGGGTCTGGGAGTAGATTATACCCACTTACTAAAGTAACTAATAAATGCTTATTACCGGTCGGTAATAAACCCATGATTATACATCCATTACAAACACTTCTTAATGCAGGAATAACTGACATAATGGTCATAACAAGTTCAGATCATGCTGGACATATGATAGCGACACTTGGTAGTGGTTCTGAATATGGGGGCAGATTTTCTTTTAATACTATTAAAAAGTCTTGCCCACCAAGTATTATCCAGACAATCTTTATCAATAATGTAATGTTCAAGGTTGCATTTATAAAAGATTGCTTAGATATTGGTGATATCTATGTTGTAATGCGGGTGTGGTATCACAATAGTGATGCAGGAAGAAAGTTTATCAAAGAAGCTGCTAAGCTTGCAGCACAACAATTCTTAGATACACATAATGCTGTTGAAGAAAAAGAGCATACAGCAAAGTTATTAATTTCAGATACTGATATCGTTAATATACAAGGTAAGAAGATTGAGGTTTGGATTGATATCTATGAGGTAAAGCTAAGATGATATCTGTATTTGGCTCAACAGGCTTTGTAGGTGGTAAATTTTGTGAAATATACCCTAATGAAATAATAAAGATATCTCGAGAAACAAGAATACCACAGAGTAATAATGTTCTTTACTTGATAAGTACGATTAATAATTATAATATTTTCACTGACCCATTTCTTGATATACAAACTAATCTAAATTTATTAATAGAAGTTCTTGAAGAATGTAAAAACAAATCAGATATCATATTTAACTTTATTAGTTCTTGGTTTGTCTATGGTAAGACAAATGACCTTCCAGCAAAAGAAAGCTCATACTGTGACCCAAAAGGGTTTTATTCAATAACTAAAAGGGCCGCTGAGCAATTAATAATTTCTTATTGTGAAACGTTTAATATCAATTATAGAATTTTGAGACTTTGTAATGTGTATGGTGTAACTGATAATAAAGTATCTAAGAAAAGAAATGCGTTACAATATCTAATAAATGAAGTTATAAATAATAAAGATATAGATTTATATGACGCTGGTGAAAATATAAGAGACTTCTTACATATAGAAGATGTTTGTAACGCAATACATCTTGTTATTAATAGTGAATATTGTAATGATATTATTAATATTGGCAGTGGGCAACCATATAAATTTATAGATATAATGAACTATGTCAAAGATAAAGCAAGTTCAAAAAGTATCTTTAATATAGTCAAGCCACCCAGGTTTCATGAAATAGTGCAAGTAAAAGATATGTATTTAGATATTACAAAGTTAAACAAAATTGGATTTAAACCAAAGTATAGTATTTATGATGGTTTGGACATTTTAATAAAGAACTTAAAGGAATAAGTATGGATATAAGTTTTCAAATTTCACTTCAAATAATAATTTCACATAAATTATGCGGTGATATCTATGAATTTGGTGTATATAATGGAAATTCACTTGCCTATATCAAAGAAATATGTAAATATAATAATTACCAACCTGAGAATGTGTATGGTTTTGATTCGTTTGAGGGGTGCCCTAAAGAAGAGAATGACCATAGATCAGCAGTAATTTGGAAAGAGAAGTTTATGGATACTACAGAGTTGTATCACGAAAAATCCCCAAGTGAAGTTGTTGAAATACTGGAAGAAAAATTAAAAAGTGATAACTTTCCTATAAAATTGATAGCAGGGTATTACTCTAATACTTTAAACAGTGATTTAAGCAACTCACACGACTTTAAGCCTGCATCATTTATTAATTTAGATTGTGATCAATACACATCAACTTATGAAGCCTTAGATTTCCTATTTAATAATAAACTTGTAAAACAAGACACCATTATAAGGTATGATGATTGGAATGCCGGCCTTATATATAATGATGATATAGACCTCAAGATTAAATTACCCTTTAGGCCACAAACTTATACAGAATATCAATCCGGTCAAAGCAGGGCTCATAAAGAATTATTTGAAAAATATAATATTGAAGCAAAAAGAATATATCAGGACTCCCCATACATTAATTGGAAGGGTAAAAGTGTTTTTATGATTGATAATGTTCCATGGAGTAAAGAATAATGAGTAATGAGTATGTGAAATTTTCAGGTACAAATCCATTTGGTACGCAGGCAAAGTTAATTTTACATCTTGATAAGCTTCACCAGTATATTACTACTGGTGATGTAGATTCTCCAGTTTTTATGGAAGTGGGACTTACTAATAAATGCAATATGGCTTGTTATTGGTGCATTACCGAAAATGGTAGAGATAATAAATTTGGTGATCAATTAGAAATTGAAGCTTTAAAGAAATTTCTTTATGAATTTGCAGACATGGGTGGAAAAGCTATAACATATGCCGGGCAGGGCGAACCTACATTTTATCCTCATTTCGAAGAGGCTATATTACATGCCAAAAAAGCTAATTTACAATTAGGTCTAATGACAAATGCTGTATATAAAGAAAAATATAATAAACTAATAGGGGAAAACTTTGAATGGATTCGAATATCTTTAGACATATTAAATGCTAAAGATTATAAAGAGTGGAAGCTTGTCAATGGTGTGCCAACAATAATAAAGAATATTGCTGAATTAGCTGGTTACCCTGTGAAGGTTGGTATAAATTGTAATATTGGACCTAACATTACAGTTGAACATGTAACTAAGTTGGTTGAGTGGGTTGATGGGGCAGATGAAATTGCTTATTTACAATTTAGACCTATTCTTCCAAGGTACTATAAAGAAGCAGAAGCGACCTACAAAGATACAGGAACTACAGAAATTAATTCAGAGGTTTGGGAGTTTCTAAAGAGGCATGCCAATAATTCTAAAGTTAATCTGAGTGATGATAAAAGAGATGCCCTCAAGAATAATACAGCATTTGACTTTAGAAGCTGTGAAGGGCATTTTTTTGAACCTATCTTGGATGCTACTGGAGAGGTAAAGGTTTGTACATATCATCCAACTAATAGTAACCTTTCTTTTGGAAGTATTTATAAGCTTTCTTTTAAAGAAATTTGGCACTCAAAACAAAGAAAAGAAGCTATTGAATATGTTAGGGGTCTTGATTATAAATCAGAATGCCAAATGTGTTGTAAATTATGTGAGCCAAATAAATTATTAGATTTTTTAAATCATCCAGAAGAATGTAAGGATATTAATTTTTTATAATATGAAAAACGAGAAAACTATGCTAAAGAATATTGATATTATCATACCATCCTTTCACTCAAAGGATTTAACAACACTGGCTATCTTAACTTTTGAAAAATTTAGTGACGGATATAATTTTCGTTATATTGTTGTTGAAAATTCAAATGACACGTCATATAAAGGTTTTATGCTTAATTTGACAGGAAAGAAAAATGTATGTTGGGTGCAAAATCCAACTGAGCTAATCAACTCTGAGGCAAACGCCACAGCCTTAGAAGAGGGTTTAAAGTATGTCTTGACTGAGCGTGTGTTTATGTGTCATAATGATGTTGTTGCAACAAATAGCTAAAGAGAATTTCCCTCCAAATTTTATGCATGCAACAGAATTTAACATAAATAATCCTAAAGTATATTATTCTGGACCATACTGGGATTCACATGAAATTGCAGTTGCAATGTATGCATTTCTTTCTGGTAAATGGTTATCAACAGGTGAAAACGTTCATAAGTTTGAAGTAGCATTCTCAAAGAAGTTTAACCATAAGAAATCACTAATGGTAAATTCTGGTAGCTCTGCAAATCTTGTAATGCTTGCAGCGCTCAAGAAAGTGTTTAAATGGGATGATAATGATGAGATTATCGTATCAACGGTTGGGTTTCCAACAACAATAGCGCCAATAATTCAAAATAATTTAAAACCTATATTTGTTGATATAGAAATGGACACACTTAACATTGATATAAAACTCATTAAAGAAAAATTGACATCAAAAACTAAAGCTATATTTATATCGCCGGTATTAGGAAATCCACCTGATATGGATGATATATCATTTCTTGCTATAGCGAATAATATTAAAATAATTTTAGATAATTGTGATAGTTTAGGAAGTAAATGGTTTGATAAATATTTAACTGATTACGCAATTGCATCATCTTGTTCATTTTACCCATCACATCACATCACAACAGGTGAAGGTGGAATGGTATCATCAAATATTCCCGAAATTATAGATACCGCTAGATCGTTTGCATGGTGGGGAAGAGATTGTTATTGTGTTGGTTCTGCAAATTTATTACCTTGTGGCACGTGTGGTACACGTTTTAATAAATGGATAGACAACGTAGATATAAATATTGATCATAAATATGTTTTTACAAATATAGGATATAACTTAAAACCGCTTGATTTACAGGGTGCCATTGGATTAGTACAGTTAAGAAAGTTTGATGAAATACATAAAAAGCGCTTAGCACACAAGAATATAATTCAAGATATATTTGAACACAATTTGAATAATTTAATACATATCCCAATAGAGTTATGTGGTGCAACAACTAGTTGGTTTGGCGTTCCAGTAATATGTAAAAATTATAACATCAAACAAAAATTAGTTACATATCTTGAAAATAATAATATACAAACTAGAAACTATTTTGCTGGAAATATATTATTACATCCTGGGTATAAACATTTAGGAAACTATAATGCATATCCAAACGCAAATAAAGTATTAGAAAAAGTTTTCTTTATTGGATGTGCACCACAGTATACAAAAGAAGTATTTGAATATATTAGTAATACATTAAGCAAATTCAAATATGAAGAATAAATCTGTAATTATAACTGGTGGAGCCGGCTTTATTGGTAGTCACGCTGTAGATCATTTCCTAGATAAGGGATATGAAGTTTATGTTGCTGACAGTTTTACCTATGCAGCAAATAAACAAAATCTATTTGATGCTAAAACAAATAAAAGATTTACCCTAAGATATTTTGATATTTGCAATTTTAATGACATGTCAGAATTATGCAGAGAAAGTAATGCAGAATGGATTATCAATTTCGCAGCAGAAACACATGTAGATAATTCTATTAAAAGTACTACTGAATTTATTCGAACAAACATATTAGGTGTTTTAAATCTTCTCGATATATGTAGAACATACAAAAAGAAACTTCTGCATATATCAACCGATGAAGTGTATGGATCATGTCTAGAAGGTTTTTTCAATGAAGCTGATACATTGAACCCTACAAATCCTTATTCAGCTACCAAAGCAGCCGCTGAACATTTTATACGTGCATTTGCTAATACATATGACGTTGAATATTTAATTGTGCGCCCTAGTAATAATTTTGGCCCAAGACAACATATAGAAAAGTTTATACCTACTATACTTGATAGTATCCACAATAATAAGCAAGTTCCAATCTATGGTGATGGTACTAATGTTAGAGACTGGTTATATGTAAAAGATTGCGTAAAAATAATTGAAATGATTTTATTAAGTGGATTAGTTAATGAAACATTTAATATAACAACAAATAATCATTTCACAAACAAAGAATTAGTAAAGAAAATATTAAATGAGCTTAAAAAAGACTTTCATTCACATACAACGTTTATTAAAGATCGTTTAGGGCATGATTTTAGATATGCAATATCTAACAAGAAATTATTGAAATATAATATAAATGTTGAATCTGACTTTGAATATAATTTAAAAAATACAATAGCGTGGTATATTAAGCAATAATATGTTAGAACTAGTTGATATCATCATACCATCATTTCATTCAAGAGATTTAACAGCTTTGACAATATCATCATTCGAAAAGTTTAGTAATGGATATAAATTTCGTTACATAGTTGTTGAAAACTCTGATGACATATCATATAAAGATTTTATTATAGGTATAACAGGAAAAAACAATGTACAATGGGTTCAACATCCAACAAAACTAATTAATTCTGAAGCCAATGCGACCGCCATTGAAGAAGGTCTCAAATATGTCACATCTAAACGTGTATTTATGTGCCATAATGATGTCGTTGCATGTCATCCAACCTGGATGAAATATATGATGCGTAAAATGGATGAAGGAAATATGCTTGTCGGCTTCCGTGAAGACACAACAAGAATTAACGCACTACATTCTTCAGGATTGCTTGTTGATACTAAAATTGCAAAAAGTGTTTCAATGTTTCCAGTTTATGAAAACGATGAATGTATAATGGATGTTTGTGATTCACTTACTAAGTATTGCAGAGATAATAGTTTACCTTATTTTAAAGCACCATGTACTTTTAATATTAAAGGGCTAAGAGAAAAACTTAATAAGAAATATCAAAATTTGACTGTTGATATTGGTACAAACGATAATAATAAACCAATTTTTATTCATTTAGGTAGAGGCATTACAAGATTATTCGGTCGTTACCACAAGAAAAATAGAACTACGTATGAAGAATGGTTTCAATTTGTATTTAAGGAGTTTCTAACAGAATGAAAATAGCATTTACAAATGTTGACTTTAAGTCATTCACGGGCCCAAATCAGTTTTCGTTTAAGTTGGCTACACAATTTGAAGCCATGGGTCATGATATATCAAATGGCTTAACTGATGAAGACACTGATATTAACTTAGTAATTATAGAGTCGTTTAATTTTCCTGAAAATGTTCCGACAGTATTAAGACTTGATGGGATCTGGTTTAAACCCGATGACTTTATGACAAAGAATGCGGGAATATTCGCAACATACAATGAAGCAGATGGCATAATCTTTCAGAGCGAATTTGATAAAAAGATGATAGAGAAACATTTTGGCGCAAGAGATGATATTCCAACATGTGTCATTAGAAACGGAACTTTTGTTAAGAAATTTGATACAGAAAATATTGACTTAGAATGGTTAAATAATATCCGTAATGACTTTAATAAAATATTTGTTGCGTCATCGCAATGGACAAACCGCTCGCATAAACGATTACATGAAGCAATTCGTTTTGTTGATGAATATACTAAATGGGATGGATATGAGCGCTGTTGCTTGATAACAATGGGCGAATCTGATAAATTTGAAGCGTTAACTGAAACAAAATATAGTGATAAATTCACACAAATTCATTTGGGGAATATTCCACCAGCGCAAACATATGTTCCATATTGTTATGCTGATTGGTTTATACATTTAGCATATCTTGATCATTGCCCAAATGTCGCTGTCGACGCAATTGCATGCCAAGTACCTGTTATATGCTCATCTGAAGGTGGAACAAGAGAACTATTATTTAATAGTGATAAGCGTAAACTTGGGCTTATCATTAATGAAGAACCTTTTGATTTTGAATTAACTGATTATACAAATCCACCAAAAATGACATTTACAGAAGAACATTTCTCAATTGTTCGTAATGGTTATGATTTACAAAAAGATTGGGTTAAACATGTTCACGTTAAAAACGTTGCAAAGAAATATATTGATTTCTTCAATGAAGTAAAGATAGCCTATAAATATAGGCAGTAACAAGGCTGTGCTTTATTCTGAGGCATTCAATATAAAAATACAATGTTCTATATATAATAGTAATTAACATGAATAAAGTCGCATTATGTACCGGGGCTGCTGGCGGACTAGGATTTACACTAACAAAGTTTCTTCTTGAACGTAATTGGAATATTGTAACAATTGATAATAACTTTCGTGCAAAATTTTTTGGCGAAGATGGAGATGTTTTTGACAAATTTGACTTTTTAAGAGAAAACACCGCATTCTATAATTGTGATATTAGAAATAATAAACAAATAGAAAACATATATAAAAAATATAAATTTGATGTGATCTTTCATTTAGCGGCACAACCGAGTCATGACCTTGCCGCACAAGATCCACTTCTTGACTTTGATATTAACGCAAGGGCTACTCTACAGCTGCTCGAATTAACAAGAAAATACTGCTATGAAGCACCTTTTATATATACCAGTACCAATAAAGTCTATGGTGATACACCCAATAAACTCCCGCTAAAAGAGTATAAAACAAGATATGAATTTGATGATCAACATTTCATCAATGGCATTGATGAAACAATGTCTATTGATAAAAGTTTGCACTCAATATTTGGTGCTGGCAAAGCGGCAGGTGATTTACTTGTTCAAGAGTATGGTAAATATTTTAAAATGAACACTGTTTGTTTTAGGGCAGGATGCTTAACAGGGGCAGCACATGCAGGTGCTAAATTACATGGTGCACTTAATTATCTAATTAAATGTGCAGTAACAAATAGACCATATACAATAATTGGTTATAAGGGCAAACAAATTAGAGATAATCTTGATTTCTCAGATCTCTGTGAAGCATTCTATAAATTTTATTTGAACCCAAGGAAAGGTGAAGTTTATAATATAGGTGGAGGTCATAAAAATTCAATATCGATATTAGAAGCTATCGATTATTTGAAAAATAAAGGATATGAATTAAATTATTCATATGATGAAAACCCAAGAAAAGGCGATCATATTTGTTTTTATTCGTGCTTAAATAAGTTTAAGATGCATTATCCAAATTGGACTATTAAGAAATCAGTTCATCAAATAATTGATGAGACAATAACGAGTATTTTGGAGCAAGAAAATGGAAAAACATAGAGTTACTTTTGGGATAGTTAATTGTAATCGACACTTTTATCTTAAAAGTTGTCTTGAATCGTTGCTATATTGCACAAGTGATTATGAAAATAAAGAGATAATCGTTGTTGATAATGCAAGTATAGAAGATGGAACAGATGAATATCTTGTTGAATTAAAAGCACGTGGTGTTAAAGTATTTAAACAACAAAAGCGTAATCCAGCAAACGAATTTGCAATAGGGCTCAATATTATTGTTGATAATGCAACAGGCGACTTTATTGTACCATTACAAGGAGATATGCAGTTTGTACTTAAAAATGGCTGGTTACAAAAATATGTTAACTTTTATTGGGAGCATATTGATGAAGTCGGTTGTATAATGCTTGATGCACAAAGAAATGTAACAAATCAATCACATAGATATTCACACCCAAGTAATTCTGATAATATCTATAAATTCGTATATGACTTAGATAGACCACCAACTTGTTGTGCTGGTGATGTTATGTATTCAAAACAAATATTAGATATGATGGGTCCATGGAAAGGTAAAGATAATTTAAGTCATGAAGGTGGAAATGACTCTGAAACAGATATGCTTATACGTGTTAATGAACATATCCTTAAGAATAATATGAAATTATTTTGTGCTATACCACTTGTAGCGCCGGCAGCAGCGATATACACAGATTCGAGAGGAACAATGGCACGTATACGTGGAAATAAACGTTATGGAGATTATTGGCCACCTAAAGATGATTTCAAATACTATGAAATATTTGATTTTGATGATTGTAAGATATCATCAGAGTTAAGAACACCTGTGGGAATTGAACAATTAGCTCACCCAATTGGGTGGAAGGCGCCTATTGATAATAATGGAAATTGGATGAAAGCACCGATTAAACCTGAAACAGCGACAGAAAATGATTATGTTATGTTATATGAAGAAGTTAATGATAACATTATTAAAGCTGCAGATGAATATTTAGATGAGTGGCTTGATGACTAAAAAAGTATTGATAACAGGTATTAACGGATTTACTGGTAGTCATTTAGTTGACTACATTTTAAAAAGTCATGATGATATTAGTATTCACGGAACTATCAGACATTGGCATCGCTCTAATTTAGAGAATATAGAACATTGTATTAGTAAAGTTACACTCCACGAGTGTAACTTAGTTGATTCACATAATGTTAATGAACTAATTAAAACTCTTAAACCTGATAAAGTCTTTCATTTAGCAGCACAGTCACATGTACACACTTCGTGGTTATCACCAAACGATACATATACAACAAATATAATATCGCAAAGTAATCTATTTGAAGCGATCAGAGTACACTCACCAAACACAGTAATATTAGTAGCAGGTTCTAGTGAAGAATATGGGCTTGTTCATGAACATGAAACACCAATTACAGAAGAACAACCATTGCGACCATTATCACCATATGCTGTAAGCAAAGTAGCACAAGATTTAATGGCACTACAGAATTTTCATTCATATGGCCTTAAAGTTATTCGAACACGTGCATTTAATCATAGTGGACCGAGACGACCACCACACTTCGTTGATTCTAGCTTTGCAAAACAAATAGCAAGTATCAATGTGTTCAATACACATCGTGATGTATCGGTTAGTCATGGAAATTTAGATGCAGTTCGTGATTTTACGCATGTCAAAGATATTGTGCGAGCATACTGGCTTGCTTTAGAGCTTTGTGAGTTTGGAGAAGTGTATAATATATGTTATGGAAGTGGACTCAAAATAATTGATGTACTTAATAAACTAATTCAGTTTTCAGATGTTAATATTAAAACAGAAGTAGATAAAAATAGAATGCGACCATCTGATGTTCCTGTTCTTATCGGAGATTATAGCAAATTTAACGCGTTAACAGGATGGAAACCTAAATTTAATAATGATGATATTTTACGTGATACGTATGATTATTGGATAGCTAAATTAAATGTGTGATTTTCGAGGCCCACCA
>NZAS01000111.1 GCA_002686195.1 Candidatus Pacearchaeota archaeon | reverse complement strand
CAAACACCCCCTTACCAAAAGAAGTTGAAAACATAGTCAAAGAAGCCCTAGAAGAAAATGACCCTAAAGCATATTTAGAAGAAGCAAAAAAAGCAGAACCTAGAGAATCCATTTACATGGATTTAACAGATGCTAAATTAGAAAACGCATTTGCCTATGAAGGACAAAAAAACCCAATAGAAAAACACAAACTCATCTATGACACATCATCTTTAAGCCTAGAACAAATGTACTTCTGGATTTTAGATTTTATGGTTGAAGAATTCATAAGTTCCGAAAAATTAACTGATAACTTTGTCTCTTCAGCAACTTCCGGCCACTTCGCAGAAATGGGAACTCGTCAGACAAGGCTTCAGGACGAAGCAATGAAAATGCTCGGCTCAGTAAACCAAGTAGTAAAATCAATATTAAACATAGTCTACGACTTAAAAGAATTCGAACTTCGGCTAGAGCACTATAAGGGATTAAAATCAGAGAACAAAGGAAAAAAAGAATCTGCCATCTTGTCTCTAAAACAAATTTGGATGGATACAGTCGACATTAAAAGAGGAAACACCGCAATAAAAATGATGGCTCAACAATACGACTACGTCACAATAATAGACGCATTCATGGCTGCAGAATCAATGGAAAAGGTTAAAGACATAGATCTAAACGACAGGGTAAAACGTATTCTTCAACAAAGACTTGCCGAATTCGAAAAATGGATAACAGAATCAGAAAGAGAGTTAACAAAAAGATTTGACATAGAAAAAAAATACCTAAAAAGCCAAATTAATACAGTTAAACTTTATTCAAGATGGATTAAACCTTATCTAAACTCAATCAAAGACTTAGAACAAAGAGCGGACCTAACATCTTCTTTAGTAAATTCCTTCAATACAACTTTATTTGAATTAACAATAATCGGCCACGGAAAATTCAAACTCGAAAAGGAAATAGGAGATGGCAACCTCCCAGAAGAAACAAGAAAGAAAGACCTCAGAAAGTATGAGCCAATAACAGTAGTAGAATTCAAATTCAGAAGTGTCCCAGAACGTTCGGATCAAAGGGGCGGTTACGGTTTCAGGGGCAGAGCAGAAGTAACTTTCACAAGCTACAGCTTAAACGAAGATGAACTAAGAGTCCTAAAAGACCAACTAGAAAAATCAGACATAGGAGATATGATGTCTCTAATAGAAGGCGCAACAACAGAAAGCCTTTCAGAATTACAAGACGACATAGACAGATTCCTAAGTGACAAACCTCCAAAAGAATCAGATCCTGCGGATTCCAAATCAGAAGACACAAATCCTTTCTCAGCTCTCCTAAGCCCACTACTTGGAAAAAGAAAATCTAAAAAGAAAAAATCAGAATCCGAAGATTCCCTAGAAATAAAGGAAGACAATGCATATGAAAAAGCAATTCGCTCAAGAGCAATAATAAAAGGTCGTGTTGATTGCGTAAAAATCTACGGCGCCTTCAAAGGCTCATACGACATGGCAGGATTCCGATAACCAGAAAATCTTAATCATTTATACAAGAAAAAACCAGAAAATCTAAAACAAAAATCATTTATATCATAAAAACATCTATTTTTATGCCTAAAATAAAGAAAGTAAGGCCTTTAAAAAAAGCGAAGATAAAGATAAAAGAAATTCACAAACCTCAAGAATCAGAGTTAGAAGAATCTGTAGAGCTATCAGAAGATTCTCAATTCGAAGAATTTACTTCAACCGGCTCTACCTCAGCCCCAGTTCTAGAATCCGGCCAGGTTTCACAAGAAAGACCTCAAGACCAATCCGCAGAACCCAGTTCTTCCGACTCCGAAACCACAAGCTTTCAACTATATAATCCAAACCAATCCACAGAAGATACTGCCGGAAGATATAGACCAACCCAAATTTCCCCAACAATTGAACAATCTTCAGATATACAAGAACCAACACTAAGACAATCATCATCATTACAGCAAAACGAAGAATTAGCTAGAATGAGGGGCGAAGGAAAAGAAAAAGACTACACAAAATCAGAAATTAAATCAGAACGTCCTACTAGAAGAGCAAGACACCCTTGGGAGCGCGAATAAAACTCCATAAACCCCTCTCACACTCAATCTTATTAATTAACCTAAATAATGTACTCAAACTTTCGGATTCACTTTTAATAATTCCTTCTCCCAAAGTTTATCATTAACCTAAATAACCACATAACCCAACTGCGGTTCTATTCCATAATAATTTCTCCTGCCTCTTTCAATAAATTTATATAACTCTTTTCATTCCCTAAAACATGGCAGGTGATGAATCTCTTTATTCAGGAAGCAATTATGGTATGGACCCAGGATTCCCAGGCTCTTTCTCAGAATACTCCTCAGACCTATCAGATCCTTACGCAGCCTCAGCAATCAGCGTAGCGACAGATGCAAGAACAGCCAACCAATTAAAACAAGTCTCAGACAAATTATCAACAGGAGCAAAAGCAATAGAAGTCTCCGGAGTGACCCCTGCAGAATTAGAGACAATGCCAAAGCAGCACTTCGATGAAATAAGACGTCTAAAGAAACTAACAGGCTCTGAGCTAACATTCCACGGCCCAATAGTNGAAGCCTCNGGCATCACNCAACAAGGNTGGACAGAAGCTGGNAGAACACAAGCTGAAAGACAAATGTTCAANGCAGTTGAAAAAGCAAGACAATTAGGAGAAACAGGAGAAAACATNATAGTAACNTTCCATTCAGCAGCNGGNCTTCCAGAAATGACNGACAGNGAAATGACAAAAGANGGAGAAGTAGTNACAGGAATGCACGTCTATAACGAAAGAGAAGGACANTTCAATGTTATAAAACCCCGAGAAAACTTCCTCTTAAAAGACGAAGAAAAAGATGTAGACAAGGAATTAAAAAAAACAAACAAAGACGCCTGGTCCCGTGAACTAACTCATTTAAGCTTCAATGCGCACGCAGGAGCTGATCCAATAAAAGACTTAATGGCAGAAAAAAGAATTAAGATTGATGAAGATTCAGAAACAGCGATAAAAATTGATGGCTTCGCAGACGTAGTTACTGAATCAAAAAAACCAGAATGGCATGAATTTATGCAAAGACAAAACCCTGAAGTACAAAAAGAACTTAAAAAAATAGTCTCAAATGTAGATTACGGAGAGATTTATCTCAGAGATGCTTACAACGAACTTCAAAACATGTTCAACAAAGCATGGGTTGCAGCAAACAAAGAAAAAAATACAAAAGACATAGAAAGATTAGATTCATTTAGAAATGAAGTCTCACAAACAGTTTCTGAAAAAGACTTAGATAATCCCAAGAATCTCTTAGAGGTAGAAAGAATTGTATCAAAAGGTGTCAACGTTCTAAACTCATTATCAGAAACCCCAAAATCATTCCGCCCTCTAAACGAATTCGCAACCGACAAATCTTCAGAAACTTTCGGAAATCTCGCATTCGACTCATACAAAAAATTTAAAGATTCCGCTCCGATAATTAGTATTGAAAACCCTCCTGCAGGTAGCGGTTTGAGCCGTGGTTCGGATTTGAAAGAATTAGTAGATAAATCAAGAGATCATTTTGTAAAAAAAGCAGTTGATTCTGGCCTCTCAAAATCACAAGCAGAAAAGCAAGCGGAGAAACTAATAGGTGTAACTTGGGACGTCGGACACATTAACATGTTAAGAAAATACGGCTATAAATCTGAAGATATAGTAAAAGAAACAAAAGAAATCGCTCCTGCCCTTAAGCATATTCATTTATCAGACAACTTCGGCCTAGAACACACAGAGCTTCCAATGGGAATGGGGAACGTTCCATTTAAGAAACACATCGCAGAATTAAAAAAACAGCACGGTGACAAACTCAAAAAGATAAAACAAGTTATTGAAGCAGGAACTTGGTACAAAGATTTCAAGTCGACTCCTATGGCGGAAACCCTAAGAGCCTTCGGCTCTCCAATCTACGCAATGCAAATGGCTCCCTCTTGGAACCAAGCTTCGGGCGTTGGAGGAGTCCCAGGATATTTCGCAGGCTACGGTATGAACCCTGACATTCACCATACAACTTATGGCGCCGGATTTTCCAATATTCCAGTAGAACTCGGCGGACAAATGCCTGGAGGCCAAAGCCGTCTTTCAGGAGCTCCAATTGAATAACTTTAAAAATAACCACTTATTATTAATTACATAAAAGAGGATATTATGGCAAAACCAAAAAAAACAGCTAAAAAACCAGAATCAAAAATAGACATTCCTAAACCTATAACTCCAAAAAAACCAAAAAANGAAAAAGACATTGCAATGTCTTTTGCAATGAAAGCTCATGAAAAGTTTGATAGAATGGTTAAAGCATCCATCTTATTTGGAAGCCAAGCCAAAAACACTTCATCAGCAAACTCCGACATTGATATAATTCTCATAATTGACGATGCATCTGTCTCTTGGGACATCGAATTAATTGCATGGTATCGTGAAGAACTCGGAAAACTAATTTCAAATCAAAAATACTCTGCCAATTTACACATAAATACAGTTAAACTAACAACTTGGTGGCTCGACTTACTCCATGGAGACCCAGTAGTAATAAATATTTTAAGATATGGTGAGGCTTTAATTGATTCAGGCGGATTCTTCAATCCATTAAAATCTCTTTTACTCCAAGGAAAAATCCGTTCAACCCCTGAAGCAGTTTACGCAGCCCTCAACAGAGCCCCAACTCACATAGCAAGAAGTAAAATCGCGGAAATGGGAGCAATTGAAGGAGTCTATTGGGCAATGGTAGATTCTGCACAAGCAGCCCTAATGACTGCAGGTAAATTGCCTCCAGGTCCAGAACAAATTCCAGAAATGCTCAAAAAAACTTTTGTAGATTCAGGCATGTTAAAAATAAATTATGTTAAAGCACTTAGAGATGTCTACGTCTTACATAAAAGCATCTCACACGGAGAAATCGCAAACATTAAAGGCTCCGAAATAGACTCCTGGCAAGACATATCTGAATCTTTCTTATCTCAGATGACAAGAATAATTGACAAACTCTTAGAGACAAAGAAATCCTAACTTCTTCCGCTAGGTCTATCTACATGAGCATCATAAACCATTTGCACAGCAGTATTAAGTTCTTCAGTTCCTTTTTCAGNAAGAGCTTTCAGACTTTCTCTTAAAGATTCTTGATAATCTCTACCCAATTCTTCATACGCTTCTCTTGATGCATCCAATTCTGCTTGCAATCCTTCAAGAGCATATTCTTTTGATTCATTTGGACTTCTTTCTACTCTCTTCAGTTCAGAAATTCTTGCAGCTGTCTTTGCAATACTTGCCAGCCTCTTATTCCCACTTCCATCTTCATCTGTGTTCATTTCTCTTTCATAAGCCCTCTCTCCAGCTTCATCAACTTTTCTCTTCTTTCCTAATTCGGTATAAACCTGGATTATTTTGCCTTCCTCAGAACTTACTTCTCTATCATTACTATATCTTTCATGTAAATCTTCAATTTGTTTATAATTTCCATACTTAGCCAAAACTTCTCTATCATCATCACCAGCGTTACCTACTAAAACAGCATTTCTTGTCTTATCTTTAAATAAATTATCAACTTTTTCATCAGGCATTTCAGAAACAACATCATCAAGACTACCAGCCATAACATCTCTAGGTCCTTGTTCAGCCTCAGTCTTTACAAAACCAATANCTGCTTGATACTGCTCATCTCCAAATTCTAAACCATCTTCAGGAACANATTCTCCTCTTTCAGTGTAATACTGGGTAGCAAGATTAACAAGAGAATCTCTAGCAGGATTACTCCTTCCAGTATCTCCTCTTTCATGATCATTTTCTAAACCTTTAATATTCTCAGCAAATGCTACACCGCTTATCACTTCTTCATACGCATTTGGTCTATCTCCATTTGTCATAATATCCCTAAAAACCTTCAGTATTTAAACCTTTCTATCTTGTTATTACTCACTAAAAGTAACAAAAAACATCTAATAACTCTCTAAATCATCAACATTAAATCCTTTTTCCTTAGAATTTTGCTCTTTTCCCCCAGTATTTTCCTGTTTTTCACCCTCAGAACCCTCGTCTTCATCCAAACTTTCTATCAAACCATCAATATCAGCATCCCTAACTTCAGCTTCACCTTCATCTTCATCTTCATCACCCTCACTTTCAGTTTGATCTTCTTTACTATCAACTTCTTTGCTTTCATCAAAAATATTTTCCATATTCCCATTTTTATTGATCAAAAAATCCCCATCATCTTCACTTGGGTCTTCCCCACCGCTTTCATCACCCGAAACTTCCCCATCATCTTCGGAACCTGTTAGATCTCCGGAGCTTTGCTCTGCTGTATCAGAGCCAGAACCATCTTCCTGCGCCCCAACATCGCCAATTTTAGCTACTGGAAAGCCATCAGAGCTCAAGCTTTCTTCAATCACTTCTTCCTCAGCTGCCTCGAAGTCAGAAGAATCAACAGGAATCGCCTCATTCAAACTCGGTATATCTTGCTTATCACCATTTGAATCCCCAGCATTATAATCCATAGAAGATCCATTNNCATTCTCCAACTCTCTNAAAGCAACATCNTCAACATCAGTNGTNTCTTCATATTCTTTCCTCGTAGTCAGAATTTCTTCGTGGTGCCCCTCTGTTTGTTCTCCTTCATTTGAAACTTCTTGCTCTACAATACCTGAAACTTCCATTTGGTTTTCGGAAGTTTTAGGGACAGCGGAGCTTTGCTCTGCTGTATCAGNAACAGCCATAGGAACTTGAACCTTTTCCTCAGGAACGACTTCATCTTCAACTCTCTCTGGATTTTCAGGAATATCCTCCTCAACCTTCTCTCCCATATCATCCTCTCGTCTATCAATAATTTCTGCCTCTTCCTTATTAACAACTGGCTTCTCTTCTATAATCGGCTGTTCTCCTTTCTTCCTCTCCAACTCCTTAACCAAAACACTAACATCATATGCAGCATCAGCATTAACAGAAATTGAATCAATCTTCTCCCCAACTAAAAACTCAACCATCTCTTTCTTAGAACCTGCCTGCCCGCATATAGAAGTCTCCACATTATATCTCTTGCACCTTCTAATAACATAACTCAAAGCCGATAAAACCGCAGGATTCATCTCATCAAAAATCTCCTGCACATCAGAATTATTTCTATCAATCGCCAAAATATATTGCGTCAAATCATTCGTCCCAAAGCTAATAAAGTCAACACCCTCTTCACAAATCTCATTAATTATCTGAACACTAGCAGGCGTCTCAATCATGACACCAGTCTTAACATTAGAAGGCAACCCAACTTCAGAAGCCAAAGCCTTAACTTTCTTAAGCTCATCAACAGAAATCAACTGAGGTACCATAAAACCAAATCTCTTGTCTGGAAAATCATCTGCAATTTCCTTAATAGCTTTCAACTCAGACTCCAAAATCTCTTTATGTTTCAAACCGAATCTAATTCCATGATCCCCCAACATAGGATTCCCTTCAACTTCCTTAGTAGCCCCTTGCAAATGCCTAAACTCATCGCTTCTTATATCCGAAGTTCTAATCCAAATCTCCTCAAAAGGCTCTGAAATTCTCTTAAGCCCTTTTGACAAAACCTCAATATAACTTTCAGTATCAACCTGCTTTACATAAAACAAAGGATGCTTCCCATTAGCCGCGATAATTCCTTCTAATCTAACAAGACCAATGCATTTAGCCCCAGATTCAGCAGCCCTAGTAGCAAAATCGGGCAAGTCAACAATCGTCTTAATCTTCGTCTTAGTATCTTCAACAATCTTCTTTATCTCAGCCTTCTGAGTTTCAGAATGTCCTTCAAAAACCTTTCCCGAATTACCATCAACAGTAATAACTTCCCCATCTTCCAATTTCCCGGTCGCCTCACCAGTCCCAACAATAGCAGGAATCCCCATCTCTCTAGAAACAATCGCCGCGTGCGAAGTCACGCCACCATCATCAGTTACAATTCCTGCAGATTTCTGCATCGTAACAACCATGTCAGGATTTGTCATCTTAGTAACTAAAATATCTCCTGCCTTTACTTTACTCAACTCCTCCAAATTATGAACAATCCTAACTTTTCCAGACGCAATTCCTGGAGAAGCCCCAAACCCAGAAACCAAAACCTCTCCTTTCAAATCTACAGACTCAGCCTCCTTAAACTGCGTAGTAACAGGCCTGCTCTGAACAATATAAATCTCCTCACCCTCAACTGCGAACTCAATATCCTGCGGCTTCTTATAATGCTTTTCCAATTGCTGAGCATACTGCGCCAAAACCTTTATCTCATGATTAGTCAAAACCTGCTGCTTACTCCTATCATCAGTAAGTTTCACAGTAACATTCTCCCCACTAGAATCTCTTGTAATCGCAATTTTCTTATCAGAAACCTTGCTTTCCCCAATCTTAAANTTCTCNAAATCNGAAGAAACAACATAATTATCAGGATTTATTTTTCCAGAAACAATCCCTTCTCCTAAACCAAAAACAGCCTCAATTAAAATACTATCATCTTTCTTAATAGGATTATTAGAAAAGATAACTCCAGACTTATCAGAATCAACCATCTTCTGAACAACAACAGCCAACTCAGTCTCCTCATGTTTAAACCCTTTCTTCTCCCTATAAAATATAGCTCTCGGAGTAAACAAAGATGAAAAACACTTCTTGACCTTTCCCAATAAATCTTTATCTCCCTTAACATTCAAAAAACTTTCTTGCTGTCCTGCAAAACTTGCATCAGCTAAATCCTCAGCAGTCGCACTTGATCTTACAGCAACAAAAGGACTTTCATGACTTGTCTTTAAAATATCCAAAGCGGTACCTTTAGCAGCACTCAAATCCTGCTTTCCAACATCCAAAACTTCATACGCTTCCCTTATAGCCTCTTTCAAATCTTCAGGAAATTCAGCAGAATCGATCATCCCCCTAATTTCTTCAGAAGCATCATTCAAAGCCTCAGTATCATTAACATCCNACTCATCAAGAACACCTTTAATCTTTTCCTTAAGCCCAACAGAATCCAAAAAATAAGAATAAGCCTGCGCAGTCACAACAAAACCAGGTGGAACAGGAATCTTTTCATTATACATCTCCGCCAACGAAGCCCCCTTCCCACCAGCTACCTTAATATCATCATGTCCTAACTCAGAAAACCATTTAACCAAACCTTTCGCCTCTCCTTCTGCCATAAAAAGCACAGACAAATAGACTTAATAAAGATTATGTCAACATAATCTTTATCTGATTAATAAAAACAAATTTATAAAAATCTAAAAGCTAACAGGATTTTCTCGAAGTACTGTGCTATCTTCAAATAAATCATCCATAGAATGCACTTTCTCAGGCAAATCCCATTTAGTGAGAGTTCTAGGCATTCCACCATCCCATGCAAGATAAGCTCCTCTCCCTGCTACATCAGCAAAACTATCATTATTTCTATCAACATAAAAAACAACATCTCCATTTGGACTTGTAGGAACTACAACTACTGAACTGTTATCAGTATTAATATGTCTATATGGTTTAGGGATACTTCCTTGTGGGACTTTCTCAACAGGAGTTTCTCTTTCTCCACAGCCAACTAAAGAAGCCACTGCTGTAATTCCTGCTGCCACATAAGGTAATATTCTTTTTCTCATAATTTCCCTAAAAATCCTCCCTATTTAAACCTTTCCATATGTAACTACTTAAAAGAAACAATTATTACTTAATCTCTTTCGTAACAATCCTCGTCTTACAAGGCAGCTTTGATTTAATAATACCAATAGCTTTTCTAACAATCCTCGCAACCCTTTCGTCCTCAGCAGAAACAAACAAAATATCATTTCCTTTCTTAACAATCGCAGCCCTTCCAATATTAATACCAAAACTGTGCTTCATTCCAGAACTTAATCTATCAGCCCCAGCCCCCGCCGCCGTCTTGTTCTCCCTCAAAACATGATGTGGATAAATCTTAACTTTCAAAAAATACTGTCCGGGAACTTCCAAATCAAGATTCTTATTTAACAACAGCCTAGCAGCCTCAATAGAAGTATCCCTTATCTGAATATTCTCATCACAAACCAACCTCAACTCAACCTTGTGTTTCCCAAGCCTATGAGCCTTCTCATTCCCCATCTGAAACTTAACAATCTTGCTCGCAGGCACAGCCTTAATATAAGCATCCTTTCTATTCCCAGATTTCCGAGTAAACGGCCTAACGAGTTTCTTAGAATACGCACTTGCTTTCCTTAAACTTGGCATATTA
>NZAS01000110.1 GCA_002686195.1 Candidatus Pacearchaeota archaeon | reverse complement strand
ATCCTGCCTGGGACGCTAGGAGTATTCGACGGTAGCGACCACACTCCCACCTTCGATGATGCAATCGAGAATGTTGGAGCAATCTCTCACCGGGGAATCCAAACCATTGGCGAGGATATGCTATTCGGAGATGTTGCTGGCATATCCAATGTAAAGCGTGCATTATTCACTGGAAACGTGTCCAGCTCTAGAGCGTCACAGCTAATTGACCCTGCATATCTTTTCTCCGTTGGAAACCTTGCGGCGACTGCTGCACAAGAAGATCGAGTTTGGTCGTTGTGGGATAGTCAGGCTAACAACTTCATGGTGTTTGTCCCTGACACAGACGTTGCCGCGGACACAACAGAAACCCGTTGCTTTGTATACAAGAGAAATGTGAAGCTGAAAATCGCCGCGTGGCAAGATTGGAGGAATTGGAATTTCCGGTCTGGTTGTCAATCAGCTTTGAAGCGTATCTTCTTGACAGAAGGAACACAGGTCTACATTCTTGGGGAAGACTATGTAGGTGGTGATCGTGTCTTCAAAGACTACGAGGGCGACCAAGAAATGTGGGACGATGACACTCCTTGGTCAGATTATACTGGATGGAACCCTGTAGCAGACACCGCCGATAGTGGAGTTCCCATCAAGTTTGTTTGGGAACTTCCTTGGTCGGACAACAAAGAACGGTTCCTTACTAAAGCCAGTAGGTATATCGGCTTCGATACTGTAGGCGACAATCGATTTCTCGTTGAAATGTTTGTAGACAACATCTACAAAGACCGCTCCGACCTTGGAGAAGATTGGGTAGAGGACACCCTCAAGTGGGATGATGGGCTTGGATGGGATGTTGACGTTCTTGATCCCGCCTTGTCAATGGTCTTCGAAGGTGGGGACGCTCCTGGCTTCGGTGGGGACGAGTTTGGCGAAGACTTTGGTGGTGGCCGACCTACCCGCTTAGAAAAGTTGTTTGCCTGGACAGCTAGGTACAAGATCGAGAAGCTGCGAATATCAGGCGATGCTACGAAAGAGTTGAAGTTCATTGCAATCACTTTAGCATATCAACGCGGATCACTCAGGAGATAATCATGGCTACTAGCTCTGTTGACTCCACCCTTCCGGCCGACAATGTGAAAACCAGCAAGGCGGCTTTCCGCGCTCAGTTTTTGATTATCAAGAACGAGCTTACCGCGCAGCAAAATGCCACTGGTCTTCCTCGTCTGCTTGCTTTTGGTACTCAGTCCTTGTAGGAGAAGACGATGGCCGATGCTATTGGCGTTCTTGGTGAGGCAACTACTACTACAGTTGGCACCACGACCGTATATACTGTTCCCGCAGCTAAGGCTGCTAAGTGCAAGATCCAGGTTAAGATTGAAGCCCACGCTGCAAACAGCACAGGGGACTTCCTTGTTACTGTTAATGGTGTGGTGACTTTTTCACACCTTAACCTGCCCACAACGGAGATTATGTGGTCAAACTCGACTACGGCTTTGCATGATCCGTCTACTTCTGTTGATCCTGATGGCACCACTGCTGCACTCACCTGTTGCCCTGGGCCAGCAGAGTATTACCTCTCAGCAGGTGATACCGTTACATACACCATCGGCACAGACGCCCTGGTTGCTTGTAACGTTCAGGTTGTGGGAACCGAAATCGACGTCTAGGAAGTGATATGGCTGCTCCTAACACCACTTCAAACTTCAAGTTCAATCTTACCGACTTCGATAAGATTCCTTGGCACACTGAAGAGCATAACAACTGGCACATTGTTGACGCCCTGATAGCTAGATACCTAACTATCTCAGGGGTGCAAGGTGCTTGGGAAAACGCTCTAAGTGTTACAGCGGGAAATCGGTATATTGACACTGATCTGGACTCCATCTGGGAGGTCTTGGTAGCACATACCACGCCCAGTACTGGAACCTTTGCGGCCAGCCGAACAGCCAACAGCACGTATTGGCAATCAATCTCCACCGATCTCTCGTTTGCAGGGACATTCGCAATTAACACCGCATATGCTGTGAACGAGTTTGTCTCTAGTGGGACGAAGTATGGAGTTGTGGCTGCTGCTTTCACTTCAGGAGCAACAGAGACTTACGATGAAGCTGTTACCGCTGGCAATATCATCACGCTCATTGACATAGGCACGACAACCACTAGCACAACTTCTTTGCTGATTGAAGTCGCTTCTAAGTCATTCACTGTCGATGCCGGAAAGAACTTTACCGTTGGTGACTTCGTGCTGGCGACAAGTGATGCCGATGCAACCAATTACATGCACGGCAATATCACTTCGTACAGTACTACCACTCTTGTTGTTAACGTGACCAACATAGGAGGTAGTGGCACTCTTGCAGATTGGACGATCCGTACTTCAGGAACGCGAGGGGCTACAGGAGCAACGGGTGCTACGGGAGCGACTGGTCCAGGAGTTTTTGACGCTGCTGACGCTACTGTTGTCCCTGCTATTGGAGACAAGTTCGCTTTCCTAGATATAGATGATAGCGATGACCCTAGTTACGCAACGCTTCAGACAGTACTAGATGGTATTGGACTCCTTAGTGCTGCTGGAGAGATGCCCGCCATTGACGACTTGATCGGCATAGCCGACATCAGCGAAACACCTGATGTGGCGGAAGCGGTTACTATCCAATTCCTGTATGATGCCATCACCAACTTGACAGCTCTTGGTGCTTTCGCGGCCGTTGGGGACAAGATTCCCCTTGTGGATATCAGCGAGACTCCTGACGCTGCCAAGACCATTACAATACAGTTCTTGCTTGATAGTATCACCAGTCTGGCGGCTTTAGGAGCCTCCCCGGCTGTTGGTGACAAGTTCGTGATATCGGACATATCCGATACGCCCGATGCCTCCAAGACTGTTACTCTTACAGAACTACTTACTGGCGGCACCAACCTTACCGAAGCAACAGTTGTTGCTGGCGATGAGTTCATTCATATTGACGCCACCGATGGAGTAGCGAAGAAAGACACCGTCCAGGGCATCCTCGACTTGGTGCCGAGTGCGGGTGGCTGGACTTTCATCTCGGCGGCGACAGCCTCTACCAGCGCGTCACTAGCCTTCACCGGCATCGACAGCACCTACGACATGTATCGGTTCGACCTCATCAACCTCCACCCAGTGGATGATCTTCAAGATTTGTGGATGCGAACTGATGCGAACGGTGGTGCCAGCTACGACGCTGGTGGTTCTGACTATGCCTACTCATTCGTTCGTATGAACGGCGCGTCGGTGGGGGGGACTTCAAGTACGGGCGCGGCTCAAATGTTGCTGACCACTGACGGGGCGCACGTCGGTAACGCGGCTGATGAGGCGTTGAGCGGGCAAGTTTATTTATACGCCCCCGCTGATGCAACATTCCAGACGATGTTCACATGGCATCTCTCTGTTATCACCGGAGCAGCCACCAGTGAACCGGGGGTTGCCATGGGCAGTGGCTTCAGAGTGTCGGCGGCTATTGTCGATGCTGTTCAGTTCTTGTTCGACGGCGGCAACGAAATCCAGACCGGCGTCATCCGCATGTACGGAAGGAATAACTCGTAATGGCTAGAACCAAGATCATCGCAGACGCAGACGGTGGCACAGAAGTTCCTTTGACGCAGGCGGAAGAAGCGGCAGCGGATCAGTTAATCGTGGATCGTGCAGCGTCCCAACCCGCTCGTAATGCCAGAGAGAAAAACCGGCAGAAGGAAAAACTATACGACGCACATGGGTCAACCGTCATGGCGATCATCGAGGCTATGGTCGAGAAGGAAGAGGGCCGCCCCGACAAGATGGATGCGATCAAAGCGGCCCGCACCAAGGCGAAGGCCGATCCTGACTGGCCGCAGTAAGAGGTAAACGTGCCCGACAGGATCGGTCCTTGCGGCCCGAATGGCGAAACTTAACAACATCACTGAAGCCGAAATGCATACTAAAGTCACAGCCGAAATGGACATCATAGAAGCTGCTTCAAAGGTGGAAAGTTGACCCCTCTAGGCAGCCCCCGCAATGGGGAGCCTCCTCTATGGAAGCTCCTACGACTGTGGCCGCTTGTGATTGCCGTTGTTGCAGTGGTAGGTTCCATCTACAACAGCATTAACGACATTGGAGACTTGCAAGCAGCGGTCAAAATTCAGTGGGGGAAGATCAGCGACAATGAAGACCAAGCTGTAAAGGTCGATACCAAAGTACAGATCATCCAGTTTCGCCTAGACGGGATTGAGAAGTCTATTGTGGAACAGAATAGTGACATCAAGGCTATCTTGAAGGAAGTCAGCAAGTGATAAAATCTTTGTTCATAGTTGCTGCTGCTCTATTGGTTGGAGGTTGTGCCGGGAAGCCTATATTTACGCCCGCCAGCACCTTTAATGCTTGTGGGTCTGTCCAGTACGTTAACAAAACCCTGGGCGAGACTTATGGGGAGTACAAAATATTCGCGGGGAGTGCTGCCCAAGACATAGAGGCTGCATTGTGGTTCAGTCCAACAACAGCCTCATGGACGTTAGTGTTTACCTCTCTCGGTGGTGCATCATGTTTCGTCAATCAAGGTGGCAAGGGAAGGTTGTTTCCACCGGAGATGGGAGAGAAGGGTGATCCTGTATGAACACCATGGAGAGGTAAAGGAAGAAGACTGGAAGTGGCCGAACTTTGTCCCACTAGAGATAGCGTGTAGAGGATCAGGAGAGTTAATTGTCGTTCCGTTCGCTATGGACTGCCTTCAAAGACTACGTGATTTCGCCCGTAGACCACTACATATTAACTCGGCCTATCGTTCTAGATGGTATAATGTTCGCATTGGTGGGGCTGATTATTCTGCTCATTGCGCTTTGGCTCCCAACGTTATGGCGTTTGACATTTCATTAAGAAATCTATCGGAGAAGTCGTTTCTACCACTCATTCGAAAGGCCGGTTTCGCAGTACAACGACCTTATGATACATTCGTCCATGTGGATACCGGCGAAGAAAGGACTTGGTGAAGGCGAAGTAACGTGCTACCCTTTACTTAGACAGAGGCAGGACACACAATGCCATTACCTCCTGAGTTGACGAACACTATCCCTCCTACGGGGCCTCAAGGTACTTCTCAGCAGTCCATGACTCCTGTATCCGATGCTATGGCTCAGGGAGTACAAGACGCCACAGGGGACTTCGTTACCACACTCATTCAGATGCTTGAGAGCAAAGGTATCGACTTAGACACGTTGATGCAAGACTCCGTAGAAGATCAGACTGATGTAGTCGGTCCCGAGGCCAATCCTATGGAGTTCCTCAACGAAGAGGAGTTGATGATCCTTGTTCAGAAGTTCGAAGCCCTGGACCCCCAGGTACAGCAGCAGTTGGAACAAGCTGTGACGGAGCAACTAGGTCCAGAAGTGATTAGGCGCCTCAAAGCGGTGCAGCGTTTCGCGCACGGGAGAAGGTAATGGGTTACGGAGGCTTCTTCAAGTCAGTTGTCCGCGTAGCAGCGTCCGTTGTCGGAGGAATTGCTTGTGGCCCGCCTTGTGCGGCTGTTGGGGCGGCTGTTGCCACTGGAGCAACGGGTGGGAGTTTCAAAGAGGCATTACTTTCTGGAGCAACGACCTTCATTGGGTCATCTATTACCCAAGGGATTAGTAATGCCGCAGCAGAAACCGCCCTTAGTAGTCAGTTGGCTAACGGAACCGCTACAAAGGCAATCGATGCGGCCACAGGCGCCTCCGTTGTTCTTGATGGAGCAGGAAATGTTATTGCCGAAGGGGCTTTAGCCGAGGCAGCAATAAAAGGGACTGGAAATCTTGCGACTTCCGCTTTGGGAGGTTTCGCCGAAGCCCTACAAACTCCCATCGGAGACCTCCCAATCATTGGAAGCATTTCAGATGGAATTGGATCTATTTTTGAAGCTTCCAATTTCGGGGATGTTGGAGGGGTAATACGGACAGGCTTTGACTTCTTGTCTGAAAATGGTTCAGCTCTCCTTGGGGAAGGAGGTCTGGGCTTCGACGTTACTCCTTTAGCTATCAATACAGCAGGAGACTTAGCCGCGGCAGGAATTGGGTCACTCGCTACCCTCACTTTGGATCAAGCTCTCAACGCCGATCTTGAAGGACTTGATGAAGTTTTGGGGCAGAAGTTTGGCCCAGAACAAATCCAAACCCTTAGAGATGAGGCAAGGAATCGTCTATCACAGGGAGTGTTCGATAGGCTTACAGGAGAAGGGACTACTCTTGACAACCCGTTCTTGCGGCCAGGGGCAGGGACGCCAGAGGAACAAGAAGCACAACGACAGGCTCAGGAAGAAGAGTTCCGTAAGGTTATTGCTTCTGGGATTGAAAGAGAAAACATCGGGCTTGGTAGAAACATCACGGAGCAACAGTTCAATCAAGTCTTCGACAACCCTGATCTTGGAGATATCATCCTCGCCGATGAACTGGACTTGAGGAAGCAAGCGTTCAACCAAGACATTGGTGCGGCCTTCCCTGGACAGGCTTTTGGTGAAGTCGATGATGACATCATCCAAAGCATCGTTGATGAAAGACAGTTGCCCGGACAGAAACAGATCGGAGCCTTGGAAGCGCGAGGCAACTTTAATCCTATCGGTGGACAGACCGCGAATGCCTTCCTAGCTTCCCAACGTCCAGCCGCAACGGAGCGAGTAAGAGAGATCGGGGCAGGAGTACGAACAGCCAATCAACGATCCGTCGATGAGATACGTGACAGGGCTTCCAGAGATGTCAGAGGCTTCAGGCTTGGTGATGACTTGTTCGATGTTGCACCGTTTAGTCAAGAACGATCTGACGTGATTGCTGAACGTGAGGGAACCCTTGGCGAAGATATCAGGACAGCTATCGGCCAGGAACCAATCTTCGACATCACAGGAGCGTTGCGTACAGGAGGCAGAGCGCAGGGCGTTGTATCTGGATCGCCCAATCAGTCTCTATTAGACAGTATTGCTCAGAGAGAGCTTGGTTCTACTGCTAACCGCAGACGAGGACTTGGCTCAAGAGGTAGTGGAGTATTCTAATGGCTCTTGAAGCAGGAGATTTTGTTGGTCCGTTACTCGGTGGGCTCTTCAACCTCGAAACGGGTAAACAATCCAACAAAGCAATCCAAAATGCTGCCCGAATCAACGCTGATGCTCTGAGAGAGAACCAGAACAGAGCGTTAACGGCGTTAAAGAGTAGCAGTGCCAGTAAGACCGTCAAGCCTGATGGGTCTGGTGGGTTCATCATTGACCAGCCAGGAGAGGCTAGTGCTGTTGATGCACGGTCCACACTGGCTGCCGGGGATGCCACTATTCGGGCACCTAAGATCAACGATCTCAGCAGGAACTTCCGCCTTAGCATCCCTGACTTATCAACGGCCCGTGGGATTACAGCGGAAGAGTCCGCGGCAAGGCAGAAGAATGTAGACTTTGGTCTACAAGAGATCATCAAAGCCCGACAGCGTGCTAGTGGCGGCATCCAAGCGGGAGGCAACTTTGAAGCTTCCACTGTTGATGCACTAGGCCGCTTCGCTGCTGAAAACACCTTGAACAACGAACGTGGAGCAATCCAACTCTTACAACAGTCTGGAGCGAATGATGCCGCTCTCTTGAAAGCCCTTCAAGAAGCATTCGCTATGCAAGCTCCCGCTCAAGGGTTCGATTCGTCAGGTCCAGGGGGACAAGCCGCTGCGGCTGTTACACAGTCGCCTCCAACGCAGCTTCCTGCTGATCTTGGTGGTGCCATTCCGTTTGCAACGGGAGGCAATATCGTTGAACAGATTATAGCAGCGCGGAACCGCAGAGAAGATCAAAACGCTCTGTTAGAGGCTATTCGCCACATGGGCAATGCTGGTAGCGGTGTGAACATTGCCTTGCCGCCAAGGAGTACTTCGTAATGCCTACTCCTGATCCCCTAGCCCTCGCTACCAGTTTCAAGATTGGATCACAAGCGCCTAACTCTGCCTTACAAGACCTTCTCAAAGGTGGGGCTTTGCAGCGTATGCAGAACCAGGCTCAAGGTGATATTGCGAGGACGAACATACTTGAGAACAGAGGCATTGCGGATCTCACCCATACCCGAGAGAAAGAAGCCAAGGAAATCCTAGCGGAAGCTAAAGTGAGAGCGAGCTTCCTTGATGATATTCGCGCAAGACAAGCTGCGGAAGAGGTTCGCACACATGAAATGAATTTGGAGCGTGCAAGAGCGGCTGATGCGCTAATCCTTGGACAGCAAGGTGATCGCGCCCACGCAGCAAGAACCACAGCAGAAGTCGCTGGTAGGGCATACGAAGCTGATGTTGGTGCCAAGGCCGACGTCGATGTAGCACGGACGACCGCCCTTGGAGGCGTTCAAAGACAAGGGCAGATGAACTTCAGTGACATCTTCCAGAAGTTGGCGGACAAGGACATCGTGATAGATCCTGTAGTGCTTCGTAGTATCTTAGGACACAGTACTGGCGATATGGGTGTCCCTGGGCAGTTCCCTCCCAACATCAAGAGGCAGATCGAAGAGTTGCGGAAAGCTGGTCTAGCGAAGACCTTGGCAGGAGCCAGAAAGGACGAGGCTGCCGCTGGTGGTCGTGTACCAAACATCGGAGCCTATGATCCATCCAAATTACAGCCTATTGCTCCCGGCCATCCTCCAGTTGTTGGGGGGAATGTGAGCGTTACACAGACGACAGGGAGTTCTAGCCAGCGCAAGCGGCATGTTCCTTCGCGCCCTGGTGATATGGGATTGGTAGACGAGGTTATTGAGAAGGAGTCTTCTGACCGTTCCGTAAAAGACAAAGGAGTCACCCGGCAGCTTCCGCCAGCTACCCCAGAGGTAATGAAGAGAGCCGAAGCGGCTCTTAACGAGAAGTACTTCCACAGGTCGCCAAAAGGAGTGACTGTGACGAACATTGACACCAATTACGCACCGGGATGGGCCTTAGTAACCTTCCAAGACAATGTTACTACCCAACAGTACTCGGAGCAGTTTCGTATCAACCAGATATCTCCTCCGCGGAAGTAATGTCTGAACTTGTCCTTGACATAGAGGTTCCTCCTAGAGCAACCGTCCCCGTAGCAGATACGAGGCTGCAAGGGAAAGTTTTTCAGGACGACCAAGGGACTGTCCTCGTCGCTGAGGATGGGGAAGAGTTTCGTCCTGTCAATGATAGCCCTAGAGCCTTCATTGCGGCGAAGGAGGCCCTTGTTCAGCATGAAGCAGGGTTAGCACAGACGAACTCTCCGGCCAATCTCGCTGATCCCGGCGGGGCCTCCCACATTGATGCTCCAAAGCCTGAGTTGCCTTCTGACCCTTGGAAGCAGCATGTCGCGGGTTTGAGTGACATCACTACCAATGCCATGATGGTCCTTGGTATGGGGGCATCGGCCATAGACGCTGGTGTCTCTACTCTAGGAACTGATGAGCCTTTTACTGATGCCTTCGCCAAATCAGCCTCCACAGATTATTTACTCAACAGGGGGACAGAAGCAAGAGGGGACATGAATGCTCTACTTGGTGTCATGGAGCCAGAAAGCCGTGAAGACATCGCAGCAAGGGCTTTGGGGGAGTTCTTCCCTGTTCTTGGGCCTGCTTCTGGTATTAGTAAGCTAGGTAACTTTGTTAAAGGTGCAAGTAATGTCCTCACCAATGCAGTGAAGCCTGGGCCTGGTGTGGCAGGTCGTGCAATAGCTCAAGAAGCGATTGGGCTGCCTATTGACACAGGAGTTAGGGAGTACTTGGACTATCCAAGCATCATTAGTCCTGGACCACACCCTCTTAATGCACCACAGACCGACGTAATCAAGGGCGGCACTGAGGGAGACACTCTTGGCGCGGAGCAATTTTTTGCCGGGTTGGACGAGGCGGCGCAGGAAAAGGTGCTTGCCTTCGACCCTCAAGGCGGCGGCTTTGATATGGACAGGGCGCGTTCGTCTGGCATGAAACGTGCGGGGCCGGAAGCTGGCGAGAATGAAGGGCATTTTGGTTCCGTCGCGCCGGTATCGCCGGAAGAGGCAAAGAAATTCAATCTGCCAGCCGGGAGTTTCATTATTTTGAAGGGGCGCCAGCACCCTACATTCGATAAAGCCATAGAGGCTGAGAAGAAGCGCGGCTCTAAGATTATTGAAAGGGGGGGGCGATTTTTTTCGGTGCCTCCAGACTCCGGCCTCACTCTTAACATAGAAGTAGAAGACCTCGTTTTGGGCGATGATGAAGCTTTGAAAGAGAGTGATACTGAAAGGGCGCTCAGATTCCATGACTTGTGGAAACTAGATAACGACATTGATCGTATCCAGTGGGAAGCACATATGGTATCGGTGGCCGCTACGATTGCGGCTATTGCAGGTAGTGGTGTTGCTGCTCGTATGTTGTACAAAGGACATCAAGCCGCACAAGCACAGCGAGGCGTATTCGGAGCATATATTCCGAATAAGAGTGCTGTTGGAGAAGCTTTCGATGAAGTTCTTGCTGCCGCGAAGCAGCACGACTTCACTGGAATGGTACTTCCATTGAAAAAGGGAGCTGTTGCAGCGGGAAGAGAACTTGATGTGATGTTTTCTAGTGCTGGAAAGAGCCTCGCATATGCACTCAAAGACCTTGGGTATCCCAAGGAGCTTATTGACCAATTTGTAGCTAACATGCACTCGGTTAATCCCTCTTTCATGGCAAGAGAGTTCTGGGCAACTGGGAAACTGGGGCAAGGCACTGGTATCAGTGTCCCTTCTGGCGCTAGTATCGAGCAAGCATACAATAGGCTTTCTCAGGCACAGCAGAAACTGTTTAACGAAGGAGAGTATGCTGCATCACAACTAGCTATTGCCGCTAATGCTGCTCCAGGCACTACAGTTTGGAAGAAAGGACTGGGACCACAGAAGTTGGCTGCCATGCGGGCAGCGGCACGGGCTGATGACGATGTAAGAAAGCTTTCTGCATTGATGGCTCGAAACTATGAAGGCCAGCTTCATTACATGCTCAAGCGTGGAATGCTCGATCAAGAAGGCTTCGACATGATGCGAAGAACCTTCAAGGAGGCCGATGGGTCTATCTCCTACATGCCTATGTTACATAACGAGGCAGACTTTGTTAGGATGATTGCCCGACGCTTTGGTGGTTGGGATAGCAGCGCAAATGTTGGTGCGAAAGAGGCTTGGGCACAGCTAAAGAAACGTCAAGCGGGAACAGGGACAGGGACACAATTCCCCATGACGCCGATAGAAGCGCTGAGAGCTTACACAGCGAAGAACCTTGCTATTACCAACATGAACGCTTTTCAGTCTCATGCTCTGTCTCGGTTGGCAGGAATCGAATTCTTCAATGGAACGTTTAGGCGTGTAGGGGTAAATCTACAGACGGGCGCACGATTCCCAATCACTCTTGGAGCTTCTCCGCAAACAAAGGGGGTACGAGATGTCACTTACCTTGGACATGGTGATCCACAGGAAGGTGATGTATTCAAGGTGTTGGTTCCTACCGATGACCCAGCCTTAAGGAATTTGAATACTAAGCTGCCAGATGACCCTGACGTTGATAATCTCAAGGCTGCTTTTCCTGATGGAGAAGTGATGGTGGTTCAGCGCGATGGAAGAAACCACTTGTTCCATGTCCCTGACCTATACATGCGGAGAGCTTTGGAGCTTCAGCCTCGGATGGGGAGTTTTGTAAACTTCCTTGCCCACTGGAGGAATGTAGCACAGGCTAATATCACTGGGCAGTACTCAGCATTCTCTCCACTCGCTGCTATTTACAATATGGAACAAATCTGGTTGCTCAGGTCTGCATTAGAAGGAACTTGGGGAGGGATTACTTCGTTGAAAGACTCTGCCAAGGGAATTCTCTCGATGCAGATACTCAATAACTCCCAGGTGATGGCTAACTATTTCTCCGAGGCGGTTACTAGGGAGATCCAGCAGGGCCGCACTCCCCCACAGTGGCTAACAACCATGCAGAAACGTTTAGAGAAGTTTCATACTGACTCTTGGCTGCATGTTGTCTCCAAAGAGACTGGCGCAATTCGTGGGGCGATGACTTTCACAGGGGAGCCCGCCTCATTACAGGCTATGATGGATGGACTCTCTCCGAATTACATCAAAGCCTATGGAGCCTTAGAACTCGCAACTGTTTGGAAGTTCTGGAAGGCAATGAATAACGCATTCCATGAAGGACCAACGGCTGGTCAGTACTTGAAAGAGTACGGCGAATTGATGGAGGAAGCTGTAGCCAAAGCTAAGGGCGCCCCTATCAGTCCAGAGGCTGAGGCACAAATAGCACGAACGGCTATGTCCAACGCACTGAAAATGACTGGTGATATTGGTCAGGTTGGTGCTAGTAATGTTGCCCGTGTATTCAATAAGACGTTCCTATATTCCGGTCCGTTTGTTGCTGGACTGAGAGCAATAGGGAAGGGCGCCGCTTCTAATCCAAAGAGATTCGCTGTTGGTTTGGCGACTGTAATTGGCATCCCAACGACGATGGAACTGCTTAACAATGCGTTGATAGGTGCCGCCCATGATGAGGCAGTACGTCGTGGAGAGGCTGAACCTTGGGTAGACCACGAAGGCAAGATTTGGACTTATGAGGATTGGTTTTACAATGGGCTGACCACCCATCAAAGGGTTTCCAATAGATACCTCTTCCTCCCTGGGCTGGCTCCTTGGAAGGGCATAGTCATTCCCACCAATCCTGAGTTTGGTGTGATGAGAGCTGCGCTCCTCGATGGTCTAGACATGATCTTTGATCTTGGTAATAGAGGGGAGAAGACGATATCATCTGCTGGACACCCAGAGAGGCTTAGTAGGTTACACTTAATTGTATCTGCCGCCCGTGAGTTTGACCTTCCAATTCCTACCCTGGTTGCAGCGGCCCTGGAGATTGTTAGCGGTCAGGATATTACCTTTGGAGTACACTTTGAGAGTACACCAGAAGGTACTGAGTTTGGCCTCTCCCATGCAAGGCCAAAGACTGGCCGTCATGGTACTGGACAGTCTGCTGAACCTTCAAGACTGGGTAAGGTTCCTCTTGCTTTAGTCACTAACTTGTGGGGAAGCACTGCCATGAACATGGTTCGTGGGTATGAAGCTTTCGGCGATGCGATGGAAAACAAGGTAGATCTAGGAAAGAAAGCCCCGACCCTTCCTGACGCTATGGGCAGATTCTTTGATGCGTTTACCGATGGGTTCATTTCTCATGGCAGGATTTGGAACCCTCTTAGACAGTCTTTGCATCCTGGTGGGTACAAAGATCCGATCTCAGAGGACAACTTCCTGCGTAAAACTAACCTGATGACATTGATGAATGACGCCAGGGGCTACATTGAAGGGACATTAACAGACAGTCGCGGCTTCTCACTTGAAAGTAACAGTGGAGCGTTGCCTGATGATCCGATCTGGATTACAATATCTCTCTCGGCTAAACAAGTCTTGGCAGATACCAGGCATCTGGATCAAGAAATCTCAGACATGAAGCTGAAGAAGAATAGGCTGTCTCATAGCACCAACGAGTCCCTAGAGGTCCGTAGATCAAAGATTGATGCTGCACAGTCTCGGATACAAACACTACATGCCCAACAGAATGCTTCATTCATCACATTCGAATTGCAACTGGAGAAGTTGTTGAGTGAGAAGCTTGGTCGGGAGCCTGGGGATGAAGTACGTATTGACTTGCGTAATGTATCCAGCTTGAACCGGGCACAATTGCCTCCTACAGATTCAGCGAAGCAAAGACTTCAGAAGTAACTCCAAACTTCTCAATCCCTTGGGTAGCACGGTACATCTCCCCACGTTTCAGCTTGAAGATTTGTACCATCCCTGCTTCGTGCATGATCTGCATTAGAACACGTAGCTCCTTGGCATCTAGGTGGCGGACGACTCGTCGTTGCAGATCGGAGTGTTTGATTCCGTCGTTTCCTGCTTCAATGAGAATTTCTCGGACACGGGAAACTGCTCCTGCCATTCTAGCTCTGATACTGAATCCTGATCCAAACAGCTTGTTGGCACCAGCCTTAGCTTCAGCGATAATCTTAATTCCATGGCCGATGTGCCGACTTTGGAGTTCAAGAACTCCATCGTTAATGGCAAGACACGCTGCTGCTCGTAGCACATGATCGTCTTCTCTAGCTTCAAAGCTGGATTGGAAAGGATCTTGGTGAGCATCTCTGTTGTTATACCAGCGAGTGAATTTCTTAAGTCCTCCTGATGAGATGGCAAGCCCTCCTGTGGCCCTGGCGGTTGAGCAAATGGAGTTATAACTTCTCCTAACCCTGCATCCTCTAGCATCTCCTCGCTCAGTGGGCCATGCGATAGCTCTTTTTCTACGATCTTCGACAATGAAGAGTACTCTTGACGTAAATCCTCCCTCGATAACGGATGGATTGATGGCTGTAACAAGCCAAGTAGGCGTCGAAGCACTAATAAAGTTGATGTAGACATCTTTGTGTATTAACTCCCCTGATTTGATGGTGCCTGGAACACGCCGCTCCGCTGGACTGTCATACAGGTCAGTCAACAGGCCGGGCATTGTGCTCATGTATCCTTCTCGTCCCAGTATTGTGACGAGTTCACTAACTGCGAAAGTCGCTCTAGCAGTTCCTTCTTTTCGAGTGGACTCATGGAGCAGAAGTTCAAGACCTTCCGGGCTTGTCTTTCCGGCAAGTATGGGATGAGTCCTTCCAACAATATCTGATATGCTGCCAATAGCAGTAGACTTTCTCGTAGTCCCCGATTCAGCAGCCAAGATAATATACCAATTAAGATACACGCTACTGTTAGGGCGATCCACAAATACGTCACGGCCAACTCCTACTCCAATAGCCCACAGCGCACACCAGAAGTCGTATACCTCTGGTGTCTCAAGGACAGTCATGTAGTCCATGTACTGCCCGATGAACGAGTCAGGTGGGACTAGCTTCTTGTAGTTCATTGTAGATTGTTCCCAATTGATGACTCACTTGTATGGAGTGGTAATCTGGGATGGGCTTGTATATACCATAGCTAAAGTCGCATCGACCCGAATCCATGTGACGCTTGCCATCAATGACTTTGAATCCATACAGATTCATTAGCCTTTTTGTGGTTTCTAGTGCTACGTCTATGTGTACAGCAAACCAATCACGATTCATCTGCGCCGGATGCAGCTCCCATTGGATAAGGCGCTCTAATTGCCTGGCGGAAGGAGTCCAAATAACAAAACAGATGTGAACTTTCAGCCAGTTTGATAGCTGGTGATCTATTACCCTCGTTTCGGGATTGCTTGTAAGTCCGATCCTAACAGGAGAGCATTCCTCAAGTGGTTTTAGCATGTAAATGCAATCGGTGTAAGGCTCTGCAAGCCTCTTTGTCATAGGAAAGCCTTCTAAGCCTCTTTCAGTGTGCTCCATCGGTGTACTCCTCCATCGTCTGGAATTGATTCCTTGAAGTCAGTGAAGATAACAACAGGCTCACCGCGGATCATAATGGGAGCTTCTGCGTGTTTCTTCATAAGTCGTTGCACGACAGCTTTATCGTCGGGACGATGAATTGCGATAAGCGCATCGTGTATGTTGAGTAGCATACGAGCATCCTGCGGCCACTCGGAGTCTTCATGGCACAGGTAAATAACAGACGACACTTTGTCCCCGATAGTAGATTGGGGTACGAAGGCAATAACACTGTCAAAGCTTTCCTCCGTTAATCGCTCTAACCAAATGAGCCGCCTTCCAAGGGGCGTGAAGAGCATACGTTCTTCTCGGACAGTCTTAATTGTAGCTTCCCATCCCTGTTGGATTTCAGGGAAAGCCCGATGGTAACTGGCGTAAGCTTCGTAGCCTTGTTGAGTCGATATGCCACACACCTCTGCCAATTTGGGAGCTTGCATTCTATAATTAAGACCGTGTACACACCGCTTTCCAAGATAGCGTTTAGTAGGGGCAAGATTAGCGTCCCAATCTTCGGCGGGGATGCTATCGTAGTCTTCCTTAAAGATTCTTGCAGCGTTGCCTCTATGGACGTCAAATCCATTCTCTGTCTCCGCTCGTTCGAACGTTTCTAACAACCCTTGGACGTTCCAGATGTGCGCTACGACCTTGGCCTCGGCTTGCTGCAAGTCGAAGTACGAGAACATATAGCCCTCGTCGCAGATGAACATTGGATAGGCACGGTGAGGCTGGTTCTGCAAGTTCATGCCACTGCCCCACATGACCTTGCTGCTACTTAGTCTTCCTGGGGCTTCCTGGGTTCCGAACTGCTTGTACTCACATCGGATTCGATGGTCGGGGTCGACCTTCTGGGTGGCGTAGGTGGAGTAGAACTTGTGTTCTTCCTTCCAGTTATCGAGGTGGATAAGGAGTTCCTTCTGTTCTGGAGAAGTACGGACGTGTTCGCGCATTCTTGTGCGGTTCTCTTTATTAGTACTGCTTCCTCGACCGACCAGCCCCAAGTAGTTAAAGAGCAGCTCACCAAGTTGCTTAGGAGAGTTTGGGTTAGGCTTAAAGTCTGGATCATCTGTAAGAGCAATAACCTTTTGATGGAATCCGTCAAGCTTCTCTGCGAGTTCATCCTTCAATTCCTCTGCGATCTTGTCTTTCAACGGTTCATCTGCGAGAATGCCGCCGACTTGCATCTTGACCAAGTGTGGCTGTAAACGCATAACATGGGAGAAGAAAAAATCCTCCAGACCTTGAGCTTTGAGTTCTCTAAGTATGGCTTCGTGAACTGCCCAAGTAATGCAACAATCCTTAACATTGTAGTCCCAAAACTCATTAATGTTTCCACCTTCACGCCAGGTGTTTTTCTCGTCCTTGTAATATGGGTGATCGGTGTACTGTGCTGTGAGATATCCCAGGTTATGCGGCATCCTCGGATACAGTGTATGGTGGCCCAGTAACGTGTCGAACCAAACTTTAGGAACATGGATTCTATCCTTGTACCATAGCCAGCCGCTGTCAAACGACCCCTGCTGTGCTATGAACTTGTTCTTCGGATTATGAAATAGTCTTTGTATCCGCTCCCTAAGTCTAAGTTCCTCCCGAAGATTGTATCGGTTGGACTTATCGTCCCTGAAGTTAATGCACATTCCACTGTGAGCGTTGTCGGCGAATCCAATGCAAGCGGTCTCGTTTGCAATGACCTCGATATCGAATGCAATTGGTTTATTGCCTGCGTCGAGTACGTCGAGATACCTGATAGCATCTTCAAGGCTTGGGTTAATCGTGCTATCAATTCTGTGCGTTCTGAACTTTCCATCCATTACTCTCCTTAGCTTGGCGATGTCGAACTTGTACATCGGTTCAAGAGACAAATTCCTTAAGATGTGGGCAGGGTTGTTGGTTGCGATTACTTTAACGACCCTTCCCTCGCGGCCAACTTTACAATCAAATACCGACCCTCGCCATTTCGTGATGCCTGTATCGCCGGTAAGTGCGTGAAGAGCGAAATTTCCGAGAGCCAGGATGTATTTAAGATTTGGAAGATTGTCCAGTTCCCAGTCAAGTAAGCCTTCCCAGTGCTCAAGTTCAGGTTTCTTAACAGGACTACGAGCATCCGTCTTAGTAGAGATTGCCACTTGCTTTTTAACCACGTTCGTAACGTAGCAGTCTTTCCTTTGAACATCATTAGCCCTCAATATGTCCCACAGTAGACGGCCTGATCCCCCAGTGAGAGGCATCTTCATCCTGACTTCATTCTCTCCTGGCGCCTCTGCGATGATACAGATTTCGCTCTTAATATCACCAGCGCCTAGACAGTCCACTTGGAGTTGACACGCCTTGGCACGGCGAGTGAACTCTCGGATCAACTGCCCTTCTGTCTTTATGACTCTATCATTCCCCATGCAGTCAGAACCTTTCTGAGTTGTGCGTGGTACAGGTCGAGATCGTACTCGTTGCGGATCGTCGCTGAGTAGGCTGGCAAGAAGAACTTAGGATTCAGCCAGTCTCGAATGTCTTCAACAAACGAGCACTCTGGGCGCTCGATCTGTAGGAGAAAGCACTTGTCACGGCCAAATTCGTGGATGAGGTTTTGCACTTCGACGTCCTTACCACTATCAGAAATAACCACGTACCGAGACAATAGCTTTGGGATGCGCTGACACGCAATGGTTCCAAGGACATCCTCACCTAACTCCTTCTCCATCATGTGGAAGAGGGCAATCTGCATTTGACGGAAAGTTTTACCACCGAAGATTTCTTGTGGCTGGTCTTTCTCTTTCTCCATCTCAACAGGGGTCTGGATGTCAAATGCAGCCAGGACGCCTTGCTTCAAAGGACGTGACATCTTGTACTCTGTAGACATCCTGAGATGGGACAAGATGAACCTGGCCGCGGTGTCCTTACCACAACCGGGAGGCCCATTGAGGCAGATGATGATGCTCATTTGTCCCCCTTCTTGTACAGGCTAAGGTTGATGGACTTAGCGTCCGTAATGATAGTAACCTTCTCCCTGGCTCTGGTGATGCCAGTGTAGAGGTTCTTGCGATTGAGTAGGAATGAACGAGAACGGTTCATCACGTAGCACACCTTGTTGTACTCTGAGCCTTGCGACTTGTGCGTGGTGATGACGTAGGCAAGGTCTAAATCCTTCTGAGGATTCATGTAGTAAGTGCCATGACGACCTTGCATTTCGAGAGATACTGGGATGACAACGGACTTGTCCCCGAAGTCCACTTCAATTCCGCCGTCGTCGAGGAACTTGGTGACAAGTCCAGTTTCACCGTTGAACACTTCCAAAGGGTAGTTGTTAACGGTGTAAATAACTTTATCTCCGACGTAGACACGCTGCTCCTCCACCTTGCTCCACTTATGCCGAGCGATCTCGACATAGGGCTTGGTCATTGGTTGGAGTAGTTGTTGAATAGCCGCGTTAAGTGCTTCAGTTCCAACCCACCCGACCTTAGTGGGTGATATAATCTGGTTGTAGATTGTGCCGTAATCCACATCGTCTGCCAAGTTATCTTGAACAAAATCCAGCACAGCTTCCACGGGTTTGTCAGTGATTTTAAGTTCAAAGTCTTCTCTACGGAGAGGCATCTGTCCGCTGATAATTCGCCGCCCATTTGCAATGATGTTACTACCGACAGCTTGACGGTGAATAGTCTTGAGCCAAATTCCATCGAACTTGTCCAGCATTTTTAGGAAGGATGACGGTTCAGCTTGTAGCCTCTTATTCGTTTCGATGGGCTGAAGCTGATCGGCGTCCCCAAACATACGAATAACACCACCATTGGGAAGAGCATCAAGCAGGTTGCGATGAACTTCAACAGACAGCATGTTGTATTCATCGGCAAGGACTACCTTCTGCTCAATGGGGAAACGCCTATCGCGTTTGGGATCAGTGGAGACTAGAGCTTTGCCAGTGTTCTGGTCTACCTCCCCAGGATGGGGATACTCTAGTAATCGGTGGATGGTAACGGCGTCAATGCCCGTAACTTCTTTGATACGTTTCGCTGCCTTACCTGTAGGAGCGCATAGTACCACCTGGCTACCATGCTTGTACAGTGTACGGAAGACGTTCTCAAGTATAGTAGTCTTACCGCTGCCAGCAGGGCCAGTAATGGGAACGACACGCCGACTAAGATCACAACACGCTTCAATAGCCTGACGTTGTTCTTCATCAAGATTTATCTCTCCGGGTTCTAGAGCGAACCTTTCGCTTCCGTGCATCATAGTTATCCCCAATGGACACGTCTGTAGACTCGCCGTCACGATGTTCCTTCAGCTTGTCAGCTACTTGGACAGCACACCATCTACAGAATGTCGCTAGGCTAATGTTAAGCTTCAACGCTTCCACCTTAATGGCATCGTACTCCGCGTTTGTACAACGCACACGCAGGTTGCCGCCTCTTTTTCCTGTGGAATTTGGCCCGAAACCTTGGGGGATTTCGCTAGGAGTTGCGATTGCTATTCGTAAGGGAGGTTCGTATGCCATGTATGATTCCCGTGACACGTTTGTACATGATATGTGATACTGCTATGATGTTTAGTTCTCTGTGACACTTAACTGGTGCGTCTAATTCATGTACTCTACTTAGTCCACAGTGAATACAGTAATCAGACAGCAGATCCCATTCGTGCTTGGGTTCCGAAGTATTCATAGCACACATTCCGTTGTGTGTCAAGGGAAATCAGCAAAGGAAAACCCCCGGAGCGGGAGGACACTCCGGGGGTTCCTTGGGGTACTCTCGCCTACCCGATGCGTACCGACTTACACGGGCTGTCGTAGCTAGGCGAGGGCAATGCGCTTGTAGAACGAACCGGCGGGGAGCGTCCCCGACTCGACCATTTCGAGAACTTCGTCCGCGCTTTTGACGACCGAATGGATGGTCACACTCTCACGGGACAGCCCCGAAATCTGATTGCCGTCAGAGTCCACGACGGACATGATGGCATACACAGGCTTGACGGTTCGCTTCGCTTTCGGCTTGGCTTGGTCAGCCATTTCCTTCCTCTCCTTTTTGGTGGTTGAACAATGATGGAAGTATAGTGGAAAAAGGGCGGAGGGTCAAGGGGAAACCTTGAAAAACCTTGACCCTCCTACCCGCCTCGCCCTGGGGAGACTAGGCGGGATGCACACGATCCACGACGGCACGGGTGACACCTTCGAAAGTGTCGTGGCCGACCTCAAGGGCGGCTTCAAGTCCCACCCATTCGGAGACATCGAACTTCTTGGCGAGGGGTGTTCCGATTGCCTCCATGAAACGCTTTGTCCCATAGCGGGCTTGCGGATTGTCCTCAAGTCCAACGCGCCGATAGATGATTGTCGTCCCGTCGTCCGAACCATCCTTGTAGTCGGCAGGATACTGGTCGGCGCCGATGTGAAACGAAACTGCACAGTACATCGTGCCACGCTGCGATTCACGAACTTCGGCGTTACGAATAACCCCAGTGTACTTCCCGGCGGGAAGCGGCTCGGGAGGCTCTTGGTCTTTGAGATTGACACTGAACTCGACGATACTTGACAGTTCTTCTGCCATGATAGCTCCTTGTGTGTAAAGGTTGGTGGAACTGAGTATTATAGTGGTAGTCTACCTACTAGTACAGCCCCTTTATCTAGTAGGCAGTTCTCCATCGTGATACTAGATGTAGGACACACGATGAAACTCAGGTTTCAGCGGGGGAGATCAATCTTCTTGCCCTCGTTGTCAACCCACCGCTGAAACCAATCTGCAATTCCTTCGCCTTCCCATGACTCTGGATCGAACTCCCAAGTGAAGTCACTGTCTCCACTTGTTAGAAACATCCGACTTTTCATAGGCTTGCGAAGGCGGGAAGACCTGATAGTGATTTTGTGGTCTTTCCCAGTGTCTTGCAGATGCCAAACTTCTGAAAGTTTAATTGGAATTTCAGACTGCATTTTACCACCCACAAGGATGGAAACCATGAGAGCGCCTGTTAGCTCGTCTTTCTGTGGCATGTCTTCATGTGCAATAAAGATAACGTGCTTGTTATACGCTCCTGTAGCACGGATAACCGACATGATGCCTTGCATCGTATAACTGTTCCGTCTTCCGTAGCCTTGGAGAGTCGGCATCTCCATTGTTGCCCCTCGCACCTCCGAGACACCATGTTTAAGTGCCATCTCATTAAACGAAGTAATACTGTCAAAGACGACCGTCTCAATCTCAGGATGATCCTCAAGAACCTGTTTGATACCACCAGCGTTTTCATGTTTGAATGTCACTACCTTGTTTGGATTCTCCATGCTAAAGTCAGCAATGAGAATGCCTTCCTGATCCATCAATGAACTTGTCCCATCCGGGTCAAAGTTGACCCATAGCATGGGACGCGGCGCGGTCGCTGCAAGAGTTGTCTTTCCAGACCCAGATGGCCCCCAGATGACCATTGCTACACGGCGAACTTGTGTCTTGGGGGTTGTTAGGGCGATGCCACCGAGCGTTATTTCAGGTTCTTTAGGTTTCTTCGCCATGTGTTATTGTCTCCTTAGTCATTTGGACAAACTCCCGCGTATCTTCAGGGAAATGTTTCTCCCCGTACTCGACAGCTTCATCAAATGTTCTGAAAGGCCCGTAAAGGTTTATACCACTCACGATCCTTCCACGGAAGATTACCCAGGTGATCTCGACAGTGACTTCTAATCGTGTAGGGGACTCCACTCGTCCAACTCCATCTCTTCGATGATGTCGAGCTTTTCCTTTTCTGTGTCAACGGCACAGAAGGGCAAGAACGAACAGGTACGGAAGTACCTGTTGCAGCTATGTGTGTACATAGGCGCAGCGAGTACATTGTCGAACCACCTGTTCTCCATCTCNACAGATGTGATGAACCAGTTNGCCCACTTGACGATGTGCATATGAGTACGAGGAACTTGTTCCCGCCTGATGCCTTCAGAGGGAATCTTGCCGATTGGAATACGCATTCCACTGACAAGTGCCTGGTTGCACGGAAGGTTGGTGAAGGTCTGTGAGGCAATGCAGTATCCAGTGATCTGGTGACTTAGAATCCACTGAGCAAGCCAATGGTCACTGAGAACTGCTGCTGTCTTCTCTTCGATGATGATTAAATCTTCTCGATTCCAGTGCAAACCGTCCAACTTGCCGATGAAGCGACAGACCAGTTCGTGTGCTGCACCATCCAACTTGTAGTGGATGGTAACAACTGTGTCGAAGGCAATTTCAATGCCGATGTCACTGTCTGGATCTTTTGGATCACGTACCCAGATCGGGTATCGGTGCATGTCATAGGCGTCGATGTACGCTATGATGCTTTCTGAGATGTTGGAGACTGTTCTTTTTCTGTCTTCAAGGTCGTCGTAGAAGTCACAGGACTCGATTGCTTCAATAGCGAAGTTAATACTATTTGTTCTGTCCGTTGCAGACTTTGAAAGGGTTCCATACATGCGCTCAAATCTCTCTTCTCCAAAGAGTCTGACTCCATGCTTGTTGGCAATGGCTTGCTGGACTTTTCCTTTTGTCTGGTGCGTTTTGAGTTGATACCAACGTACTGCTGCGAAAGCCTCATGCGATGCCGAACCAGCTTCCAATGCCATCGCCCTAGCACTTCCCGGCATCCTTTTGTGATGCGAGTACCGTAGGATGCCCCACGTAGGGCAAGTGTTAATCGCAGACAGTTTAGTGTGGTCGTGAGCCGGGAGATGCGCGTCATCTGGAGTTGCCATTCTTGTTTCAAGGGATAGGAGTTCAAAGTCAGACATCAGCCCTCTCTTATCTTCTTGATTTCATCGACTGCATTGGTGGCAGCTTCGATTGTACCACCCAGAGACATAACAAGGTCGAGAGTCTGGTTTTGGATCTGGGCTAGTGCCATTGTCTCTTGCTTCTGGGCAGAGACATGCTCTCCCAGAGCTTCAAGAACCGTTAACAACTCGGGATCGACTTTTCCGCGGAGCCGCTCTCTTATTTCTCGGGCTTTCATCTGTTTGTGAGTCCTTTACTAGCTCCGGGTTTTTGAATGTCCCGTCTGGGTTCCGTTCCAGGAATTTCGGTATAGACAACAGGTCGTCCATTTCCTGCGTGCTCAGTCTTATTGCGAACGAGGAACTCTTGGACACTCTTTCCCTGGTCATGTAATGCGTCCTTGTGAACCATTTCAGCGTCTTTCCATCCATCGGTACGATGAGTGTCACCGGCTTGATCGACTTCTTGAACGAGGTTCTGGTCTTTGAAAGACTCCCAGAAACTGATCATGTCGTCTGCTGACCGAAAGTCAAAGCACAGTCTGAAGACTTTGGGTTTGGGATCGTTCATAAAGTCCTTCATATCGCTTCAATCTCCAATTCGATTGCACGAAGCTTGGTTTGACGGTTTTCTAGCTTTTCCATTGCCAGGTCGGCGCGTTTCAGGTCTTTTTGGAACATTTCAAGCGCCTTAGACCACTGTTTCTCCAGATTTTCCTTTCTAGCCTCGGCCTTCATCAATGAAAGCTCTTCGTAGGCTTTGACAGGCGCTAGGCGGCGTTCACGGATGTTTACTAACAGTCCTTCTCGCTCTTCCGGCGTCATCTTGGTTAGATCAGCCAGGGCGATTGGAGTGTCAGCTTTCATTACTCTACCAACTCCACTTCGTAATACGTGTTTCCACGCTTTGGTTTCGTGGCTTTCTTCATCGCCTTGTCAACGAGGGATTTTTCCACCCCCAGACGAGCCAATTCAGTACACAAGTCAACGACAAGGGTGGAAGTGCCATCCTGATTGCGTTTCTTGGTGAATCGAAACACTTCATTCTCGTGAATCGTGACAGTGGCACCGGCAAGACCTTCAGCGTCCAAACCTAGCCCCTCTGAAGCGGAGTCCAAGGTCTTCTTGGCCTTGTCAAATGCTTTCTTGTACTTGGAGTGTAAGGCAGAGACAAGGACGTATTCTGTCATTGCTGTGTGGGCCACGAACTGCTTCTCTGCCAATTCATTCTCTTTGGTGCTGGCTTCGAACAGTTTTTCAAACATGGCACGGACATACTCGACGTGATTGTTCATCTTGTCTTGCATGTCGAGGAGTTCGATACGGATTTGACGGCTATTCATTTAACGCCTCCCATTCATCCCCTTTGATGTACTCTTCGAACATTTGAGCGTTTCCTACGATCTCTTGGTGACTCGCCCACGACTCATCTGATGTAGTTTTTAGTGTTGCACAGCACAAGGCAACACATCGGACAAGTACGCTTCCAAGGGCACGAGCTTCCTCATCAGTCATCGGCCTTTGCCTTCATCAAGAATTGATAGAACCCTTCAGCCATCGCTACAATGACATCAGTGTTCAGTGTGAAGTTGCGCCTGGCACGGCAATGGGCAGCGGCAAGTTTCAATGCTTCATGCCGCGCCCATTGTTCGTATGTGAGGGTTTTCATAGTTCTACCTGGATTGAGTCGAGGTCAACTCCCCATAGGAAGGATCGCCAACGCTCTACTGTTGGCTGGCCTTGGGCACCTTGCCAGGAAACCATCTTCAAGTTGACAACTCGGCGTTCACGATTGTAGTCGCTGTCGATGTTGGCAGCGTCTTCGCTAGAGACAGGCCAACAACAGTCGTAACGCAGCATGTCAAGGGGAAAGGTTCCTCTCCCCTCGACTGTGAACTTGATGATGCGAATGGTCATGCTGGCACGTCTTGGAACGTGATTGACTTGACCTTGTGATCTTCGTTCCACCCATGACGACGCATGAACTCACCAAGGACTGCATCGGGATCGTTGCCTTCGACAGTCGAGCCGTAACGTTCACGGAGTTTGTACGTGATGTCAACTCCTGAGCCGTTGTCGGTGGAGCCTTCGACTTCGACGGTAAACTCGAAACTGTGAATCGACTCGATGTTGCGAAGAGTCTCAGCAACCTTCTTGGCATGTCGCTTGATGGCACCTGGGAACGAGACAATAGCAACTGACTGTTCCTCAGTGACTTGGTGGGTGATAGGCGTGGCAACCGGGATGTCCTCGGCAGCCATAACAAGTTCTAAGTCTCCTTCTCGGAAGACGTCGGTACTGCCTTCACTGTCATAGGAAACCTTGACTGGATAAGGAACGTCCCCGATGATCTCGATGACGCACATCACGCCGAATCGGTTGTACTCAAGCTCGTCAATATGCTTGACGAGATCGCCTGCTTTGAAAGTCATAGTAATTCCCCTTTATTGGAAGACAGCAAGAGACTTTTACCACAAAGGTTAGTAGTCTCCTTCCCTTGGCCCAGGCCCAAGCCAGTTGAAGGCTTCGACACGGCCTGGGTAGTTCTTTCTCATTGGATGCCCAGGTGGATAGTTGTAAGTGAACATCCTAATCCCCCAGTAACGGCGTTTGGCAATCACATACTTTGTGTACCAGTTCTCGTTACGAAGGTCAGAGTAGTGAGTGTCATCAGCACGTAACTTGTCTTCAACAGACCCACCGGAAGCGTAGCGTCTGTCGTGAGTGACACAATGCTTGTTAGTTCCTAGCCAGCCGTGGACGCCAGTACATCCATCGGACATACTGTCGTCCCACGGTAGCGGGTTGCGGTGTTGTTCAGCCACTAAGCAGCGATCCTTCCGAACTCATCCGTGTTCAGCCAGGATCGGACTTGTTGTTCCCTGTTGTGAAGTGTTGACGCTCTGTGATCCGATGCTGTCTCTTTAACGGCGAAGTCACCATCAGCGACAGTAGCATAGGCGGTAGCCGCGGAATACAAGGCCCAGACTGTCCTGCCATGAGTCTCACACTCAATCCTAAAGCGCCGCATAAGCTGTTCCACACGCCTTTCAGAAACGTTAGGCATGGCTTTGAAACACTCTTCAGCGTCTTCATCACAGATGTTCTTTCCGACCCAATGTTTCCATGTGTCTGCTTGTTTGTAGAAGATGTCAATGGACTTCCGAAGCTTGTCCGTTAGTCTGGGTATTGCCAGGCCGCTAGTATGACGGCGAACCGTCATATCATAAACTCCTGACACCATGCCATTTGCACAGAAGAAGTCGATAGCACCGTGGTAAAATTTGAAGCTTGATGTGCCATCATACCCATTAATAACGATTGCTCGAAAGGCGATATTGGATCGTGCCGAGCCGATATCTGCACCGATACCTGGGAAGACATAATCTCTGAAGCATGTACCTCCCATGTATGAAACTCGGTCGGTTCTGCTGACATCTTTCAGTTCCTCTGGAGTAAGCGTCTCCATGAAAGTGTCTTCGATCCCTTGGCAGAGTTCTTTGTTGTGTAAGACTTTGTAGTTCTTGCCAACAAGACCGATAGACCTTGGCTCCCCTTTCCACATACGAACAATGTGTTTGTGCTCTTCGTCTTCGTAGTAGTGCCTGGCTGCCTGTTCCCCACTGCCAGCGAAAAAGCATGGACGTTCCCATACATCGAAGTACAGGTCTGACTCGCCGCTGAAAGCTTTGGGGGGATCGGGATGTAGAACGGTAACGTTGTTCATAGTTATCTCCTTAGACCTTTATTGGCTAACGAGAAGATTGTACCACCGAACAGGGTGTGTGTCAAGCAAAAAAGCCCCGGCGTCGAATGGCGACACCGGGGACACAAGGAGTTGAAACCAGGGAGGATTTCAACTCCTTTATAACAGGGTTAGTCTTTCTTGTCAAGCTCCTTCTTGACTTTTTCGATGGTTCCTTCCTGTACTAATAGCTGAAACAGCTTCCCTTGAAACTCCGTAAAGGTCAGCAATCTCCTTCTGCGTTTTCCCTTCGCTGAGTAGTTTGCGTATAGCCCGTATAACAATCCGAGGTAGTCCATGTCGATCCCTTTCCTTCATGTCATCCATGTTACGCTGATGAGTACCCCAAGAAAGATGATGAGGGTTACAGCAGATAGGATTGTCGCACGAATGAAGAACTGACTTGTTCTTACCCTCCTCCCCCGTGAATAGTGTGAGGACAATGGCATAAGCTGGACGGCGTTTCCCTGCAACAGTAAAGTAGGGGCGGCCATCTTTCTTGTTGAGCTTTCCTGTCCACTCCCAACATATTGAAGTATCGCCTCCTCCCATATTGATTTGCTTGAAGACATCGACTGGTTGATTGCGTTTCGGCATGACATCATCCGTACCTGTATCCAAATTCACGAATCATTCTGAGGCTGCGACGTGAGATGATCTCTACTGTGGCATCTGTATGGTATTCAGTGTAGTGTTCGTGTTCTCCTGCGCTCATGTGCTCGATCTTGTATCTAGGAAGGCCAGGAACAGCTACACCGTCCCTTGCCCAGTCTTCAAGACGATACTTGTAGACAAGAGGCAGGTCAGCCCAGTCCGAGGGACATAGGGAATGGATGTTGTCCGCTTGAACGAGTGGAGGACGCACTACAAATTCTTCAAAGCCAAAGTTACTGTTGTGAGTGGCATTGTGACGCCTCCAAATGGATACCCACCATGCCCAAGGGTTACGAATGACACAGAACTTGAAGTACTTGTCCCACTTCTCGTCGTCATCGAATGCGTGACGTGCCATGCTGGCAGTAGGATGATTGATGCCCATTTTTACAGGAGATAGAGGCAGATCAAGGTTGTCACGCAAACACTGAAGCACAGACATTGTGCCACACCGTGTTGGACGGATGAAGATGAACTTGTGTTCGTCACATACGATCATAGTAATCCTCTCATCCAGTAGATGAATCTGTTGTAGCTGTCAGGCCATGTTGTCTTCCATGTATCAACCCAGATGTAGACTGAAACCATGAGAATCAACGCGAAGAACGCCCACATCCACCATTGTAAGGCGTGGATTGTGTGGTAGAGTTCACTACTAGTCATCGGTCTTGTCCAGTTCTGCCAGAACATCGGCCATTTTCCGAAGCACCTTTTTCTTTTCTGGCGTCAACACCATATACCGGAAAAAGAATGCTTCATCCGTTTGCGGAGTTCCAGGCCACCCACATTTAGGACAATCGTTCATTTACAGAGTTTCTCCCCTCCACCCTTCCGGCTCCTTTACGCAGAAGACCGTCTCGCTGCCATCTTCATGCCATGTTACACGATTTATAGCACCGTTGTCAAGTAATTGAATGAATGTTCCAAGGGTGAAGTCACCGTTTGCCATGAGCCATAGTCGCCAATGGCCTATTGTGAATAGGCCCATTCTATTGTTATCTTCGGACACTTGATCCTTATGAACCCTCTCCATCCTCAACTGTTTGGCTGGACTAGGCAACTCGAATCGCAGAGGAAACGGCTTTGCCATGAATCGTCTCCTAGAAACAAGGACTTAAAGCACAGACAAGGGCGGAAATACCATCATAAAAATAGAGATGAGATAGCCATTTCTGACTATCTCATCTCCGTTGACTCGCCGCCTATGCGACGAGTTACACGGCGACTGCTCCTTGAGCCGCCCGTGCCTGGCGGTTCGATTCCGCCTTGGCCTTGATGCCACTGTAACTGAGCTGATCGAGTGTCATACTCAGTGCATCATGCGCTCTGACCCTTGTGACGAACAGGATCGCCGCGGTACGCATACGACCCTTGAGCTGGTCGATGAAGTTCTTCTGATCCTCGACTTGCTGATCGAACGGGATCTCGTCGTTGATGTGAGGATCTTCCTCGTTCGCAGTGCCGAACCATGAATCCTGCGTGTAGCTCTCGCCGATCACGCCTCTAGACTCCATACGAGACAGTTTGGCCTCGGCATTGGGGAGTAACGTCGTCCCCAAGTACTCGATCTGCCGTTCCATTGCGCCAGCAGAGCCGTAGTGATCCTGTCGTGCCAGCCATGCGTCATCGCAGACTAGTTCAGTCAGTTCCACGATGTCGAGAGCCTTCATCAGCTCGGGATCGTCCTGTTCGACGACCAGTTCGCTGAGATAGTCATTGAGCTTGAACATCTTGTTCTCCTTGTGTTAGTAGAGTTTGAAGGGTCTTCCTCGTTTGTACTTGTCTTTGAAGTCTTCGATTGTTCGTTCGTTGTTCATGTGTCGATGCTCCTTAGCATCTTCACTGGCTTCCCACTTCTCTAGATCGGTGGGTTCACGTCTTGGTATTGGCAGGTCACGTACTTGTAACTCCTGCTTCAACCAGTCAGGCATGGCTTCAAAGCCTTGTTCGTCATACTCGGCTAAGTAAGCCATGACTTCCTCATCTGTCATGTACGGACACAACTTGTTGCCCATTCAATTCTCCTTTTTCCAGACAACAAGAGAATTTTACCACAGAACACAGAAGCACAGGCAAAGACCAGGGCGGAAATACCTAGCCGTTGCCCATGTCACGAACAAGCTTGTCCACGTTATGTAGACCTTGGCCGGCTGGTGCCATGAGTTCGATCTCCCATGCCAGTTCATTCGTGAACCTAACAACTGGGGCAGTTACCCATCGGTTGATCTGCTTGTACTCCACAACCTCGACAACTTCAGCGTCGAGTAGTGCTTGCAACATGCCTTCGTTCTCGGAGTGGTCCTTGATGACTCCGAACTCGTCAGTCATCTTATCAGTGTTGACTGTTGCCTTGGCGATAGGCTCTTGAGTCTCAGCGTCATTGAGAGACAGTGCGATGTTGCCGTTGTTAGCGTAGCGTGAGATGTGGATAACAGTGTCCCAGTGCTTGAACTTCACGGGTATGGTTGTGATGATACGCATTACTTCTTCTCCTCATTGATGTGAATGGTAATGGTACGTACCTTAGCGTACTCGTCGTTGTGGTCTTTGAGCATGGCATCGACTTGTTCACCAATGCTCATGCCACAGTGAACAATAGGATGATCGAAGACTTGGACAACTTCGATCTTGACCTCGCCAATGATCTCGGGGCCGATGTCGCCGACTCTTCCAGTCTTAGGCATTTGGTTTCCTCACTTTCTGATGTACATACTTGTACTCCCAATCACGACGATCAGGAGGAATCAAGTGCTCTTGTCCCTTGACCAATAAGGCACGGACAATAGTGAATCCGAATGCTGACTTGTTCGGGACAACTAACAAGTCGCCTTGCTCGATGTCTTCGTTGAGGGTGGATAGGTATGTGTACACCTTACCACCCTGGCAGAACTGACAATCAACTAGCTGCATCATTCCATCTCCTCAAATGGAATCTGAGATGTCCAATCAATCTCACGCTGGACATCAGCATTGCCTGACTCTTCTCGCATCAAGGCAAGATGAATGGAGTCGATGACTTCTCTTCGACCCTTGCCACATTCCATCTCCATCATCTCATCCAAGTCAACAAGAGTTGGAGAGTTCATGTCAATGCGCGGCTGTGGCTCATCAGTTGTCTTGTCAAAGACCTGCATGAAGAAGCCACCGTTGAAGTGGTCATAGCCAACTACAACCTTGCGTAATTGACTGTCAATGATGGTGTGTCTACTCATTTCCCAGTCTCCACCCATCTCGCAGTGACAGTGATGTGCATTTGTTCAAGGACTTCATCGTAAGTATCAGCACTTTCCTTGATGTAGTCATGCACGGCAGCCAAGTCCTTTGTCTCGATAGCTGACTCAAAGACAGAGTTCTCGTAACACTCAGCCCTGAATAAGAGTTCATGTGCTCCACTCATGGCTTGATACTCCTCTCACAGTTGGGGCAGACATGCCACGTTGCACTGTCTGACCAGGCATTGTAAGCACATCCACAGTCAAAGCATACAAATGGCAACAGCTTCTTCATCGACGTGAGGATAGCCTTGATTGCCAATCGAAACTTCTCTCTGTCACTCAGGAACTCCATGTAATTCCTTCCATATCTTGATGATGACATCACCGTGACATGCTTGAGGCTTGCAATAGCATCCGAGCATTGTGCCTTCGGGAATGTCTTCGATGATGTTCAGGATGTTCAAGTTGTCTCTTGCATACGCTTCGAACTTGGCGATGACTGTTAACCTGTCACCATCCTTCCCGATGTGGAATGGATTGCCAAGGGCGAATGGCCTTCCAATGTCCATGTATTCACTTGCACGCCGATCCCACTCAGGACTGCGCTTGTTGACTACGACTGGCTCTCGCATGTTCAAGCCTCTCTATCTCTCGGTTGATCTTAGTGAGTGAGTCACTTCTGACCCACTCACTCACTTGACCTTCACCCTTCAGGGTGTCGTTGATCTGCTTGGCTTGTGCCTTCAGACCAGTGATGCGTTCTTCAATGGTCACTACTACCTCCTATCATTCATCTCAGTTGCTCCCTTACTTCCATTAAGAGTTCACCTAAGCGGTTGCGTCCTTGTCCGTTACATCTTCCCCAGTACGTGTCTCCCCAGTGATTGTCCTCTACGAGTTCGATGTCTCCTGTGCTTAACAGTAAGTCTTTCAGCATCGGATCACTGAACTTCGCTGTCAGCACTTCAAACATCACGTCGTCTTTCACGTCGTGCCAATCCGGTCTGAGTACTACAACTCGTCCAGCTCTCTTCGCCTGGAACCCGTTCATGTCAACAAACCGTTTCTTCTCCTCATCACGATGGCACTTCTCCATCTGGTATATAGTCTCACTCGACTTATACATCCAGCCTTTCCACTCCACTAAGCATGGATACATATTACTCAGGAAGTGATACTGTCCTCTAAATTTCATCTCCATCTCCATCCAATTCACCACAAAAACACACCGCACACAGAAGCAGAAGGCACCACCCGCAGCGGCTTGTACCACATATAGCCAGGAATGCGCCTGTAAACACTACATACATCAACGCTTTGCGGCTATGAGGGTGACGTTGATACGCTTATACGTGACAGTACCAAATTCACTAACGCATTGAAATGGTTGGTGGTGTGTGTCGATCTTGCTATGTCGCACTAACACGTCTTATGTGACACTAACACGTTGCTATTCGGCGTTAATGCGTCGTAATTGGCACACACAGGCAGTAACAAGGGTGCTAGTGCCAATAGATGGTAGGAATGGCGCACTGGGGATCTTGTCGTCCCCTTGTGCGCCATTGGTCGTCAGATGGGCAGCTCGTTGTCTGCCTCATCGATCTTGTCGATGGTATAGAACAATCCGGCGTCGAGGAAGGGCCTCAGCACGAAGTGCTTCCGCATCTTGCCCGCGCTGATGGCGTCGAGCTTGTCGTTGATGAGGCGTTCGAAGTTCGCGGCCTTCGTCTCGATCGCAACCTCGCCGTCGCGCTCCTCGTTCGGGGAGAGGACGTCGGGGCGCCGGATGTAGAGCTTCCTCCCTTGCGGGAAGGTGCAAGTGTACGTCGAGCCGAACTCAGTCTTCACGACCTCGACTACGACGTGTTGGATCGCCGTCTCCATCGCCGCTCGGGAGGCCGGGGATGCAGTCTCCGAAACGTTGCGGGACATGACTCGCGCAACGACGTTCTGGATAAGGTTGTGGATGACAACCTCCTATGTTGAGTGTTAAACGCAAGCGGCAGTGCCAGGCTCACCCTACCACCACCACCCCTACACAGCAGCAGTTGGCAACACCCGAGGCAGCGCGCTCCCTCTTTCTTTCGCTGCGAACTGACTCCCCCGCCGAATAAAAACTCCTACCGGTTGCTTTCTTCTTGAGTGGTAGAAGAAGATCACTCACCACCCCCTTTAACAAACAGGGGGGCGCAAAGCGATTAGGGGAGGTAATGTATATTTTGTGTGTCAGGTAGTGTGGCACTGCTAGGAACCGCGAGGAATAAGATGCTGTCGGGCAACTGCGTTGCCCGCGAATTGCTATTGACGAGAAGAGATGTGTAGTGTACAATCAATCGTTACCCAGGAGGAGAAGCGCGATACATATACAATAAGACACACACACACACACACAACATAGCCACTGACAAAACAACTGAGTGGAGACAAGAGTTATGGCTACTAGTGCTCAATACTGGGGTACTGATTTCAGTACTTCGAATGGCGAGACAAACGCCACCTACGAGTTCCTTTCAGGCCGCTCCCCGAATCGTTATCACTTGATGCGTATTCTTCGGAAGCGCAACATGAGAGAGATGGGCGAGATCATCGCTACTCTCTTAGGTGATGCAACTCCGGCTACGAGTGCCAGTGTTACCATNACNCANGTCGATGCTGTCGCTGATACCACTGCTAACGTGCAAGGTGGTGTTCGTGGCACCACNGCGAANGAGCAGATGGGACTTCTCTACAACTCCGACAAAGACGATGCAAGTGCGAACACCGCCCGCGCTGTTTCGGCGGCTGACGTTACTGCGTTGCTGACGGAAGTCCTACCATCTGGAGCCCGTGCCAATCGCGCCCCGGCAACCTATGCCGCTGACTCTTCAGGCAATGGTGGCGGTGGCAAGCACGATTCAGGCCGCTAAGTGCTTCCCCAAGGAACAGAGCCATTAGTCTTGGCTGATGGCACCAAGATCAATCCGGTTGACGGAGGCGTTGTCACGGATGAAGTGTTGGTCGAAGTTCCCAATACGGAACAGCTTCAACGGGAGGTCGTAGCTGCGCGAAAGCGTATCAGCGACCTCCCGGTTCCTCCTGCACAGATGAACACTATAAGTGTCATCTTGTCGTACACTCTATTTGGAATCAGTGATGAGGATATTTCGGCGGTTTTGCTTCTGCCCCTTGAAAATGTCCAAGCCGTTAAGTCCTCGGATGTATTTGCCGAGCTTCAACACACATTTGTTAAAAACATTATCGACTCAGACCTCGCAGATGTCCGTGGGATGTTTGTTGAAAAGAGCAAGGTCGCTGCTAACAAGATGTTCGACCTTATGGAGTCAGAGAGTGAAACAATGCGGTCGATTGCGGCGAAAGATGTTCTTGACCGATCTGGACAAAGACCTGTCGATGTCGTGGAGCATCGACACAAAGTCGAAGGCGGACTCACAATTCAATACGTAGAGAAGTCCGACGACATTCCTGTTATCGATGTAACACCAGAAGGAGAGTTCTGATGGCGACTGTTTTAGAAGCCAGCGGCAACGGAGGGGGAAGAAACGGTTCTGGCCCTGAGAACAAACTTAGCAGTGTCAATCGCGGTGCTGCAACAGTGATTGCCAATCTCACCCCCTCTTACATTGGCGAAATCGCGCACGACGTTGCTTCCGATACGAACTATGTTGGCAAGCGTGTTGATGGAGATTTCAACGCGGACGCCCTCACTAGCGCGGATTGGGTAGCAATTATTCCGTAACTAGCAAGAGGTTTGTTATGTGGCCGACTGCATGGAAGTATGCGAAAGGCGTTCTCCCAAACGTGGCCGAAGTGGTTGTGAAGAGCGCCAAAGAGAATCCCAAGACTGCTCTTTTCTCTACCGGTGCCGGCATCACTTGGTTGTCCCCAGAAGTGGCGGGCTTCATTGGCAGAGTACTCCGAAGGCTTGCTGATCTCGTTGAGTCGCTTCCTGGCGTACTCTAGTGCCAGTATTCAGTCTTCATAGGGACAGCCTACAAGATAGGTTTCTCAAGTCCCGCGCAAAGATACAAGTGTACGGTGGGGGTTTTGCTAATGGCAAGACCTCTGCCGCTTGTATCAAGTTGGATCAAGTTGCTAAAGACTACCCCGGCGCAAACATTCTTGCGGCGCGTTCGACGTATCCCAAGTTAAATGATACTTTACGTAAAGAGTTTATCAAGTGGTGTCCTTCCGATTGGATTGAATCATTCCCCAAGAGTGCCAATGCGAGTAACACATGCACACTCAAGAACGGGACGACCATCAACTTCCGGTACATAGCACAGCAGGGAAAGCAACAGGAAGCTACCACTTCCAACTTATTGTCCGCTACTTACGACTTTATCGTAGTAGACCAGATGGAAGACCCAGAGATCGTCCACAAGGACTTCCTCGATCTCTTAGGACGGCTTCGTGGCATGGCGAGATACGAGGGCGACGATCCCACGATGCCCCTTACTGGGCCTCGCCAGTTCATTATCACTACCAACCCAACTCGTAACTGGGTGTATCGCAAGATCGTCAAGCCCATCCATGACCTTCAGAACGGTGTCTTGAATGACGACCTGCTTTGTGAGACTGATGAAAACGGGAAGATGTTACTCGACGAAAACAAGCTTCCGGTTCCGATTGTTGACCTATTTGAAGGCTCAACATATGAAAACAAGGAAAACCTCGAAGAGGATTATATTAAGACGCTTGAGGCATCCTACAAAGGCCAAATGCGTTCTCGTTTCCTGCTAGGACAGTGGGCGAGCTACGAAGGCTTGGTCTACCCTGCCTTCAACGAAGCTGTCCACGTCCTGTCCCATCATTCCATTGAACACTATTTTAGGCAGCTCCAGATCACCGCTGACAAGTTAACAATCTTGGAAGGGTACGACTATGGACTTGCTGTTCCTTTTTGTTATCTCTGTGGCTTTGTTGATAATCATGGAAACGTCTTCCTCATGGACGGCGGGTACGAGAAGGAACAATCTCTTGAAGAACATCTCGACTGCATTAAAGAGAAGCGGGAAGAGTACTCGTTAGACGCCTCAAACATGGTTCTCGCTGATCCTGACATCTTCCGTCGCAAGACTGTCGGCAAGAAGCTTGTCGGCAAGTCTATTGCAGACATGATGTTAGAAGAAGGAGTCATGTGTATCCGAGGCAACAATGACATCACCAATGGAATTGTTAAGGTCAATCAGTATCTCATCCCACAGCGGAACCATCAAAATCCCATCACCGGGGAGTACAATGCACCGTTTTTGTATGTCTCCGATAAACTCGAATGGTGGATTGATGAGATCAGTGACTACTACTGGCAAAAGAACACCACAGGGGAACAGATCGACAAGCCTGTGGACAAGGACGATCACGCTATGGACACTACCAAGTACATGCTGTCCAACCGTCCTAACATTACCAAGCTCTTGGTAGCCTCTGAACCTAAGAAGGTTGGTTGGTTCAAGTGGGGCGAACGAGACATACAAGAAGAGAGAAGGTCTGTTCGTCATGGCTAGTAATGCTCTTCTAGAGGCTATTCGAGTGTTGCTCAGTGGCGGGAAAAAGCGTGCTGAAGTTCCTCTGTCTGACGACATTCCTGTTGGTGGTGGAACACGCCCGCCGCACGCTGAAGGCAAAACAGAGTTCACAGATGAAGCCGTCATTAAACAGTTACAAAGTGGTGGGGGAGTTTCCAGTGGCTCTAGGGCACTGCCTCTTCATTCTTCAGGAGTAGGGCCAGAGGATTCTTTCCGTTTCGGGGCTGATCCTCTAGAAACCAGACAAGCACCAGACTTTGCTGTTGAGAAGGCGGGTAAAGAAGCTGAGGGGCTTGCAAAAGTTCACGCTCAAGAAGCTAAAACTGGCCGCCCTGTCAGCACTAAAGGCAAGAAAGAAGGAAGCACAGGAAAGTCTGTTCCTAAGATGTCTAGTGAGCGTAGTTTACTTGAAGGCATGGCAGAAGAAGCAGAGGTTACTCCTCCAAGGACTTTCCCTAAACACCCCGATGGTATCCGAGCGTTAATCGCTGAAGTTCAAGAACAAATAGATACCTCTCCGTTTGGGCCTTCTGAATCCACCTTAAGCTACCTTGAGTTCTTGAAGACCCGACTTAAAGAATTTGATCCAGCGACGAGAGTTAAAGGCGGCCCAGGTAACGTTAAAAGTGAGGCAACTCCTCCAAACGTGTTCAGCGAAGACAATACGTTTGCTGGCCCACAGCCTGGGACGGAGTTCAACCCTATAGACGCGAAAGTGCGTCCGGGAGACAAGGTGAAGCCCGGAGGACAACCGGCTAATCCATTGCTGGAGAAGGGTGAGTCTCGACACGTCCTTCCCGCCAAGAAGAGAAGTGGAGGACGAGGCGAACCTTCTACAGACGAGATGAAAGGGCCAGCCGAGGGTGTTCAGAGAAAAAGTTCTGTGCCAAAGGGCAAAGAAACAATGGACGCCGCGGAAACTCAAGAGTCCATGCTTGATCTCTTCGGGAAGGAGCAAGCGGAAGACGTGCAAAACATCCGCGCCATCCTGAACAAAGAAGGCGTTGGGATGGACAGAGATGTTGCAGGATTTGAAGCAAAGGTTGCGACGAAAGCTCGACAAGTGAATGAAGTCCGCAAACGTATTTTCGAAAAGCATCTTGATCCTTTAACAAGAGATTTAGGAGTTCCTTTCGGCAGCATCTCTAAGAGAGAGTTTGAAGCTTTGCCGCCCTATAAACAAAGGATGTTCGCTACTAGAAGGGACATCTCTCAAAAAGTGGACGAGGCTTGGAAAGCGAAAGACTTGGATGCTATGTTGGCAATCGAGGACCGACTGGTTAGACCGTTAAAAGGGTCGCAAGGAACTCTTAACCTTGGCGTTAGTGGGCAGCCCGTAGTCCCAGAAGGTGCGAGAACGGTTTTCAGGACTAAGCAGACAACTACTCCCCGACTGTCAGAGGGAGAAGGCATCACCCAAGACATGATTGAAATGCTTAAATCCATTGACGACGTTCCACCTGAGCCTCCAAAAGTTAGAAACGTTGGAGCGGTTGAAGGGCCTCCCACAGACTTTGAAGGAGATGTTCGCAACTTCTTAAGGGAGAGTATGCCAGAGAAGAGCCTTCCAACACCCGCGGCAAAACGTCCTCCCGAAGAGTCAGAACTTCTTAATGCTCTGATCCGCCGGACTCAAGGCCGTGTAGAGCCTTCAGAAGTTACGGAGACTTTCGACGCTTTCCTCTCCCAAGGCCAAACGCCTATCCAAGCGTTTGAGACAATGTTGCAGGTAGTAAACTGATGGCAGACGATCAAATTCCTGAAGAGGTAGATGCAACCATTGACGCATCCCTCGGAGACGCAAAGCCCTCTCGCCGTCGTAAGCGGCGTGATCCTGCTTATCGCGTTGTGGGTGATAGTAAGATCCCCGTTTCCAAAGCAACGGGCAAGGTTTGGAAGTCTCGCGTGGCGCAAGGCCAGGTGCATACTAAAGATGTACGTGAGGCGTGGTCGGAAGCGATAAGGTACTTTGAGAACGACCAACTCCCTCATAGAGAGGGACAAGAAAACGCTTCTGGCAACACCAGAGGCAATCGGAAACTCAACGACAACATTACAGAGACAGAGAACGTCGTCTTCGCCAATGTGACGACTATGGTGCCCGCGTTGTACGCTCGGAACCCTAGAGCAGAGTTCACGTCCAATGTAGAGGCCAGGAAGCCCCTTGCTACTATCCTTGAGCGCCTCGTAAATGTCTTAGGCGCTCGGAAGGCGGCTCCCGGCATCAACATGAAGCCGAAGGCCAAACGAGCTGTTGTTACCTGTCTCTTGACCAATCGGGCATGGGTCAAGATTGGTTGGACGAACAAGGCGGAGAGTAGTGAGCAAGCTCTGATTGACTTGGGGAAGTTGTCCAAGGAACTAGAGAAAGCTAAAGACGCCAAGAAGATTGTCGAGATTGAAGGCAAGCTACAAGCTCTTGAAGAGTCTATCGACATCTTACAGCCTTCTGGGCCGTTCGCAAAGGTCAAGACGCCTTTTGAGATCATTGTTGATCCCAATGCGAAGGAGATCGACCTCTCTGATGCTAACTGGGTCATTGAAGAGGACATGCTACCTACTGAATACATCTTAGCCAAGTATGCTAAGAAAGGAAGGAGTAGCAAGGAATACAAGTCCATCTTCCAGCCTTCTCATGTTATGAAGGCCACTCTTGAAGGCGATGAAGGGGTTGAGAACGCTGACAACTTCAGTATCTTCTCCGAAGACAAGGATAGCACTGCCAAGTCGTTTGGCTTCGCTGATGAAGAGTCATTCAACAAGGCGAAGATGACTAAAGTCTACATCGTCTGGGATAAAGTGACTCGCCGTGTTCTCATGTTCAACAGCAAGGATTGGACGTGGCCGATCTGGGTTTGGGATGATCCTCTAAGTCTTGACACCTACTTCCCGTTCTTCCCGCTCACATTCTTTGAAAGTCCTAACGGTCCACTCACTAAAGGTGAGGTCACATATTATCTGGATCAACAGGATGCCATCAATGAGATCACCGACGAGGATCGCCGTGCCCGTCGTTGGGCCAGACGTAACATCTTCTACAATAGCAATGTGATATCACAGGAAGATGCGACCGCTGTGCTTAATGGCGATGACGGTACAGCAAGAGGACTCAATGTCCCAACAGACATTAAGCTGAACGATGTAATCGCGTCAATCGTTCCTCCGTCACTCCAGTTCGAAAAGATTTTCGACAAGGAAGCTAAGTATCGGGCGATTGATCGTATCTCATCTGTTGGTGCTGTTCTCCGTGGTGAACAGTTCAAGACAAACACAAACAAGGCCGCTGTACAAGCTAACACTCAATCCGCCAACATGCGTGTAGATGAGAAGTCTGACCAGATTGAAGACTGGATTGGTGCCATTTACTGGGGAGTTACACAACTCTGCTTGATGAATATGTCTAGAGATGATGTCATCTCTCTCATTGGCGAAGAAGGAGAACAGTGGGAGAATATGGAGAGGGCAGAAATCTCTCAACTCTCTATGCAGGTTGTAGGTGGTTCTACCAAGAAGCCGACCAGTGCTGCGAAGAAAGAAGAGGCTCTTGAGCTTGGACAAGTTCTTGGTCAGTTTGTCAACGCAGCACCTGGGCCTGTCCTCAAAGTCATGCTTGAAGTCATGCAAGAAGCTTTTGATGAAATCACCATGCGAGAGGAAGACTGGCAGGAGCTTATTGATGCTGTCATGCAACAGGCTGGAGCAGAACAAACAACTCCTGGTGATGGTGCCCAAGGCGGGCTGGAAGTTGCTAATGCCAGTCCCGAACAGCTTAAACAATTACTAGCGCAACTACCTCCTGAAGTGAAGCAAGAAGTACAAGCTGCTATCCAATCAGGAGTTCCGCCGCAGCAAGCATTACAGGCAGCCTTGGCGCAACAGCCTCAAGGTGGTAATGGTTCTGCATCACCGCAGGGTGCGCCGCCACAGACGCCACCTGTTGCACAGTAAGGGGAAGAGTTATGGCTGAAGATACAGAAGAAGAAGAAGTCGTTCTTTCGACTGATGAGGCTATCCTAGATAGCATCGGAGAAGGGGATGAATCCACTAGCAGCACGGAAGCTGGCACGACAGATAGTACAGAGGCGACGGGCACTACAGGAACGGGCAAAGGAGCCGGTAGTAAACAAGGTGTTGCGGAAGGCACTAGAACAGACCAAGGAACAAGGCCGTCTGCTGGTCCCCAAGCCCTCACCGACCGAGACGGAAACGTTATCGCCGAAGGAGGAAAAGAAAGGCGCTTCTACGAAACGGCGCAAAGGGAGAAAGCAAGGGCAGACAGTCTCCAAAGAGACTTAGACACTTCTAAGGCTCAAATCGAGGCTATTAGTGCTGCGGGCAATCTTGGCACACAGTATAGCCTCTCTCCAGAGGAGCTTACGACTGGTGCCCAGATCGTAGCATCCTACAAAACTGATCCCGTTGCCACGATACAATATCTATTGACACAGGCCCAAGCAGCAGGGCATAATATAGATGCGCTTGGTGGCAGCAACATGGATGCTTCTGCCGTCAAGCAAATGCTAGATACGGCGCTTGCTCCACTTTTGAGCGAACACCAAACCCGAGCTGACACACAAGCGGCAGATAATCGTGCTCTTGAAATCTACAACGAGTTTTCAACCCAACATCCCGATGCTGCCGTGCATGAAGGGTCACTCGCCCGACTTCTCACACAAGAACCTAGCTTGTCGCCAGAAGCCGCGTATTACAAACTCCAGAACTACTACCTTGCAAAAGGATTAGACTGGACGAAATCCCTGGAGCAGTTGCAGCAAGAAGCGACCGCGAGAACCCCTGCTCCCGGTGACAATACGCCGCAACCGCCCGAAGGCGGTGTTAACGTTGGTAATACAACTGACACCCCTGTAGTGGCCGATGTAAGTAAGTCATTCGATGACATCATCAAGGAATCGATGGCTGAAGCTGGTATAAACGACTAGTTAGGAACAAGCAATGGCAAGCACACCGATTGCCACTGTTCTTGAATCTACCCTCACTAAGTCTCGCAAGAAGCTGATCCTAGCTTCTATCAAGTCCAATGCGCTTATGGCGTGGGCTTTTGCGAACAGCCGAGTGGAGTTTGAGGACGGTGGACATGAGATTACGAACCCTCTGACGTTGGGTCGTAATCCGAACATCACCTCGTATGAGTACTTCGACGAACAGCCGATTGCTCAGACGAGTGAGTTCGACACTGTAACCTACAACTGGGCTCGCGTAGGCGGTTCAGTTGTGATTTCAGATCAGGAAGAAGATGAGAACCGTGGCGCGGCTCAAATCTTCAAACTGATGAAAGCCAAGATCGACGTTCTTGAAGAGAGTATTAAGGAGAAGTTCTCCGAATATCTCTACGCTTCGGGAGCGGGCACTGACCCGCAGGGACTCGCACTTCTTATTCCTGCTGATCCCACTACGGGGACTGTTGGCACGATCAACCGTGCCAATGAAACCCAGTGGCGCACTTCTGCATACGACTTCAACAGCAACCTCGATAGTACGAACATTGAAGAAGCCTTTGACGACATTCTTATGGACTTGACGCTGAAAGGCGACAAGCCCGATGTCATCCTCACTGGCAGAAACTTGTATCGGCACTATCGAACCGCAGTGCGCGATAAGATCGTCATTCACCTGTCGGAGTCGAACTCTGGCAAGAAGATGATGGACTTGGGATTCTCTGGCGTCAAACACCAGAACATTCCCATGCTGTACGATGAGGATTGCCCGGTTAACGCCGCGTACTTCATCAACAGCAAGTACCTCCGCTTGCACGTCCTCAAACACGTCAACATGAAGGTCAAAGAGTTGGTCGCCCCATGGACGATTGACGCTCATGGCCGTCGTATTGTGTGGCAGGGACAGTGGTGCCTGTGGAAGTCGTTCCGTACTCATGCGTACTTGATTAACGCCTAGGCGTGAAAGGAATAAGGGGATGAATGAGAACATCAAGCCACGCTTTGAAGTACACAAGCTCAAGGGCAAGAGGCAACGTTCGTTAGTCACTCCGAAGATCGAACGGGACGCTAAAGGCGAACCAGTTCTTGACAAGGAAGGGAACGAAAAGCTGCTAGGCGGATTTGACGAACACGAAGAGTCTGTCGATGCAGGTTGGATGGTCTATTTCCCGAACGGAGCCTCTGTTCATGTGTGGACGGAAGAAGAGATGAAGCGACAGGGTTTTCTGAATGAGCCTACATTAGTCAACATGGATACTGGTGACGATGCAGGTGCCGCGAGAGGACAAAGTTTGAAGTCTCGCTCAGAATCAATCTCTGGACGTGGACGCTCCCACACCGCCGCTAACCTCTAAGGAGACTAGGCGATGACTAAAGTCCTTGCGACTTACTACCCGCGAAGCATCAATCAGTACGTTCCCAACATGGAATTTGCTGCTGATGTCGTGGGAGACGAGCATATCGCATACCTAGGTGCCCCGGCTGCGCTTGATGCCGACGGGATTTGGGATGGGGTGTCGGCTACCAACTCGGCGACCTCTTATACGTCTGCGGACTATAAGAGTACGTTCGACGGTAGTTCGACTTCTCTTACCTCAACTTCGGGCATGATTGACGCCACTTACGGTCGGTGCCTCACGGCTACTGGCTCGGCTGGCTCCGATCACGTTTGCACCATCATTGGCCGGGATTATCTCGGTCAAGCAATGCGAGAAAACCTCACCCTCTCCGGTACAACGGTTATCTACGGAAACAAAGCGTTCAAGTTCGTGGATACCCTCAACATTGCTGCCGGACAAGCCAGTGACACTTGCGATATTGGTTGGTTTGACCGTCTTGGTCTTCCTTATAAGACCGAAGCGATCATTGGTTACACTGAAGACGATGTAACTTTCCCACACGATCCTTTCGAAGTGTTTGTGGAGGTCGATGCAGTTCGTACTGCTTCGGGAGCCGATGTTGTGGTTACTTGTCCCTTCGCAGGACAGATCACTGGAGTTCACTCCATTGTTACAACGCTGATGAGTGGTGTGCAGACCGCTACTGTCGTTGTCGGGGCAACTGATGTCGCTGGACTAAGCCTTGTGCTTGGTACGACGGCTGCGGTTGCGGAAGCGGATAGCGATACCGCTACTACCGACGACGATGGGGCTACCAACCGCGTCGATGCCCATGAAGCAATCGGCATCTCCGGGGATGGAACTCCCACGGCGGGCGCGCACAACTGCTCAATCGTTGTCGAGCCTCTTTGCTTTGTTGCGGGCGACGATACAGCCACGCAAACCGCTACAACGGAAGATACTCGCGGCACGATCCGCGTGACCTCCGCTTGTGACGGAAGCAAGTCCTATGAAGTCCGTTGCAAGGTCAATACCACCGATCTCCACGGTATTGAACAGTTCAACGGCTAAGTAGGATGGGCGGGGAGGTTTTGTCCTCCCCTTTTCCTCCCCGCCCACTACTCTTATGGCAACGCTAACACAACTAGTCGCACGAACAGCCGACCGCCTGTCAATGGTGGCCGGTACAGGTGTGCAAGTATACGCGGAAGATCGAATTGCTGAAATGATTCAGCACAAGTTCGATGTTCTGTTTGATGAGGTCTTTTGGCCTCAGTTCTTTAGTTGGTCGCAGTGGACTCTTGACGCAACGTTAGGAGTCGTCACTACAGACTTAACTGATCTCATTAAACGATTTGAAGACATCGCCGTGGTCTTCCCGGAGAACTCCAACACGGCTTTGACAAAGATTTCGAAGCTGACGACTAATCCTTTCGAACTGGCTGGCACAACGCCCATTCACTATGAAGCGTTAGGGCCAACATTCGACAATAAGACGACTCGTGTGTTTAGGGTCTGGCCGTTAGCATCCACGGGTGACATTGTAGTGGGCTATCGTACTAGACCAGCTACATTCACTTCCACTGTTGAGGTTGACTTTGACGACCAAGCGTTAATCTTGGGAGCGGTGTTTGACTATCTGGAAGACGATGGCACCAATCCCAATGCAACGCAGAAGTTCCAACTCTTGTTTGAAGCAAGAGTGAAGCAACTCAAGAACAACTTCAACAGTGCCCCGATCAGCCTTGATCCGGTGACGAGTATTCCGAAAACATTCAGTTTCGTGGAGTTGTAGAGATGCCTCCTAGCAATGCAGTTCTTCAAGCAATCCTACAAAGGCTTATGGCGCAGGGCGAGAATACTCTGTCTCGCGCCGGTGGTGCAGGACAACGAATAGTAAACCCTGCGGGAGAAACTGTAGGCGTTATCCCCGATCCGGGAGCGGCTGCCCAAGCTGTTACATCTAGTAGAGCCGCTGCAAATGCTGCACAAGGCACAGACCCGTTAGCCGCGAGGGCTGCTTTAGTAGACGAACCAAGGCAAAAGGTCTATCAGCTACAACAGTTCATCGATGATGCCTATGGGCAAGTCGGTATGGCTACTAGAAATCAGAAAGGTTTTAATGAGGCAGATGCTATTACCAGAGGCACTGGGACGACTGCTGTAACACAGCATAGCGATCCTTTTGGTGGTCCAGATTACTCTATAGAAACTATATTAGATGACATTGAAGGTGCAGCAAGAGTAACTCCAAGAGCTGATCCTTCAATGGTGGCACAACAAAGATTATTTGATGAGTTGGTGGCGGCAGTACAAGGTGGAGCAAAAATACAAGATATTGCTCCCAAATTACAAAGTCTACAGAATACTAATCCAAGACTAGCAGGAGATTTTGTAGATAGATTTATGCGTAACCAAGATGTAAGCAAATTTATAGATACAAATGAGATTCCCTTCTAATAGACACATTCCTATTCCTACAAGGCCCAAGAGACTGATGGATGGCGATGGACGAAATCACGCGAAGGGCTTTCCTGCGCCTTATGGGCGGAGGAGCTGCTGCTTTGCCGATGGCAAGCCCTTTAATGAAGGCTATCGAAGGACTCGTCCCGGCAGCCTCTTCGAACGAAGCGATGGCCCAACAGATTATGAATGACCTGATCCATGCGAGAGGACAAGACAGGTATCCGGTAATCCTCGATGCTCTGAAACAGATCGGGTACAAGAGGGACTATGCGAACCGAATCTCTGACTACGAGTTGTTCGATCGTATTCGCAAGGGCTTGAGTGACGCGCACAAAACATCGGCAACCAGTCTTGAGGAGCCATACCTCAATTACGGCTCTGGTGAGCTGTTTAATGAGATAGACTTGGAGGATTATATTAGTATGGATATGCGCGTAACGAATCCTCCAGAGGAGCCCATAGCGTATCCTGGTGCTGCGAAAGAGTTAGCTGACTTCTTAGACCTATACTATGTGGGGGAGACAAGAGAAGGGGGGCCGCTTACCGATATGGAGGCCTACGAAGAGTTGCGGGCGGAACAGGACATATACGATGCCGAAGCCGGTCGCACTTCTGGGCACCTTGGTTGGGAAGTTCAAGACGAAAGAAGGAACAAGCTCTGGGAACTTTCCAAAGGATTGTTTGAAGACTTGCGTGCCAGAGACAGGGACTTATTCGCAAACCATCCTTGGCACAAGGCATTTGAAGAAGCTCAAGGAGAGCGATACATCGACGAGCCCAGTGACGACGTGTTCAGGGATGTCACCCCTCAAGACGCGATGGACCTGGCTGCTCGGGCTGCCATAGATGCCAAGGAAGGGCTATTCCTCCCAGGACCAACACAACTATCGAAAGCGCCAAAGGCTATAAAGCAGGGGAAGGCGTTGTTCGATGCCCTAGTCAAACGATTCCGTCAGAAACCGGAAGCTCCGAAACAACTAACTCACCAGCCCGCACAGACCGTGGACACGACGATTAAGGAGACAAAAGACAAGGTTCCAATTTCCCTAGATGATGAGATTCCGTTCTAATGGATACATTTCTATTCCCACAAGGCCCAGACGGTAAGCCCCCGCAAGTCCAGCGGAAGAATGTCTTACTTGATGCTACCATCCGTGACTTCAGTGGTGGGTGGAATGTTGTTGACAATGACTTGAATCTTGATACCAAGTTCTCCAAGCTTTTAGAGAACATGCAACGAAGTATTGACGGATCAAACTCCGTTCGTCCGGGAACCCGATTGTTTGCTGACACAGAAGACTACCTAGACGAAATCATCAATTGTGAGTACTTTAACAATTTTATCGTTTGTGTTGGAGCCAACGGCAAGCTTGTTAAGATCGATAGCTCCGGGATTGTTACAGAGATTTGGAATGATAACCTGGCCGGAGCGTTGCCTGGGGCTCCGTCTGGATGGGCCACTACAGTTTTCGCTAGTTTTGCACAATTCAATGGATCGTTGATTGTCTGTAATGGAGTCAACAAGCCACTCATCATCGACACCAGTATGAACGTTACCTTCTTACAGGATTTGGCTGACAAAACCAACACTAACACACCGATTGCTCGTTTTGTTGTTGCTCATGGACGCTACTTAGTGATGGCTGGTTCTTTGGATGATGGTCTGGAAGATCGGCTATTCATTTCTGCTACAGATGTTGGTGGGACATGGGTTGGTGACAGTGCGCCGAATGATGC